>JAZBNZ010000127.1:0-12725 GCA_036350895.1 Woeseiaceae bacterium
GTACATGCCGCGATTTCATTTGCCACGCCCGGGCATAAATTGAAAGCACGGCCCCGGACCGCGGGCCCGAAACCAGTGGCGGACCCGTTATCGAGACGTCCGCCCGGGAGTGATACCCATGCTGATTAATCCCAGGAGCCTCATCGTCGGCTGCTGCCTGCTCTTGCTTGTTCCCCTCACCGGCTTCACGACGGAAGAAGCGGACGACCGGGCGATCGAGCGCTGCATCAGCATGCGCTCCATCGACAGGACCGACGTCGTCGACGACAACAATATCCTGTTCTATATGCGTAACGGCGACGTCTACCTGAACCGCCTGCCGCACCGCTGCCCTGGGCTGAAGCGTGAACGGACCTTCATGTACCGGACGACGATGTCACGGCTCTGCGACGTCGACATCATTACGGTTCTCGACCAGGCGGGCTTCGGCTTCATGCCGGGCGCATCGTGCGGGCTGGGCCGCTTCTACCCGATCAGCGCCGAAGAAGCCAAAGCGCTGAAAGAGCCGGCACCGCAAGACATCGAAGCGCAGGACGTTCCGCCGGCCGAACCAGAGCCGATGGATGACGAGAACTGAGCCGCGGGAGCCGTGCGTGGGACAGCCACCGAATGACGCCGATCGCGGATCGCGGAGGCTAGCCAGGCTGCGACATCCGCTGCACCACTTCCCGGGGCGTTACACGCGCCCGGGGACGGCGCCGGGTGACCTGACGGTTCCACCGGCCGAGCACCGCGAGCCCGCGACGCTCTACCTGATGGACTTCGAGGCAGGGCACCTGACCGAGAAAGACGCTTGCTCGCTCGCCGAGGCCCGGGAATACCTCGAGACGAGCCCTGACCCGACCTGGCTGCACGTGCACGGGATGCCGGACAAGGGTCTCCTGAGAAGCATCGGGGAAACGAGGCAGTTACACACGCTGGCGCTCGAGGACGTTCTGCACACGGGCCAGCGGGCGAAGCTCGACGCCTACGAGGAGCAGCTCTTCGCGATCATCAGCATCCCGGAGCTGACGGCCGACGGTATCCGGCTCGGGCAGCTCAGCCTGTTTCTCGGCGACACCTGGCTCATCAGTTTCTATTCCGGGCAGGCCGACCCGCTCGGGGTCATCCGCGAGCGCATCCGCCAGGATGACTCGCGCCTGCGCCGGAACGGGACGGACTACCTCTTCTATGCGCTCATCGACATGGCCGTCGACCTGGTCTTCCCGGTAATGGAAGACCTCGGCGAGCGGATCGAGGTGCTGGAGCTCACGGTCTTCGACGACCCGAGCCGCGAGGCGCTGGACGAGATTCACGCCCTGAAGCGGGAGCTGGTGCTGCTCCGGCGCGTACTGTGGCCGGAGCGCGACATGCTGAACGGGCTGATCCGCGACGAGCATCCGCTGATCAGCGACGGGACACGAATCTACCTGCGTGACTGTTACGATCACGTCGTGCACGCACTCGACCTGGTCGAAAGCTACCGGGAAATGGCGTCGAGCCTCCTCGAGGTCTACCTGTCGAGCCTTTCGAACCGGATGAACGACATCATGAAGGTGCTGACGATCATTGCCACGGTCTTTATTCCGCTGTCGTTCATCACCGGCGTCTACGGGATGAACTTCGACCGTACAGCCGGCCCGTGGAACATGCCGGAACTCGGCTGGAGCTTCGGCTATCCGCTCGTGCTGCTCCTGATGCTGGCGGTCGTCGTCATCCTGCTGGGCTTCTTCCGGCGCAAGCGATGGATATGAATCCGGCGACCGCAGGATGGCGTTCCGGCATACCGAACCGGAAATAACGTGAGCTGCCCCTGACCGGCGCCCGCGCGGACCGCGCGCCGGGCACATCCCGAGGATCAGTCGTTCAGAACGAAGGTCACCTTCATGTGAACGCGGTACTCGGTGATCGAGTCGTCCTCGACGACGACTTGCTGGTCCTGTATCCAGGCCCCGGTGACGTTGTCCAGCGTCTTGACGGCCCGGTCGATACCGACTTCGATCGCGTCGCTGAAGCTCTTCGGCGACCCTGCAGTAATTTCTGTAACGCGTGCGACTGACATTTCAAGCCTCCTTTCAATACCTGTCCCTTACGTCTTCACTGTAGCGAGCGCCTGACGTCTCCACAATCAGAGGAAATGCGTAAGCGACGGTCGCTGAACGGGAGGACGACGTGTCAGTAGGCGTTGATGCTCGCGAGGCGCAGCTCGAAGGGCCCGTCCCGTTTGTCGTAGATCATGAGACCCATTCCCGTTATCTCGCCGGTGTCGAGGGCGGGTCCGTTGAGAACGCTGCCACGGAACCTCGGGACGAAGCTCGAGAACGGGATGTCGACGGTCTGCCATTCACCGTCGACGGTGTCGAAATCCGCCCAGTAAGCGACCTCCCGGCCGTAGACGCGCGCATCGGTGGTCAGGCGCCAGGTATAGCGGCGCCCGTCTCCGAACACCCGCAGGCGGATGCCCGCATGATCGGACAGGTCGAGCGCCAGCGTTCCGGAGCGAATCGAGCTGAAGCCGCCGCCGTTGGTGTTGGTACGGCCCGCGAAGAACAGCTCACCGGAGGATTCACGGAAGCCGCCCTCGCTCCGCCCGCCCATCACGTTGTCGTTGACGACATACCAGCCGAGATCGGCCGTGGCGTCGGTGAAGTCGGTAATCAGCCGCTGCGCGGTTGCCGGCGCATCGGCCGTATCGTCAGCGTCGGGCGGTGTACCGTTGGGCGTCATCAGCAGGAATCCGGTTGCCAGGAAAATCAGAATCACTCGAGGCCTTCAGTATGGCGGTTGTGAGCACGCGATTGCACGGTCAGGACTTCTCGTCCCGTGCCGGTTCCGCAAAGTTCGCACCGCAGTACTTGCAGAACTTCGCGTCCTCGTCATGGCCGACGCGGCTGCATTCCGGGCAGGCTTTCGCCTGCCGCCGCCGCGTCATGACGTCGCGAAGTTCGGCGGCGTAGATACCGGTCGGGACCGCAATGATACCGTAGCCCATGATCATGACGATGGCGGCGACCGCCTGGCCGAGCGGCGTCTGCGGCGTGATGTCGCCGAAGCCGACGGTCGTCAGCGTCACGATCCCCCAGTAGACGCCGCGCGGGATGCTCGTGAAGCCGTGCTCCGGACCCTCGATCAGGTACATCGCCGACCCGAAGATGACGACAATCGTCAGGATGACATACAGGAACACGATGATCTTGCGCCAGCTCTGCACCATCGCCTCGACGAGGGCGTCGGAGGCGGTGACGTAGCGCGCGAGCTTCAGGACCCGGAAGAGCCGCAAAATTCGCAGGATGCGTATCACGAGCAGGGCGCCGGAGCCGGTGAAGACCAGCGCGAGATACGTCGGCAGGATGGCGAGCAGGTCGACGACGCCGTAGAAGCTCCGTGCATAAACGCCGGGCTCGCGCACGCACCACAGCCGGAGCAGGTACTCCGCCGTAAACAGCAGCGTAAAACCCCACTCGATCGAGACGAGCTGGTAGTGATACCGGCTTCCGAGCGACTCGATGCTCTCGAGCATCAGCGCCAGGACGCTCAGCAGGATAGCGAGGATCAGCGCGAGATCGAACAGCTTGCCGAGCGGCGTTCGCGACTGGAATATCACCACGAAGACGCGGCGCTTCAGGGCGCTTTCGCCGGCGCGATTGCGGCCGTCGGTGGGGATGTCGGGTTCTGTCATCGAGTAAGCTCCCGGCTCTTGCCGAGGGTAACAGAATCCCCGGCCGTGCCGAACGCGACGAGGGGACTCGTGTCACGGCCGGCAACGCAATAGACTGGCAGCGCGGCCGATCATGCGGAGACCGGGACGCTGCTCGCATCGATGAACAAGCCCGACCCCATCCACCCTGGCAAGCGCCGGTTCTGGCACCGTGCCCTGCCGCCCGGCGTCGACTTCACCGGCGGCGTACACCCGGCCACGCGGGTCGAGTTTCTCGCCGACAAGACCTGGGTCGACGGCGCCGGCGAGCGTCACAGCGAGCAGGAGATCTTCGACGCGGTGTTCGACATGATCGAGCGTTCGCGCCGGCTGCTGCTCCTCGACCTGTTCCTCTACAACGACTTCCAGGGCAAGCACCGGGAGACGACGCGGCTGCTCTCCGGCGAGCTGACCGAGCGGCTGGTTCGTCAAAAGGCGGCACACCCGGAGATCCGCATCGTCCTCATCACAGACCCGATCAATACGGTTTACGGCGCGCTGCCGTCGGCGCAGTTCGAGTGCCTCCGCGAGGCCGGCATCGACGTCGTGCTCACCAACCTGCGGAAGCTCCGGGATCCCAATCCGCTGTACTCGCTGTTCTGGCGCTATCTCGTGCGCCCGTTCGGCAGTGGCACGGGCGGACGGATGCCGAGCCCGTTCGACGGGGATCACAGGGTCACGCTCCGGAGCTACCTCGAGGCCTTCAACTTCAAGGCCAACCACCGCAAGACCGTCATTGCCGATCGCGACGGCGACTGGCAGGCACTCGTGACGTCGGCCAACCCGCACGACGCGAGCAGCGCCCATACGAATATCGCGGTGCGTTTCGGCGGGCTGGCGGTGCGCGACCTGCTGGAATCGGAGAACGCGGTGTTGCGGTTTTCCGGGCATCCGACAGTGGACCTGGCGATCGAGACGCCGCCGCAGAACGGCGACACCTCCGTCCAGGTGCTGACCGAAAACGCCATCAAGGCGGCCGCCCTCGAGATGATCGGGGCCTGCCGGCGCAGCGAGCGCCTGAGCGTGTCGACCTTCTATCTTTCAGACCGCGCGATCGTAAAGGCGCTGAAGCGGGCGCAACGCCGCGGCGTGGCACTGAGGCTATTGCTCGACCCGAACAAGGACGCCTTCGGCAATCCCAAGTTCGGTATCCCCAACCGCCAGGTCGCCTTCGAACTCGTCCGCGAAGGCGTCGAGATCCGCTGGATGCATACCCACGGGGAGCAGTGCCACACCAAGATGATCCTCGCCGAGACCATGGACGACAAAGGCCGGCTGCTTGCAGGCTCCGCGAACCTGACGCGGCGCAACCTGGATAACTTCAACCTGGAGACCAGCGTGCTCGTGCGTGCCGACGCCGCCGCGCGCATCATCCGGGACGCACGCTTCCACTTCGACGAACTCTGGTACGGACAGGCGGACCGGAAGTTCTCGGTCGCCTACGAACACTACGCGGAGCGCTCGCGGGTGAAGCGAGTGCTTTACCGGATCATGGAGGCCTGCGGCTTCAGCACCTGGTGAACCTTCCGAGGCAGTGCATGGCAGTTCATGGGGACAGTTTACTTTTCCCCGAAAGGGAAAAGTAAACTGTCCCCATGAACTTAGGTGCCGGCCTTCGCGAGCTGCTTCTGCGCGTCGTCGAACTGCTCGGCGGCGCGCTTGAGGTAGCGCTCGGCTTCCTCGTCATAGCCGTCCGCCGACGTCGACCACACGCGGTTGATGTAGCGTTCGCCGGCGGCAAATTCGCTCATGATGTCCGCGTAGGTCTGCAGGCCGTAGAGATGCACCATGCTCTGGCGCGCCTCGACGAAGCGCCGGAGGTCCGGTCGCAGCCGCTCGTCGATCCAGTCGCGCAGCGCGTCGCCCGAAAGCGCCGTGCCCTCGGTCATCTGCCGGAGATCGCGCACGATATTGGCGAGCGACTGGTTGAGCTCGTTGCGGTTGTTCTCGAGGAGTTCGCCCGAGGTGGCCTCGGCTCGGTCGGCGCGCTTGGCGAGAATCACGCCGCCGGCGGCCGCGACGGCGGCAATGCCGAACAGTAGCCAGTCGACGTTCTCGACGTCGAGCGCGGTGACGTAGGCGCCCGCGAGGAAACCGGCGCCGAGGAGGAAATACGCAATCTTCTTCATGCCGGCGCCCTCATCCCGTGACTCCCTGGATGACCGTCTTGATCGCATCGCCGACGCCGACCAGCGCCTCGCCGACGATGAACCCGGCCGCGATCGGTATGCCGACATTGTCCGACCAGTCCTTGCCGCGGAAGCGATCGGCGAGTTCGCGGCTCAGCGTACCGAGGGCGTAGGTCAGGACGATGTTGAACGGCAGGTAGAAGCCGAGGCCGACCGTGATGCCCAGGCCGCCCATCAGCGCGGACAGCACGCCGCCGAGGATCGCGCCGGCCAGGTACTTCTGTGCCGGCACGTCTCCGCCCATGATGCCGTCGACGGTACTCGCCAGCGCCTGCGCCTGCGGCGCCGGCAGGCGCGCGCTGCCGAGTTCGTAGGCCTCGTGCAGCGCAAAGATGACCAGGATGACGACGATCGGGCCGAGCCACGCGCCGATGAACTGGCCGTACTGCTGCATGCGCGGCGTGGCGCCGACGAGATAGCCGGTCTTGAGATCGAGCATCAGGTCGGTGGCCTGGGACATCGCGACGCACATCGCGGCGCCGACCATGATCGCGGCGACGATCGAGTCGGCGCGTTCCATGCCGAGCGCCTGCGTCAGCACGATCAGGAGCGTGATGCCGACGAGCGTCATGCCCGAGAGCGGCGACCAGTTGGTCCGCCCGATCGCCTCCGAGAGGATGATGCCGGCCATCCACACCCACAGTGTGCCAAGCAGCGCCATCGCGATGCCGCCGAGGAGCGACATCGACTCGACCGCCGTGACCGCCATGAAGCCCAGCAGGACGATAGCGCCCGCTACCGCAAAGTAGAGGAGCTTGATCGGCATCTCCTCGCCGGCAGCGCGCGTCTCGACTTCGGCGGCCTTCTGCATCGACTTGATCGCGCTCAGGATCAGCGGCGCGGCGAGGATCACGCCCATGATCGCGCCGCCGATCAGCATCCCGATGCCGAGCGGCCGGTACAGCATCAGCCGCAAAGGCTCGGGCGAACTGATGACCTGCCCGGCCGCGTCGAGCGGGAAGCTGCCGGTTGCCGCCAGCATCGGCGACAGGAACCAGTAGGCCACGAAACCGCCGATGATGAACGCGATGCCGCCGCGGCCGGCAATGAAGCCGACGCCGATCGTCATCAGCGAGAGATACCAGATGCCATTCATGAATTCCGGCATGCCGATCAGCTCGCCGACATTCCAGTTGGAGACGCCGGTCCGGATCGTCAGCGCATGCACGGTCGCGCTGATCAGCGCGGCGGCCACCAGGATGATCGCCTTGCGCACGCCGGCCCCGGGCGATTTCAGGATCGTCGCGACGGCCACGCCGCCCGGGTAGGTCAGGCGCTCGTAGTCGATCATGTGCTTGCGCAGCGGAATGATGAACGCAATCCCCAGGAAGGCGCCGGCAATACATCCGAAGGTCAAAATGACCGGGTCGAAGCGGTCGCCGTAACCCAGGATGAAGATCGCCGGGACCGAGAACATCATGCCCGAGGACGCGCCGTTCACGCCGGAGGCGATCGTCTGCACGATGTTGTTCTCGATGATGCTCTTCCTGCGCAGCATCCCGCGCAGGATGCCGAAGCCGAGGATCGCGGCGAGTTCCGAGCCCTCGATCGAGAAGCCGAGGATCAGGGCCGCGTAGCCGATGGAGACGGCGATGATGACGCCGAGTATCCAGCCGACGATGACGGCAACCCAGGTCAGTTCAGGATAGGCGTTGGCCGCCTTCGTTGGCGTGTTCAGCGTATGTCCCCGAGGTTATTTTTTCGGGGAGGCTACCATATCTCTGCCCGGGCGAGTCACTGCATCTTCCCTCCGCGGTCACGTCATCACGCACGGGCAGACGACCCGACAGCAGGTGCCGGCGGACCGCTGTGAGCCTGCGCGAGTTCGCGCCAGGCATGTCCGTTGGCGGGTTTCGCCGCGCAAATTCGATCTATAAAAGTGAACAGCACGGAACTCGAGCAAGCACGGGTCACTCATGCCAGATGCCGGTTTTTCCACAACACAACAGCCCGCACTGGTTGGCGACAGCGTTACCGTCGTTTGCCGGTCTGCCTATAATGATTACCAAGTGGGTACGGCAACCTGCCGTCACGATACCCCGGGGGGCCGCTCGTGACTGACGACCTGTTCAAAACCGGCGGGGGACTGGAGAGCTTCGAGCAACTGGTCGACTCGGAGGAGGATCGACTGCTCGGACAGTCCGTCGGGAGCTACCGGATTATCGGCTTGATCGCCGAAGGCGGCATGGGGCGCGTGTATCGTGCCGCCAGGGACGACGGCGAGTTCGATCGCGAGGTTGCGATCAAGGTCCTCCCGTCGGGCATGGGCAAGGAGCATGTCCAGCGCTTCCGCCAGGAACGGCAAATACTCGCCAGCCTCTCGCATCCGAACATTGCGCAGCTCTACGATGCCGGGCTCTCTGAATCCGGCAGCCTGTTCCTCGTGATGGAACTCATCGACGGAACGCCGATCGACGCGTACGCGAAGAGCCGCAACCTTTCACACAAGGCGAAGACAAGACTCGTGCTGTCACTCTGCCGGGCACTCGCGTTCGCTCACTCGAACCTCGTCGTCCACAGGGATCTCAAACCGTCCAACGTCTTCGTGACGACCGAAGGCGACCTGAAACTGCTCGACTTCGGTATCGCGAAGATCCTGGAGGCTCCTGACAGCGTCACGGTCGCGAGCCGCCCGATGACGCCACGCTATGCGAGCCCGGAGCAACTCCTCAACGAGCCCATCTCCGTCGCCAGCGACATCTACCAGGTCGGTCTCCTGTTCCTGTCGCTGTTCGAGCAGCGTGACGATGCCCGGTCGGAGACGCAGAAGTCAGCGACCGAGCGTGCGGTCCGGAAGATCTCCGTGACCGTGGATTCACGGCTGTCGGAGCGGTTACCCGCGGAACTCGAGGCGATCATCAACAAGTGCCTGGAGGCTGACGCCGCGGATCGCTACTCGTCGGCGGGCGACCTGGCATCCGACCTCGACAATTACCTGAATGGATACCCGGTTGCCGCCAGGAACCCGACATGGTGGGACCGGGCCGGCAAGTTCCTGCGGCGCAATGCCGCGGCAGCATCGACAGTCGCTGTGCTGGCCACGATGTTGCTGGTCGGCAATTTTCTCTACCTGCGTGCGCTGACCGAGAGCCGGGCTGCCGCGGAACTCGAAGCGGAGAAGTCGGCCGAGGTTACCGAGTTCCTCATCGACCTGTTCGAGCAGAACAGTCCGCAGCAGGCATCCGGCGAAGAGCTGACGGCACGGCAGATTCTGGAAGCCGGTGCGTCCAGGATTGACGAGGAACTCGACCGGCAACCGGCCATACGTGCCGACATCCTGCTGGCCATCGGGCGCATCTTCCTGTCGCTGGGCGATTGGGATCGGAGCAACTCTCATCTCGAATCGGCACTCGACATCAAGCAATCCCTGTACGGCGCTGACGATCCGGAGCTTGCAGAGACCTACGGCTACCTCGCCATTGTGAAACACGAGACGCAGGACCCGGATGCCGACCCGTTCGCCTACTCGAAAAAGGCGATCGAATTGCACCGGCGCGCACATGGCGAGGATCTCGGCCTGGCCAAGCTCCTGAGCGAAGCGTCGGTGCTCGAGATGTTCGCAGAGGAAGATTACGGCGAGGCCGTGACGCTGCTCGAGCAAGCCATGGCGATACAGGACAGGGAACTACCCGCCGACGACCCCCGGCGTATCTATGTCTACCAGCAGCTGCTCCGCGCCCACGAGCGGCTCGGTGAGTTCGAACTCGCCCAGGCATACGGCGAGAAGGCGGTCCGGATTGCGGAGCAGGCCTTCGGCCCGGAGCACGCGAGGACCTCACCGCCGCTCTTCTACCTATCGCGCGTCATGGAATCCCGGGGCCAGTACGCCGAAGCGGCGTCCCTGATGAGGCAGGTCCTGGCCATCGACAAGCGCGTGTACGGCGAGCAGGACTCCAGGACCGGCGACACGCACCTGAACCTCGCGCACATGCTGCGGATGAGCGGTGATCTCGACGGTGCCCTGCGGCATGCGGAGCAGAGCGTCGAGGTAATGCGAACCGCCCTGGGCAGCGACCATTCCCAGTACGCCGTGGCCCTGACCGTCCTCGGCGCCGCCCGGCAGGAAGCCGGGCAGTTCGCTGCAGCCGAGGACCTGTTTCGCGAAGCACTCGACATCGTCGAGGCCACCGAGGGCCCGGAGCACACGTACACCGCGTATACCCTGTTCCTGTACGGCAGTCTGCTCGCGGACGCGGGCCGGTACGGCGAGGCGATACCCGTCCACCGGCGGGCGCTGGACATCTGGACCGCGGTTGTCGGCCCCGGGAAACCGGACTCCGCGAAGGTGGAACTCGCGCTGGGGCAGGACTATCTGTGGGCCGGCGACCTGGACCGGGCCGAGGTGCTGCTGCTCAGTGCGCTGCGCACGCACGAAGACGCTCTGCCGGACGATCACCTTCGGCTCGCCGACAATCTCGTCAGCGTCGGCGACCTCCGGACCCTGCAGCAGAGGGAGGCAGACTGTGGCGCGCCGATCCGGCGCGGCCTGGAGATCCGCTCGGCGCGGCTGCCGCCGAGTCACCCCGATGTCGCGCTGGCGAAGGCGGCGCTCGCGAACTGCCTGCTCCTGCGGGGCCCATCAGCCGACGCCCGCGCTTTGCTGGAGCAGGCCTACGCAATCGTCCGCGACGCACCCTCGGCGGCCGCCGACCGGGTGCGGGTACTCTACAGAGGCGCGCAGAAATAGCCGGCGAGATCCCGGACAAGACCGCGCCCCGGGCGCTACACTAGTGGCATCCTCCTTCACGGAATCCAGACCATGCGCTCGACCCTCGTTCCCCTGCGCGCCGCTACGATCGCCTTGTTCATCACGCTGACCGCCCTGCCCGGTTGCACCGGCATGCGGCCCGGTTTCGAAACGCCGACGGTCGCGTTCACGTCCTTCCGCATGCTGCCGTCGACCGGCATCACGCCCGAGTTCGAGATCGGCCTCAGGGTGACGAACCCGAACCGCGAAGCGCTGAAGCTCCAGGGACTCGCCTACACGGTCAGCCTCGAGGGCAAGGAACTGATCAAGGGCGTCGCCAACCAGTTGCCCGTGATCGAAGGCTACGGCAGTGGCGACGTGACGCTGACCGCCGCGCCCGACATGCTGGCCGGCATCCAGTTCTTCGGGGACCTGCTGCGCAGCCCGCGCGACACCGTCGGTTACACGGTGGAAGCGAAACTCGACGTCGGCACGTTTATCCCGGCCATCCGCGTCCGGGACGAGGGCAAGATAACGCTGGCCCCTGCAGCGCGCTAGGCAATCTGTTTTCGCCCAAGCTCCCGAAGCGCGGACACCGGTTGCCGGTGCCCGCCTCCGTTCAACGCCCGAACCCGAAACTCAGGACGCCTTCTTGAGCGGCGGTGACGGCGTTTTTCCGTCGAGTTCCTTCAGCTTCTGCCGAAGTTCGACCTGGTGGCTCGCCCGCGTATCGGCATAGGCGCCCGGTTCCAGCTCGAGGCTCGCGACGAACAGGTTCTCCATTTCCTTCGGCATGCCTTCGATCGAGATACTCGCACGTTCGCGAATGCCTTCGAAGATCTGGATCTTTTCGTCGAGGAACGCCGTCGCGTCGAAACCGAGTCCGGCAATGTAGTCACCGTAGCGCTGGAGCTGGCTCTGCAGCAGGTGCACGTATTCGCCGAGCAGGAATTCGCTGGCGACGACGAAGCTTTTCGGCGGCTTGGCGGCCAGGGTATTGAGCGCATTGATGATGTCGAACAGGCTGTCCGAGAAACTGATCAGCAGCTCTCGATACTCCTTGTCGATCCGCTCCGCTTCCCGGATCCGGGCATCGAAGCGCGCCGTGGCATTCCACCAGACGGACAGGATGAAACCGAGGCTGACGGCGAACAGGCTGGACACAACGAGCTTCATGCCCTGCAGCTGCGGCGTCACGACCTCGATGGATTCGAACAGGAAGATCGATGCCACGAACAGGACGGCAAACACGAGCACCAGCGCGAACAGCGGGCTGCTGAAGCGCCGCGACTTGATCGACGAACTGGCCTCGTGCAACCAGGCCCCATGGCGGAGCTCGACTTTTTTCGCGGGGGCTTCTGTCAGCGCGTCCCTGGCAGCTTCGTCCGCAAAGGCTTCCTTGGAGATGCTTTCTTTGATGTACCTGGACATGGCGATTACCCCTCTTGCTTTGCTCGCGACGCCGAAAAAACGGCCCCGCCTCAGTAAAGTAGAACGGCCCCGGGATCATGACAATCGTGGAATATCCGGGTCAGACTGCGCCGAACGAAACGCTCCCGACGCCGATGGCCGGCGAGCGATGACAAGGGTCAGTGCCGCTTGCGGAGCCGCTCTTCGCGCTTCATTTCACGAGGGTGCCGCGCCTGGCGCAGGCCGTCGATGTAGTGCGCGATTGTCAGCACGGGGTGCCGCAGCAGCATGCGGGGACCGGCGTAGCGCATGATGGCCTTGGCCTGTGCGCGGTAGTCCGGCTTGTAGCAATGTACAGGGCAGTTCGAACAGGTGGGCTTGGCCTCGCCGAAGGGGCACTTGTCGAGGCGGACCTCGGCATAGTCCATGAACTTCGCACAGTCGGCGCAAAGCGCCTCGGTGCCGTGATGGCCCCTGCAATAGATGCCGACCATCTTGCTGATCGTGAGGCGCTCCCGGTCGAGGTGGCTCATCTGCCCGGCCCGCCTTACTCCGCGGGGACGTTGACGGCCGGCGCCCCGGCGAACGGCCGGATGCCGAAGGCCGGGTAGATCTCGCTCGGGAAGTAGACGACCCCGTCGGAGACCACCATCCGGATCCGGCGCAGTTCCTTCAGGCTCTTCGTCGGATCGCCGGGCACGAGAAAGAAGTCGGCGTACTTGCCCTTCTCGATCGAGCCCAGGTCCTCGTCCTGGCCGAGGTA
>JAZBNZ010000128.1:0-7881 GCA_036350895.1 Woeseiaceae bacterium
CCCGATCGTCCGTTCAAAGCTCGGCGGCCTCGACCTCGCGGTCGTCACGACCGAGCACGGTGACTCCGTCGACCCGGACGCGATCCGTGCGGCGGCGGCCTACGCGACGCGCTTCGAGCGCCGCCGGATACACGTGGTCGCCGGCGACGAGGTCGACGTCGACGCCTTGCAAGCCCGCTATCCCGAACTCGACTTCGTCGTCATGCCGATCGCCAGGCTGATTGGCCGCTTCGCGGCAGGTCGGAACGAGGCGGAAGTCGTCGTCGCGCCACCCGAGTTCGCGACGATCGTCAGCGAAGTCGCCAGCGTTCTGTCCGGCGCGGCCACCCTGGCCACGGTCACGCGGTTCTCGGCCGCGGGCGTCACCGCCGAGGCGGCCTCCTGCGGTGACGGCGACATGCCGGCCGTCCGGCCCTCCACCCTCATCCTCGCGGCCGCCGACCTCCTCGTCTGGCTGGGTCGCACCCAGCCCGCCGGCCGCATCGTCAACGGCTGGGCGCGCACACTCGAGCATGGCTGTCACACCGCGGAGTTCAGCGTGCTGTCACCGTATTCGCGCCAGCTCGACGCAGCCGAATTTGCCGACGTCGTCGCGAGTCGTCTCGGGGAGCAGCCTCGTGCGTTGCAGCTTCGCCAGCCGGGCACTGACCGGCAGAAGCCGCAGGCAACCGGCAGCCACCTGCGGCTGGTCAGCCGAAACGACGGCTAGGCGAATTAGCGGCTGCCGGTCGGCAGTTCAGATCCTTCGACCCACAGTCGCTTCGCTTCCTCCGCCTGCTCGGTGGACACCTCGCCGAGCCGGTCCGCGACGAAATCCACACCTTCGAGCAACCACTCCGGCAGGTGGTCGACGACGAGCGTGTAAATGCGCTGCTGTCCCTCGCTGCTCTCGGTCACGATCCGGAATGCACGCAGCAGTGACAGGTGCTGGGAGACCCGCGCAGGCGGCAGGTTCAGGCGTTCCGCCAGGGCGTTGACGCTGCTGGCACCCGTCACGGCGAGAGCATGAACGATGAGGATGCGATCCGGGTTGGACAACACCTTCAGGAAGGCGCCGAGTTCCTTGGCGACGATTCGACGTGTGGGCATGACTGGGACCTTGCAGGAGTATCAGGGATTACAGTTATCGCAGTAGCGCGGGTCAGCGGTTCCCTGCCTGTCCCCCCGCGCCCGCGGTAGCGTTGTTCGGTGATCACAGCGCGCGCAGCCATGGATATCGGCCTTCGCGAGCGCGGTCGGTGTATCGCAGACCGCGCAGGGCAACCCGCTCTGCTGGCCGACGATACCGAAACCCGGCGCGTCACACACCTCGCAGTGCGAAATGAGCCGCGTCGCCAGCCGGCGCGCCAGCGCCGCGATGCTTTCCATTCGCGTCGGGTTGACGTGGGCGCGCATGTCCGTCTGGACGACCGCCTGCCCGTCCTCCGACCCGGCGGCTGCCGTCCGGATCGCGCGCTCGAGCGCGGCCCGTTCGCGCAGCCCCTTGGCGGGCAGCAGCGTCGTGCCGGGCGCCGGGGTGCCCGGCATCACGGCCAGCGCATGCCGGGGGAAGTCGACCCGCTCGAGGAAGGCATCCAGCGAATCGCCGGGGCGAATGGTCAGCGTCCCGTACGCCGTCTGCCGGACGGGCACCTGTTCGCAGACCTCGATGCCGATCGCGGTATCGACCCACAGCAAAAGCTCGACTCCCGTCGCCAGCGAGGGCAGCCAGGGGTGCGGGCCGTAGGCGCCCTCGCTCGCCAGCGCGAGCGCGGCGCCGGTGAGTTCGATGCCGGCCTTCGCCTTGAGGCGCGCGGTCTCGAGCATGTCGCCCGGGCGCTGGATCTCCCCGGTAAAGGTGCCCAGTGCATCGGTATTGATGCCGTCCGGAACGCGCACGGCAACGTCGAGCAGTTCGCAGAACGGCGGCGCCACGGCGGCTTCCTTGCCGTGCATGGTCGCAAGCGTCGCGACCTGCCCGGCATAGAATCCGGGGCGGGCCGGCGCGAGACCGACCTCTGCTTGCGACGGTCTTTCGCTCAAGCCCGGCGCACCATCCAGCGGCGACCGGCGGCTTCTTCGGCGGCGGCCGCGGGCGACTGCTCGACCCAGCCCTCGCCGGGACGATAGCGGCGAATGACCGTGCCCTTTGCCTCGAGCGCAAACAGGTGGATCCAGCCGTTGTCGACGAGCTCGCGAACATGCGGGTGCGCGTCGAGCACGCGCTCGATCGCCTCGGTCGGCGCCTCGAGCAGCGCGTTGAGCCTGAGCGGCTCGTGGACATGGCGCCTGCCGTCGTGCAGGGTCTGCATCGGCAGGCCGACGCGCAGGTCGCCACCGTTGCCCTCGAGCACGCCGTGACCGCCGACGACGTTGTGCAGGGTCTTGTCGCCGCTGCCGAAGACGTCGTTGTCGACCGTCGAAGCGTAGTACTGCAGGCTGATCCAGCTTGCCACCATCAGCGGCGCCGTCATGATCAGTTCGAGGACGGCGTTATCCTCGTCCTGCCGGTAATCGTAGGAGTGCAGGAACGCGCGGCCGCCGAGATCGATGCCGGCAGTCCGTTCACGCGGCGCGGCAATGAATGCCATGCAGCCGGCGAGACCCCATTCGGGACGAATCTCCGACCAGTCCGTGCTGCGCCGGGCGACGACCTTTTCAGGATCGGCGCTGGCGTCCTCCGGCCCGAAGGTGGCGACCCGTTCCCGGCGTGTGATGCGGCCCGCCTGGTCGAGGGCCTCTTCCAGCTGTTGAATCCGGGTCGAATGACCTTCCGGGACGCCTTCGGGGAACAGGAGCCGCACCTCGTCGGTCGTCGTGTCGTGCAAGCCGGGCACGAACACCGTATCGACCGGGATATCGATACCCCCGGCACGCAGTTCGCCGCGGACCACGGGGTCGTTCAGGACGGCCGCGGCGACAATGGAGTTGGCCTCGCCCGTGTGCCCGCCGCAGGCACCGCAGTTGTAGCGGGACGCGTACGGGTTGTTGGCGGTGGTCGCCCCATGGCCGATTAACAATACGACGGGCGCGAAGTCTTCGGTCAGGGACATACCCTTCAGGGCGCCCCGCGCCAGCTCGACGCGCTCGGCCAGCGGGATACCCGCCGCACGACCTCCGACATCCGACGGCGCGACGGACGGCGTCAGCCGCTTGTCGCTGCCGGGCAGTCCGAGCCGGAACGTATCGGCAACGAGCTTCCAGGCGAACGCGAGACCCAGTGACTCGACAAAGGCGAACGACGCGATCGCCGCAGCACTGAACTGCTTGCGAACCGCAGCGAACTGCCGCTCGAGCCAGGTGGCTTTTCGGAGGCGTGCGACCTCGGCCTCGCTCGCGCCGGGCGCGGTTTCGCGGACCAGGTACTGCGGCGTCAGCAGCACGGGGCACTGGGCGCCGCCGCTCGCGCGGTCGATCGGCGCTACCTCGATCGCGAATCCGAAGAAACCGGCGAAACCGAGGGTCTCGATACCGTCGCTGACCGATTCCAGGGCGCGCCGATAACGTTCCGAACGCACGTCGATGCAGAAGACGGCCTGCGCGCTCGGCCGAAGCGTTGCCACGGTTTCTGCCGGTTCGCTTTTGTCGGTCGCCGCCGCGCGGATGCACTCGAGCATCGACTCGCGACCGGCAATCTCGTAGGCAGTGTGCAGCACGAGATTAACGAGGTGTGCCCGGGCAATGTCGGGGTGCATCGGTGTCGCGAGCCGCTGCCGCAGTTCCTCGTCGAGATTCGGGAACTCGCCGCCGAAAGCCTCGAGCAGGGCAAGATCCCAGGCCACGCGCACGGCGAGCAGCGCTTTCACGCGATCGTCGGAACCGCCGGCGAGTTCCTTCTGCCAGCCACGATAGCGGGCATGACCCGCCCAGCCGGCGATGGTCGCGAGCATCCGGCGCAGGTAGATCTCGAAGACGTCGCGGCTGAGACGCAGGCGTTCCGCGGCGTAGTAGAGCAGCTCGTCCGGGTCGTCGGGCAGCGCCCTGACGATGGCCCGGAAGCCATTGATGCCGATCAGCTCCTGGGTGCGATCGAGTTCGGCTTCGCTGCGCCAGGCCTGGAACGGCGGCTCGTTGCGCCACGGGGAACGCAGGCTCGCCTGGCCTTCGTCGTAGTAGCTCGCCGACCAGAAGGAGACCCGGTCGATGACGAAGCCGGGCCAGTCGTAGCCGCTGGCTTCCGCCAGCACGTCGGCCAGCGTCGGCGTCGGTTGCGACTCCGGCTCCTCGGTGAATGCGAGGATACGGATCGAGTCCGCCGTGTAGCCGCTGATGACGCCGTGATCGAACTCGGTCAGCGCCTCTTCGACGTGGCGGGGCCGTACATAACGATCCCGGATCGCCCGGGCATAGAACGGGCGCGGCATGACGAGGCGCGCACCCCAGATGCGGTCGACCGTGTTGTCGGCGTCGGCATAGGGGACGCTGGAGATGCCGAGGAACGGGTTCACCGCGACGAAAGTCTTGAGCGGCCACAGGGGCGCGATCGTGCTCACGGCCGCGGTGACCGCGTCGGCGACATCGGCCCGGCTCGGCGCCGGCGGCGGGCTGCCCGCGGCCGATCCGGGCCGGGCGATACCGACGATCGTGTTCGAAGAGGAGTGATCTTTGTCAGCGTGCAATGTCACGACGAAACGCTCCTGTGAGTCGGCTGAAAACAGCGTTGGCATACAAACCGTTGTTGACATGGACCCAGGCCGCGCGGAACCAGCGCGAACGGTCCGGGGCGGGCACGAGTTGCAGCAGGGTGAGGGCCGCAAAACCGGCGACGACGACGCCGGCGATCGCCTGGTCGGCCACGCCCGGCGCGGGGATGGGCGGCACCTGGGCGCCGAAGAAACGGGCGGCGCCCACCTGCAGGGCGAAATACAGGCCCGCGGCGACGGCGGCGACCGGGACGACCCTGAGCAGCAGTGCGCCGGAGCCCGCGCCCTTCCCGAGAAAAACAAGGAGCCCCATGATGTAGATAGCGCCGAGCGTCTGCACGGCGAGCGTAGCGGTGATGTCGTGGTCGAACAGCGTGCCGACGCCCGTGAAAATGGCGAGCGCGATAACGAGGCTCGCAAGCAGCCCGGCCATGCCGACACGCGGCGCATCCGCGACGGCGGCAAACGTGCTGACGTCATCGACCGCCGTGCCGGAGGCCAGGAAGCTGTGCGCCTTGTACAGCGAATGCGCGACGAGGTGCAGGGCGGCGGACGAGAAGGCCCCGAAGCCGCACTGCATCAACATGAACCCCATCTGCGCGACGGTGGAATACGCGAGCGATACCTTGATGCTGCTTTGCGTCGTCATGACCAGCGAGCCGAACAGGGCCGTAAAGCCGCCGACGACGGCAAGCATCTGCATCGAGGCGGAGCTCAGCACCATGACGTCTGCGAAACGGAAGACGAGAAAGCCGCCCGCGTTGACGATGCCCGCATGCAGGAGCGCCGACACCGGCGTCGGCGTCTCCATCACCTCGATGATCCAGCCGTGCGCCGGGAACTGCGCCGACTTCAGGATCGCCGCGAATGCGATGAGGAGCGTCGCGATGCCGACGGACGGACCGACGCCCGCGGCGGATGCTGCGCGGGCATCCGCAAGAATCGTCGCGATGTCGCCCGTGCCGAACGTTTTCCAAAGCAGGAAGGCGGCAACCGCGAGGCTCACGTCGCCGATTCGTGCCACGATGAATTTCTTCTTCGCGGCCACGCGGGCGCGGGGCCGGTCGCCGCAGAACACCAGCAACAGGTGCAGCGCCAGGCTCATCGCCACCCATCCGGCCACGAGCTGGAAGAGGTTGCCTGAACTCGTCATCAGGAGGGCTGCCGCAACGGTCAGTGCCAGATGACCGAAGAAGGCAGCCTGCCGCTCATTGCCGGCGAGGTAGTTGCGGCTGTACTCGACGATCAGGTGGCCGACGAAGGCGATCAGCAGGAAGAGGAAGACGCTCAGCGGATCGATCCGGAAGGCGAAACCGAGCCCGCCGATACCGGCGAGCGGGCTCGTTACCGGACCGTAAATCGCCAGTGCGACCGCGGCCGCGGTCGCGGCCGCCAGGGCGACCACGCTGGCGACACGTGTCACGAACACCGCCCGGCGCGCATCCCCGCGGTAGGCGAGCACGGCGGCGGTGGTCAGCACGAGACAGGCGAGCCCTGGCAGGAATGCGAGGATCGAGGCGTTGACGTCAGAACTCCGGTAAAGGTTGGCGAGCGGGAATTTACGCGGAGGTCGTTAATAGATTAAATTCAATTAAGGGATACTTTTGTTTACTAAAACAGAATGAATGGCTTATGTCTTTAAATTACAAGCATTTACGCTACTTTCAGGCGGTTGCGCACAGCGGCAACCTGACCCGTGCGGCCGAACAGCTGTTCGTGTCGCAGTCCGCCCTGTCGGTGCAGATTCGGAAACTCGAGGAGTGGCTGGGGCACGACCTGTTCGAGCGGCAGGGCAAGCGACTGGTGCTGACCGAGGCGGGCCGCATCGCGCTCGACCATGCCGACGCGATCTTCGAGGTCGGCGACGAGCTGGTCAGCACGCTGCGCGAGACCGGCCCGGGATCGCGCCAGGTGCTTCGGGTCGGGGCACTCGCGACGCTGTCGAGGAACTTCCAGTCGGCCTATCTCGAGCCGCTGTTCGCCGAGCCCAACGTGCTGGTGGTCGTCCGCTCGGGCGACCTCGAGAAGCTGTTGCACGACCTGGAAAATCACGACTCCGACGTCGTGCTCACCAACGTGGCGCCCACGCGCGACTCCGGCCGCGAATGGCTGGTAAACGCGCTCGCCGAACAGCCCGTGAGCCTGATCGGCCACCCGGAGCGCATCGACGGCGACACGAGCATCGAGTCGCTGCTCGCCGAGCAACCGATCATCGTGCCGACGATGGAGAACTCGATTCGCATCAGCTTCGACGCGCTTTGCGACCGGCTGGACGTGCGCCCGACGCTGCGCGCGGAGATCGACGACATGGCGCTGATCCGGGTGCTCGTCCGCGGCGACATGGGACTCGCCGTCATCCCGCCTATCGTCGTCCGCGACGAGCTTGCCTCGGGGCAACTCAGGGAATTCGCCCGGCTCGAAGGCCTGACCGAGACGTTCTACGCGATCACGATGAAACGGCGCTTCCCGAACCCGCTGCTGCCGAAGCTGCTCGACAGCCTCACGAAAAAGGCACCGCTGGCGACCGGGGACGCCCCCGGCGGCTAGCCGGCCGCGGCCCTCGACGCCGCGGCCGGTGCCGTTACATGTCGATCGCCTCGGCGAGCTCGACCGATCCGCCCGCCTTCAGTATCGGGCAGCGTTTCGCCTTGGCGATCGCGTCGGCGTCGTCGTCCGCCTCGAACAGCCCGTAACCGGATGCCGGGTTCGGGCCGCCGTCGTCAGTGACGGTGCCATCCGGATGAACGGTGTGAGACTTGCCCACCGGGTTGCCGCCGTCGACGACCGCCGCGCCCATGCTGCCGAGCCAGTTACCCCAGTCGTCCATGACCGCCTGGTACTCGGCCTCGGTCTTGGGATCCTCGCCACCGTGATAAACGAACAGGTACTTCGGCATATTCCAGTCTCCTCTCCAGCAGGGCCCATTGCCCCCATGGCTAGAGAATAAGCACAATATCGATAGCTTCAATCGGCATCCTTGCCGATTTTCGAGAGCTTTTATTGTGTACTATTCACAATTATGGGGGCACTGACTGATTCGCTCAGGGCGTTGAACGCGGCAGGATTCAGGCCCGCCGCCGCGGCCCCGTTGTCCCGCTCGCTGCCCGCGGTGGCAAACGCGCTGGCGGTGGCGGTGCGCGACGAGGTCCCCGCGTATGCGGAGTCCGGCAACCCGGACGTCCTCCCCGGACTCGACCGCCACGCCGCCGACCTCCTCGCGGAAGCCCACCGTCTCCTCGGCGGCTCGGACCTGCCCCAG
>JAZBNZ010000129.1:0-29577 GCA_036350895.1 Woeseiaceae bacterium
GATGGACAACCGCTGGCAGACCATGGTCGCGGGCGAGTTCGAGTTCGGCTTCGCTGTTGACTGGATGCGCAAGGACCTTGCGATCGCGCTCGAGGAAGCGGAGCGTCTCGGCATCGAACTCGACATGACGAAGCTCGTCGACGGCTACTACGCCGAGGTGCAGGCAATGGGCGGTAATCGCTGGGACACCTCCAGCCTGATTGCGCGCCTCGACCGGGATACGGACTAGCCCGCGCGGACCGCGCCGCCCGACGGCGGCACCGGTCGCCGATCGAAGGCGGCGCCAACCCCTGTCTGCAGGTTCGTCCCGGGCAGGCTATACTTCACGCTCCACAGGGGTGGTCAACCGACCTGAGATCCGGCGGCGCGACAGTTCGCGCCTGAGCCGGGAACCCTCGAACCTGATCCGGGTAATGCCGGCGTAGGAAGGGATCCATGACTGACAGCCTGCGGCTAATCGTTGCGTTCACCGTACTCATTGCCTCGGCGGCGCCCGCCGCCGACGTCCTCGAAGAGATTGTCGTCACCGCCTCGCTGCGGGAACGGAACATCGCGGACGTGCCCGTCAGCCTGACCGTGCTCGACAGCGCGTTCATCGACAGCCGGGCGATACAGCACTTCGAAGAGCTCACCTACGTCGTGCCAAACCTGAACTGGTCCGGCGACGGTCACCGTGCCCGGTATTTCCAGATCCGCGGCGTCGGCGAACTCGAGCAGTACCAGGGCGCGCCGAACCCGTCGGTGGGTGTGCTCATCGACGATATCGATTTCAGCGGCATCGGCTCGATCGCAACGCTGTGGGACCTCGAGCGCATCGAGGTCCTGCGCGGGCCGCAGGGGACGCGCTACGGCGCCAACGCGATCGGCGGACTGATCTACATGCAGAGCCGGGCGCCGGACGACGAATTCGGCGGTCGCCTGAGGGTGATGGCCGGGGAGGACGATGCGCGGAGCGCGGGGATCGCTTTCGGTGGTCCCCTCGGCGAGCGCATGGGCTTTCGACTGAGCGCCCATCGACACGAAAGCAATGGCTTCCGCGACAATCCCTGGCTGGGTCGCGACGATACCAACGGCCGGGACGAGACGACGCTGCGCGGCAGGTTTCATATCGAAGCGTCCGACCTGTGGGACATCGAGATTGCGATGCTCTATACGGACGTGGCGAACGGCTACGACGCGTTCGCGCTGGACAACTCCTACACGATGCTCTCGGACAATCCCGGCAGGGATGCCCAGGAGAGCTTCGGAACGTCGATCCGCGTCGAGACGTCGGCGCTTGCCGCCGCGACGTTCACCTCGATCACCGCCTACGCGGATTCCGACATCGATTTCGGTTTCGATGCGGACTGGGGCAACCCTGCGTCCTGGGCGCCTTTCACCTACGATTACGTCTCGTCGAGCGAGCGGCAGCGGACGACGCTGACGCAGGAGTTTCGTCTCGCGTCGACGGAGGGCGGCAGGCTCGGCGCGGCCGACTGGCTGCTCGGCCTGTACGCGCAGCGCCTCGATGAGACCCTGGCCAGCGTCAATCGCGGCGAGTATGTCGATCCCGTCTTCGGCTTCAGCGCGACGCTCGACGATCGTCTCGACAGCGACTACGAGGCAAGCAACGTGGCGCTCTTCGGCCAGCTGGACATACCGCTGGCCGCGGCGACGACGCTCGGCGTCGGCCTGCGTGTCGAGCGGCGCGACACGGACTACGCCGATACCGGCGGCCTCTCGGCCGGACCGTCCGAAACCATGCTCGGCGGTGAGCTTACGGTGACGCACGTCTTCTCCGCCGACCTGTCGGGATTCGTCGGGCTCTCGCGCGGTTACAAGGCCGGTGGCTTCAACCTGGGCCTGGTGCCCGAAGGGCGCCGTGAGTTCGACCAGGAGGGCCTGTGGAATCTCGAGGCGGGTATTCGCTCACGATGGTTCGGGAGTCGACTCGGCCTCGATCTGTCGGTCTTTCTGAGCCGCCGGGACGACCAGCAGGTCCGCACGTCGGTGCAGCTCGACCCGGGCGATCCGACCACCTTCGTCTTCTTCACCGATAACGCCGCGCGGGGAGACAGCGCCGGGCTCGAGGCAGAGCTGAACTGGGTGCCGGTCGACGGGGTCGACCTGTACGCCAACCTGGGGCTCCTGCGCGCGCGATTCGCCGAGTTCGAGACGGCGGGCGCGAATCTCGATGGCCGTGACCAGGCGCATGCGCCGCGCTATACGGCGGCGATCGGCGGCCGCTATACGCATCCGGGCGGGTTTTTCGTGCAGCTCGATGCGTCGGCCAAGGACGCTTTTTACTTCGACGTGAGCCATGATCGGAAGTCGGCCGCCTACGAGCTCTACAACGCACGGGCCGGCTACGTTGCCGAGCAGTGGACGCTCGCAGTCTGGGTGCGCAACCTGAGCGACGAGCGTTACGCGGTCCGCGGTTTCTTTTTCGGTAACGAGCCGCCGGACTTTGCGCCGGCGGTCTATACGCGGCTCGGCGATGCGCGCCAGGCCGGCATCACCTTCGAATGGGAGTTCTGACATGCAGGTCGCCGTCGACATCAGCCTTTACCCCCTGGACGCGGATTTCCTTCCCCCGATCAGGGATGTGATCTCGCGTCTCAACAATCACGCCGACATCGAGGTCGTCACGAACCCGTTGAGCACGCAGCTGCGCGGTGAGTTCGACGTCGTCATGGACGCGCTGAAAGCCGAGATAGGCGCGACCTTCGACGCGGTGCCCAAGGCCGTGTTCGCGATCCGGATACTCAACAATCCCCTGTAGCGCGCGTTGCACGACGTAGTCGCCAAACTCGCCGAACAGGCGTCGGCATGGTCGCCGCTCGAGATCGTGGCCGTCGCGGCGGCGATCCTTTACCTGCTGCTTGCGATCCGGCAGCACATCAGTTGCTGGCTGTTCGCGCTCGTCAGCACCGCTATCTATGTCGTGCTGTTTCTCGAGGCCCGGCTGTACATGGAATCGGTGCTCAACGGCTTCTATTTCGGCATGGCCGTGTACGGTTTCTTCTCGTGGCGGCACGGCGGTGACAATGACCTGCCGGTGACGAGTGCGGGCTGGCGCTTCCACCTCGTCGCGATCGCGCTGCTCACGGCCGGCGCCCTGCTGAACGGCTGGGCGCTCGCCGCCTGGACCGACGCCGCCTATCCCTACGTGGATTCGCTGACGACCTGGGGTGCGATCTGGACGACCTGGCTCGTGGCCCGCAAGGTCCTCGAGAACTGGTGGTACTGGCTCGTCATCGATGCGGTCTCGGTCGTGATCTACTGGTCCCGCGGCCTCGAGCTGACGGCGCTGCTGTTCGTGCTCTACCTCGGCATGATTCCCTTCGGCTACGCCGCCTGGCGCTCGAGCCTGCAGCGGGAAGCGGCGTGAACCCTGGTCCCGGCGAATGGCTGGCTACGCTGCCGGGATGGGAGGCGGCGAGCGTATCTCGCCTCGACGGCGGCCTGAGTCATACGGCCTGGAAGCTCGACGCCGGTGATCGTGCCGCCGTCCTGAAGATCGATCGCGAAGCGCGTTCGGCACCCGCGAACAGCCGGGCAAGGGAAGCGGCCGCCCAGGCGCAGGCGGCCGGCGCCGGCCTTGCCGCGCCCGTCCTGTGGCATTCCGGCGAGGGTATCCTGACCGCCTGGCTCGAGGGCGAGTCGCTGTCGGCCGGCATGTTCCGGGACGAGGCGGTCGTTGCCGGGGCCGGGCGGGCGCTCAGGCGCCTGCACGCTTTACCGCCGGCCGGGTTCGACTTCGACCTCGAGGCCTGGGCGTCGCACTACCGTGCCGAACTCGAGGCAGCCGGGCGTTTCGACGCGCCGGCGCGCCGGCACTGGCAGCGGCTCGTGGCGGCCGATACGACGGGGCCGCGCGTGTTTTCTCACAACGACCCGGTGCCGGCCAACCTGGTACTCGCGGACTCGCGCATCCGGTTCATCGACTTCGAGTATGCCGGGGACAACTCGCCCTGGTTCGACCTTGCGGCCCTCGTGACCGAGGCGAGGCTCGATGCCCGGCGGCGGGCGCTGTTGCTCGACGCCTACCTGGACGGGTCCGAGCCGCCGGCGGGGCGCCTCGGCGACTACGTCGCGACCTATCGTGCCCTCGTCGGGCTGTGGTCGAAACTGCGCCTACCAGTCGTTCCGTAGCTCGCGGAGTTTCAGGAAGACGGTACGCGGGTCCGGCGCGTCGCCGATCTCTTCCGGGAATTCGGCGGCCAGCTTTTCGATCACTGCCGGGCTGTCGAGGCGGAAGAACGTGTTGATCTCCTTTTCCTCGTCGAGCGTCGTAACGTAAGCATCGGCCGGATCCTGCTCCCGAAGCCGTTCCGCCATCGCGCGCGCCTTTGCGTTGCCGGGCTCGCGGTCGAGGGTGAAGCCGAGGTTGTTCAGGAGGTAGTCGTGACCGGGATAGATCCGCGTCGCTCCGGACAAGGTCGCGAGCTGTTCCTCGAACGTCGTGTACAGCTCTTCCGGATGGCCGCCGTTGTGACAGTTGCCGGCCCCGGCATTGAACAGCGTGTCGCCGCTGAACAGCGCCGGCGTCTCGGTGTGCGAGAGCAGGCAGATGTGGCTCATCGTGTGGCCCGGCGTATCCAGGCACTCCAGCTCGACCGTCTTCCCGACCCGGATGACGTCGCCGGCACCCACGCCCCGGTCGACGTTGGCGATACGTCCACCGGCATTGCGATGCGCGATCAGCGTCGCGCCGGTGGCGTCGACGATGCCCTTGTTGCCCCCGGTATGATCGCCGTGTTCGTGGGTGTTGAGGACCTGCGTGATCCGGTAGCCTCTGTCGGCGGCGACGTCGAGACACTGCTGGAAGGCGAGCGGGTCGATCGCCAGCGCCTCGCCGGTTTCCGCGCAGGCGACGAGGTAGTTGAAGTTCCGGTAGGCGTTACCGGTCCAGACCTGTTCGACGATCACGTTACTGGCTCCGCGGGTAGACCTGCCTGCCCGCGACCCGGGTTTCGAGCACCCGGATGTCGTCGATCTCGGCGGCGGGCACCTCGAAGAAGTCGCGGTCGATCACGATGAAGTCGGCCCATTTACCGGGCTCGAGCGAGCCGAGGCGCTCCTCCTGGTGCGCTGCGTAGGCGGCAGCCAGCGTAAACGAGTGCAGTGCCTCCTCGCGCGTCAACGCCTGGTCGCCGTACCAGCCACCCTCGGGCATCCCCTGGCCGTCCTGGCGCGTCACCGCGGCATACAGGCCGAGGAAGGGGTTGGGCAGTTCGACCGGGAAATCGGAACCGCTGGCGAGCACGACGCCCGCGTCGAGCATCCGCCGCCACGCATAGCCGCCCTTGATGCGCTCGGGACCGACGCGGTCCTCTGCCATGTTCATGTCGCTCGTGGCGTGGATCGGCTGCATCGATGCGATGAGGCCCAGTTCGGCTATGCGCGGGATATCGTCAAGCGCGACGATCTGCGTGTGCTCGATGCGGTTGCGGATATCCGAGTACTGTCCGTCCTGCGCCGCCTCGAACGCGTTGATGACCATCCGGTTGCCGAGGTCGCCGATGGCATGCACGCCGACCTGGAAGCCGCGCGTATTCGCCTTCCGGACCTGGGCGTCCAGCTCCTCCTGGGTCCAGAACGGGAGACCGCGATTCTCGGGGTCGTCGGAATACGGCTCGAGCATCGCGGCGCCGCGGCTGCCGAGCGCGCCGTCCGCGTAGATCTTCACCATGCGGATGTCGAGATGGTCGTTACCGTAGGCCACGAGCGGTTCACCGAAGCCGTCGAGGTTCTCGCCCGCGCCGGCGAGCATCCCGGCGACGCGCAGATCGAGTTCGCCGTCGTCGGCCATCGACATCAGGACCTCGGCGTCCTCGAGCGAGACGCCGGCGTCGTGAATGCTCGTCAGGCCGAGTGCAACGAGCGACGCGTTGGCCTTGCGATAGGCGTCGCGAATGGTCTTCTTGTCGGGCTCCGGTACGTGCCGGCCGACGATGTCCATCGCGATGTCGACCAGGATGCCCGTCGCCTTGCCGTTCTTGTCGCGCGTGATCTTGCCGCCGACCGGGTCCGCCGTGTCGCGGTCGATGCCGGCGATCTCGAGGGCGCGGGAATTCACCCAGCTGGCGTGGCCGTCGATGCGGCGGAGTACGACCGGTCGGTCGCTGACGACGCGGTCGATGTCCGCAGCCGTCGGGAATTCCTTGCCTTCCCAAAGTACCTGGTTCCAGCCCCGGCCCGTTATCCACGCCCGGCGCGGGTTCTCCTCGGCGTAACGGCGGATACGCTCCAGCGCTTCGTCGAGCGATTCGGCACCCACGAGGTTCACCTCGCTCTCGAGGAGTCCCTGGTTATAGAGGTGGGCGTGTGCGTCGGTCAGCCCGGGGAGGACCGTGCGGCCCTCGCCGTCGTGCCGGGTCGCCTCCGGGTACTTCTCGAGCAGCGCGTCGTCACCGGTCGCCAGGACGCGGCCGTCGTCGCCGACGACGAGCACGCTGAAGCGCAGCAGGCCGTCCGTCGTCGACGTGTAGCCGTTGATGTCGTGCCAGACGTCCGTGGCGGACGCGGTGGTGCCGGCGACGAGGGCAACGGCGGCGAGAAACAGGTTTGATCGGCTGTTCAAAGTTCGTATCCTGAGTGGATGGTCTCGCCGCTATTGTAATCGGAAAGGGGAATCGATGCGGATTGCGAGCTTTATCGTCGCCGGCCGTGCGACTTACGGGCTACTCGACGGTTCCACGCTCCGCGAGGCGGCATCCGGATTGCGCGAGGAGTGCCCCGACCTCACGTCGCTGCTGGCGGCAGGGCGCCTCGAGGAGCTGCCCGGACGGCTCGGCGACGACGCGATCGACGTCGACGGCGTGCGCTTTCTGCCGGTGGTCCCCGTGCCCGGCAAGATACTCTGCATCGGCGTCAATTACCGGCCCCATGTCGAAGAGATGGGGCGCGAGATTCCGGCGTACCCCGTCGTTTTCGTACGTTTCCCGGACAGCCTCGTCGGGCACGGCGAGCCGCTCGTGCGACCACGCCTGTCGGCGCAGTACGATTTCGAAGGCGAACTCGCCGTCGTTATCGGCAGGACCGCGCGCTACGTCGAGGCGGCCGACGCGATGGACTATGTTGCCGGCTTCGTCCCGTTTCTCGATGGCTCGGTGCGCGACTGGCAGCGACACACCATGCAGTTCACGCCGGGCAAGAATTTCCCGGCCAGCGGTGCCGTCGGCCCGGCGCTGGTGACCCCCGACGAAGTCGGCGACGTCGAGACCCTGGAGCTGACGACGCGTGTGAGCGGCGAGGTGATGCAGCACGGCCGGATCCGGGATCTCATCTTCGGCATCCCGGCGCTGCTCGAATACTGTTCCGCGTTCACGCGGCTGGAACCGGGTGACGTCATCGCGACCGGGACCCCCGGCGGGGTCGGCGCCGCGCGGCGCCCACCCCGCTGGCTCGAGGCGGGCGATCGCGTCGAGGTCGAACTCGGTCCGGCAGGCTGTCTCGCCAACACCGTGGTCGACGAGGTGCATCCCGCGGCGTGAGGCGGGCGGGTACTCCGAATCCCCCCAAATGAGACCTGTGCCCGTCGCCGGGCCGGCGACGTTTCGTAAAATCGGGGCTTATGTACGTCGCTCCCGACAAGATGGAATTTCGCGTCGTCTTCGACGGTCGCCTCGTCGATGGTTTCACGCACGAGAACGTCCGCAACGCCTTCCAGGAGCGTTTCGGCGAGGCGTCGACCTGTGCCGTCTTCGGCAAATCGCTGGCGGTCATCAAGAAGGGCCTGACACAGGAACAGGCGGAGCTCGTGAAGTCGCGCCTGGCCCGGCTGGGTATGGACGTGACCATCGAGGAAGTCATGCCCGTGGGCTACGGCCTCTCGCTCGTCGAAGAAGAGGGCGGGCAGACGATACCGGCGGGCGGCGGGCAAGCCCGGCGGACGGCCGCCAATGACGACGACGAAACAGACGATGCAACCGGCTTCCCCGGTGGTCATGCCGTCAACGACACCTACGCGATACGGGATATCGAAGCCGCGTTCACAGGCCCGGTCGAGCTGCCCGCGGTACCGCGGCAGGAGGTCCTCCGAAGCTGGTCGGCCGCGGCGCTGTCGCTGGCGATCCCGTTCACCTACCTGCTGGTCGCACTCGTCGGGCTGCGCAGCTTCCTCTGGATGCTGTTCGGCGGCCGGCAGGCGCTCTTCAGCCTGGTCGATCCCGGCTACCTCAGCGTCGGTATCTACCTGCTGCTGCTCGGCGCCGGCGGGCTGTTCACGCTCCTGCTCTTCAAGCCCTTCATTGCCCGGACGGCGTCCGGACCGCAGCCGGTGACGGTCGAACCGGCGCGCGAGCAGGTCCTGTTCGCGTTCGTCGAGGAAGTTGCCGAGGCGGTCGGTGCGCCGATGCCCGACGACGTCCTCTTCGACACCGGGGCCCGGGTGACGACGCGATCGGTCAACGGCCCGTTCGCCGGTGAGTACACGCTCACGGTCGGCCTGCCGCTGATCTGGAGCAGCGATGTCAGGTCCCTGGCCGGAGCACTGGCGGCGGAGTTCGGTAATCTCGCCGATCCGCGGTGCCGGCGAGCCCGCCTGCTCGGTCGCCGGGCCGACGACTGGCTCGAGCGAAGGCTCCGTGACCGGGATAACTGGGACCTTGCCGGCGAACGCTGGAGCGCGTACGACCTGAGGGCCCTGAAGTTTGCCGGTTCGATGGCCGGGCGCGGCGCGCGGCTGTGCAGGCTCTTGCTGGAGCGTCTCGCCGACACGGCCGGGCGTTTCCTGCCGCCGAGTGCCCGGGACGGGCAGGCCGATGCCGAGCGCTACGCGCTGGCACTCGTCGGCGGCGAGCAGTACGCCCGGACGAAAGAGTCGTTCGAGCTGATCGCGGCACTGCGACGGGCCGCCGTCGGCGACCTCGAGTCCGCGCTCGATGCGGGCCGGATGGTCGACAACCTGCCGCGAATGATTGCCGAGCGGGCCGAGCGGCTCGACGCCAATGAGCGGGCGAGGTTGCTCGACGCTGGCAACGAGGAGCATGCCGACCGACGCGTTTCGTCGTCCCCGGGGCGTCAATCCGCCCGCCGCACGGCAGAACCGGAAGCCGGGGCGGTCCTCCACTTCGACGGTCCCGCCAGCGGGCTGGTGCGCGATCTCGACAGGCTGAGTAAGCTCGCGACGCTGCAGTGGTACCGGGCACACGACCTCGACGTTGCTCCCGACGACCTGCTCCCGCTCGAGGCCTTCGAGTCGGAAGCCGAGAGCCAGCGGCGGGCGACAGATTCGAACCACCGCTATTTCGGTGAACTGAGCGACCTGCCGATGCACCTGCCGTTGCCCGGGCGAGCGCTGACCGAGAAGATCTCGACCGGCAAGCTGGTCGCCGGTCTCGGCAACCTCAAGGAAAAGTTTCGCTCGGTCAGGGTCGAGGCCGTGGGCCGCCGGGATCGGCTGTACCTGCAGCGCGAATACCAGCGCTATTACGAGCAGGCGGCATTCTGGGCGGAGGCCGGCCTGCCGGTAGAGGCCGACACCTATCGCCTGAAGCTCGCTACGACCGACCCGAAAGAGATGGGCGGATACCTGAGCGAACATCGCAAGAGCGAACTTGCACTGGCCGAGGAGCTGCGTTCGGTCGCGGACCTGCTGGGCAAGCGACTCGGCGTCGGCCTCGAGCTGGCGCGGCGTCTCGACCCCGGCTCTGCCGACGATGTCGATCTGCTGTGCGCGGCGTACGAGGCCGTGAGCGCAACCTGCGTCGAGGCTCGCGACCTCGAAAACAGTGGCCTGCGGCTGGATCTCCTGATCGGCTTCTGCGACCAGGCCGGCAACAAGCCGGAACAGCGGAGACGCCTCGACGCCGAGGTCTTGCGGAGCCTGAATATCCGGGAGCGTATCCGGGAGACCTGTGCCGCCGTGCGCGATCCGTTCAGGCCCGAGGTGACGCTCGATTTCGCGTTGCCGGATTCGCCGGCAGCCGGTTCACCGGATCCTCGCGAGGTGCTGGAGGACGCGACGGAGACACTGCGCCGGCTGGAGCGGCTTGCGTTTCGCCTGCGTGGACGCATGGCCGAACTCGCACTGGCCGCCGAGGAACATCACGGCGTCCTCTAGGGCTGCACCGCAGGGCCCGCATCCGCGGCGAGCGCCGCGTCCAGCCACAGCCGCAGGTAGCGGGTCACGAAATCGGCGGCGTCCTGCTGCACGAAGTGCCCCGCGGCCGGAACCGTCATCAGCGTGAATGCCGCATCGATCCAGTCCCAGGTGTTGTTGAGGCCGTCCGGGTGCAGCGCCGCATCGGCCAGGCCGTGAAACATCAGCGTCGGCACGCGGACGTTAGGAGGCATCTTCTGCGGGTTGAAGTTCCCGCTCCACAGGTCCGGGTAGTTCTGCTTGTAGTAGCAGAGCATCGCGCGCGGGTCGGAGCGAGCCAATGCTTCGATGTAGCGCGGGCGTGCAGCGTCGTCGGTGACCCAGCCCGCCAGCCGTTCGGGCGTCATCGGACCGCCGAAGTAGATATCCGGGTCGTCAGCGCTGCCGTCCCGGAAGCGGCGGGCATAGTCCGTTCCGGCCAGCGCCTCGGGATTGCCGCGGATGGCGGCGAGGAAGCCTCGCGGGTGCGGCAGGTTGAGGACGACGAGCCTGTCGACCAGGTCGGGACGCCCGATAGCGGTATTCCAGGCCACCGAGCCGCCCCAGTCGTGACCGACGACGACGGCACTGTCCTCACCGAAATGCCGGATCACGGCCTCGAGGTCGGCGACCAGCCAGCGCATCGCGTAGGCGGATTCGTCGACCGGCTTGTCGCTCAGGTTGTAGCCGCGCTGGTCGTAGGCCACGACCCGATAGCGATCCCCGAGGCCTGCCATCTGGTGGCGCCAGGTGTACCAGAAGTCCGGGAAACCGTGGATCATGACGACGAGCGGGCCGGCGCCTGTGGTCGCGTAGTGCAGGCGCGTACCGGCGTTGTCGACAAAGCCGTATTCCATGCGTCACCGAGCTCCGCTGGCGAAACAGCCGGAACGGTAGCAGTTGCTGCGCCGCCAGCCAACGCGGTTGCAGGCCCTGCATGATGGCCGCTGCGAACTGTTGTGCAGTAGCAACACGCTGCACCGTCCGGCGCAGTGATCGGCAGGCGCATGACGGAAGGCTACAAGGCCAAGCTTTGTGCGGTGCACATTGACATTGCAGGGCATTTCTGCGACCGTTTGTCTCGTTCCGCCGTCGCGGCTTTGCAACAGCAACAGCGCCGCAGGCGGAGCGCCGGCCAGGCACCTTCAGGCACGTTTTGGCGGGGGCATCAGGGGGGAGATACCGCGTTCAGACGCAGGTATCCAAGGCGACTCCACTCGACGAGTGCGGTCGCCTTTTTCATTCGGGCCCCGGCGCTTTCTGTTCACACATCGGCACCCACGATACGGTCACTGCTTTTACCCGTCACGGGCTGCCGGCGGTTCGCCCGGGCAGAGGAGCGCCGCCGTGCCGGCGCGTGTGTTCCGCGGGCCGCTTTGCTAGATTCATCGACGGCTGGGGCAAGGGGAAACGGCTTGGGTCACACGCACGACCACAACAACCTCGGGCGCGTCATGATCGCGCTCGTCCTGACCGCGAGCTTCATGATCGTGGAGGTCGTCGGCGGGATATTGTCGGGTTCACTGGCGCTGCTTGCGGATGCCGGGCACATGCTGACCGACACGATGGCGCTGGCGCTGGCCGCGATGGCGTTCCACGTGAGCCGGCGCCCCGCGAGCCCGTCGCTGAGTTACGGTTATCAGCGCTTCCAGATCCTGGCCGCTTTCGTCAACGGGCTTGCGCTCCTGTTTGTCGTCGGCTGGATCTTCGTGGAAGCCGTGCGACGTTTTATCTCGCCAGCGGAAATTCTCGCCGGGACGATGCTCAAGGTGGCGGTACTCGGACTGATCGTGAACGTGATCGCCTTTGTCGTCCTGCACGGGGGTGACCGCGACAACCTCAACATCCGCGGTGCCGCACTCCACGTTGCCGGCGACCTGCTCGGTTCGATCGCCGCGATCGTGGCATCGATCGTCATACTGTATACCGGCTTCGTCATCGTCGATCCGCTGCTCTCGGTGGCGGTCGGCTTCCTGATCCTGAAGAGTGCCTGGGTACTCGTGCGGCGCAGCGCGCACGTCCTGCTGGAGGGGGCGCCGGAATGGCTGGACGTCGACTCGATGCGGACGCGTATCGTCGCGGACGTGCCGCTGGTCAGGGATATTCACCATGTCCACGTCTGGGGGCTGACGCCGCAGGACCTGATGCTGACGATGCACGTCGAGCTCGACGAGGACTGCGGTAACCCGACGGATACCATCCGTCGCGTGAAGACGCTGCTCGACCGGGAGTACGGTATCGGCCACTCGACGATCGAGGTCGAGTTCGAGGCCTGTGCCGACCACGCGATGAAGGCCGCGGGTAACGCCTAGTCAGGGTCTCCCTCGCGATCGTCCGGTTCGATCGTGCCGATATACGGCAGCGTCCGGTCGCGTTCCGCGTAATCGAGGCCGTAGCCCACGACCCACTCGTCACCGATGCTGAAGCCCGTGTAGTCGATCCTGACGTCGACCTCGGTACAACTTGCCTTGTGCAGCAGCGTGCACGTGCGTATCGACGCCGGGCCGTGTGACTCCATGACCCCGAGCAGGTACTTGAGCGTGTGGCCGCTGTCGACGATGTCCTCGACGATCAGGACATGACGGTTCTCGAGGCTGGCGCGCACGTCCATGATCAGCCTGACGGCACCGCTCGACCGGCTGCCCGATTCGTAGCTCGACACGGCAATGAATTCGATGGTCCTCGGAATGCTCATGGCACGGGCCAGGTCGGCCAGGAAGATGAAGGAGCCTTTCAGTACGCCGACCAGGACCACACCGTCCTCGCCGGCATAATCGGCCGATATCTGGTCCGCGAGTTCCCGGACGCGCTTTGCGAGCGCGGCTTCGCTGATGAGTACGGGCGGCTTGGTCACAATCGTTCCTGCTTACCGGACGGCCGAAGAGCTTAGGGGATTCCGGAAATCGATGCCACGTCCGATGCGCTACACTGCGGTGCCATGAAGCGTTCCATCGCCATCGCAGGAAACATGGGTGTCGGCAAGTCGACGCTGGTCGAGTTTCTCGCCCGGACCTACGACGTCAAGCCGTTCTATGAGCCCAACGACGAAAACCCCTATCTCAAGGATTTCTATCGCGACATGCGGGGCTGGGCTTTCCAGTCACAACTGTATTTCCTCGCGAACAAGTTCCGGCTGCACCAGGCGCTGGACCGGCAGCCGGGGGTCGTTGCGCTCGACCGGACGATCTTCGAGGACGCCGAGATCTTCGCGACCGCGCTCTACCAGATGCGCAAGATCAGCAAGCGCGACTGGGAGACGTACCGCGGTTTCTACGAGGCGATCCTCGACGCGATCCGGCCGCCCGACCTGCTCATCTATCTCAAGTGCTCGATGCGAACGCTGAAGACGCGCATTCGGCTGCGCGGCCGGCAGATGGAACAGGATGTGCCGGCGAGCTACCTCAAGCGCCTGGACCGCCTGTACGAGGCATGGATTGCCGACTACTCGATGAGCGACGTGCTCGTGCTCGAGACCGATCGCCTCGACTACATTCACGACCTCGTGCACCGGCTGGACGTCATGCGGCGCATCGAGGCGCTGCTGCCGCCGGAGATCGGCCGCCCGCCCGGCTAGAAGCGATACCCGGCCTGTCTCAGTTTCGCGCTGTGCCGGTCGAACTCGTCGCGGTCTGCATAACTCATCACCACCTCGAAGCGCCCGGTGCCTCGCCTGAACCAGTCGAGCTCGAGCTCGGGGGCTCTTTGCTCGATGCGCTCGATGAAGGCGATGGCCCGGTAGGGTTCGCCGAAGGTCAGTAGCGTCGACTGGCCGAGTTCCGAATACAGGGCGGCCGCGCCGGCCGGCGCGGGCTCGCCGTCGCCGAGGACGTAGGTCAGGTGCCGGTAGATGTAGCCCGAGTACCATTGTGCACCCGACGGGATCACCGATGCCCCGACCGGGATGCGGCTCGGCCCGTAATTATAGGCGGCCAGCGCCAGGTGGAGATTGCCGTCGTAGCGGCCGAGCAGTTCCTTCAGGTAGCGTGCGCCGGCCTCGATGTTGGTGCAGGGGTCATAAAGCTGGCTGAGTCGCTCGATGCCGAGGTGTTTAGCCGTGACGGGCCAGAGTATCTGCATGACCCCGTGCGCATTCGCGCGCGAGCGGGCGGTCGGCTCGAAGTCGCTTTCGCCCCGGGCGACGGCCAGCAGCAGCGTCAAAGGCAGCCCGTGCTCGGCCGCGGCGGCCGCAAAGCAGCTCGAGTGCGGAAACACGTACGCCGGTTCGGCGTGCGACTGCCGATCGGCATAGGTCTGCCAGGCAGTGTCCAGGTCGGCGGGGATGCTGCGGGCCTCTGCAACCGCGGCAGAGATGAGGACGGCGGCGGCCAGGGCAACGCGCAATCGGTGACCCGGACGCATTAACGGCTCTCCGGCAGGTCGAGGCCCGTCGCGGCGGAGATCGTCGACAGGTAGCCGTCGATCTCGGCGTCATCGGCGTAGGCGAATGCGACCTCGTAGACGCCGGGCTCAAGCTTGACGACGCGATAGTCGAGCCCGGTCACGCGCTGCAGCTGTTTCACGAATCCGTTCGCGGCGACTTCGCTGCGGAACGGGCTCCAGAACGCAAACCACTGCGCATCGTCCGGCACGACGACCGGCACCTCGGACGCAGGCCGCGTGTCCGGTGTCGTGACGGGGTGGGATTCTGCCTCCGCTTTGGGTTCGATCGCCGCCGCAAGGGTTTCGGGGCCGGCCTCCGGAGCGCCCGCGACGGACGGGGAACCGTCCGGCGGCCCGACCGCCGGCCCGGCGGCCCGGGTGCGCGGGACGACGGGATCGGGCAGTTCGACCAGCGCGACGCGCGACGCGTCGACCGGACGCTCGCTCGTGAACTGCGGGACGCCCACCAGCCACGTCAGTAAGGCGATGGCGATGGCGGCGCCGCAAATGACTCCCAGCATTCTTGTCATTAGTGAAGCCTCGCTAGACCGGGTTGACCTCGACCGCTCGCCACTCGGCTCGCGGTCCGAGTTCGAGCATCAGGTGTGAAAGGGACTCGAGCCACTGCTGCAGCGCATAGCCGCGGACGCCGGATTCGGCGTAGCTCGCGCAGAGCGCCGGCAGACGATCGACCAGCGCGGCGACGCGCCGCGCGTCGCGCGCGTTGTCCACCGCGACGGCGTAATACGTCGTGTTGCCCGGCTCGATGAGCCAGCGGCCGCCGTTCTTGACGTTCCGGGTTCGCGTGCCCGAATCCGGGATCGGGAACAGCGCGGAATGGCCTGCCGTGAGGACGCGCGCCGCTGAATGCGCCCGGCATTCGTCCGTTGCGAGCTGCAGCAAGCCGCGGCCCGGCGCGTGCATCAGCGTGAACACGATGACGTCGTCGGTGGCGCGGGCGTGCAGGAGGGTGCAGCGGCTCGCGTCGTAGCGGCAGTCGGCGCTGCTGCCGGCGCGATACACGGACAGCGGCCGGATGAGTCGCTGCCGCTCGTCGCCTGGCATCATGACGCCGTCGATTCTCGCCGGTGCTTCGCCAGATACGCTCGCGGCGCCCGCCGTGTGGATTGCACCGTCGATGTCCGGTAAGGGATCGGCGGCATCGGTTCCGGTATCGGCCATCCGGACGTAGACGCTGGCGCTTAAGCTGTCGATGCCGCCGTCACCGAGCGGCGTGATGCTGAGCCAGTACTGGTGCAGGGCACCGGCAATCCGGTGTGCCTTGCCGTCGACTCGCGCTGTCGCCCGCGACGCGTTGGTGGTCAATACGACCGCGTTGCTGGCGTCGAGGTTGCGAGTCGCGAGTTCGATCGTGCCGGCCAGCGGAGTAGCCGCCGTCTCCGCGGTTCCGAGTGCGAGCACGTAGTCGTCGTCGAGGCCGCTGAAGATCTGGCAGGACAGCGCATGCGACAGGTGACGGGCGACCAGGTCGGACTGGTCGGCCGTGTACGGTACTTCCCTCGAGCCGCGAAACGCCGGGTCCGTTGCCGTCTCGCGGAACGCGGCGAGCTGTCGGCGACTGAGTACGCCTTCCCAGGCCAGGCCGAAGCCGGAAACCCGGCTGCCCTCGACCAGGTCCATCGCGCGGGCTCGAGCCCGGTACCCGCCGTCGGGATCGCGCAGGAGCTCGATACCGACCAGGTAGTCGGGTTCGTCGTTGTGACAGCTGTCGCCCGCGTGCGGCTGCTGGCGCCAGGCGACATTGATTCCCGGCGCGTCCACGGCGGCATCGAGCAAGCGATCCCGGAGCGCGAGTGCGAGGGAGTTCGTGACGGGTGCCGGGCTGTCGTTCTCGAGGACCACGAACAGGATCGTCTCGTCACGGAAGCGCGGATGCTGCGTGAGCTGCCCGGTAACGTGCGGGATCAGCTCGCGATCGAGCCACTCATCGAGGTCGAGGTCCCTGCCGTGGGCGGCCACCGTGGACAGCAGCAGGATGGCGCAGCTGAGTCGGGCAAGCATGCGGGTCACGTCGACTCCCTCCTCAGGCTGCCGTCCCTGGCGATGACCAGCGCGCCGCCGGAATGCTCTTGCATCAGCGCCTGGAGCTCCCCGGTCAGGCGCGTCGGCAGGGTGACCGCCCAGTGGCTGACCTCGGCGCCGCGCCCCGTGCGGGCGAGCGCGTCGCGGACAGCCTTCGGTACCGTGTTCCCGTCCATCTCGTGGTAACGGTTCGGCACCGGTGCCGACCAGAAGCTGATGGTATTCCCGGATACGGACATCCGCTGCGCGCCGTCGTCGTCCATCGCGAAGAAACCGACCTGGCCGGTGGCCACGAGGCGCGCCAGGGCGATGTCGGACTCGAAGCGCAGCGTGAAGCCTTCCGCGGACTCGGGCGGCGCGTCGGGCGGCGAATCGACAGACGGCCTCGAGGCTGCAGCCGGCGGGGGTGACGCTGCCTGCGCCTGCGGCCGCGCCAGCGCGACGGGTTTCGCCGCCTCGACGGGCACCGGCCGTGGTTCAGGGCGGGTCAGTGCAAGGGCTCGCGGGGGCTCGGTCGTCGCCATCGGGGGCGGCGGCTCGTCGGCGGGCGAGGCTTCCGAAGCGATCGGCTCGGGCGGGGGGGGCTCTGCCGGGATCGAGGCCACCTGGGGCACGCTCTGGACCAGTGCGAAGATCGCCATCAGGCAAAGCGCCAGGATCGCCATGAAGCGCATGATGTCCGTCTGCAGGTCGGCGGCGCCGCCGGCATCGCCGTCGAGCGGGCGGAGGAGGGGATAGGCGAGCGGGCTACGGCTCATGACGCCCCCTCGCCGCCGGTCTCCTGCCGACCGTCGAGGTGTTTCTCGATGCGCTCGAGACTCGCCCGCATGCACGAGGTATCGGCCCGCGCGGCCTCGTCGTATCGGCGTGTCAGCTCGGCGCCGACGCTCATCGTCTTGTAGACACGCATCAGGTAGCCACCGATGCCACCCGCGATGGTCGTCGACAGTGCGAGCAGGATGCCGCCGTCGATCATGCGCTCGAGCATCGCGAATGCGCCCGAAGAGAGGGCAACGTCCCTGTCGCCCAGTGCGTAGATCAGCGCGCTGCGCATGCCGATCGCCGTCCAGATCACGCCCGTGCCGAAGAACAGCGTCGTCCAGGTATCCGCGAGATGATCCAGTTGCACGATCCGGTTGATCGGGGCGTCCTCGGCAAGGAGCGCCCTGAGCCGTGCCAGGGTGCCGATAAATGCGGCGAGCAGAATCGCGAATACGGCAATCGACCCGCCGAGGTTGTCGGCGACCCAGCCGGGCCAGGTCGTCGGGTCGGGCATACCGGCGGCCGGTTCTCCAAGCCGGATGATGCCGGACGTCGTCAGTCCGAAGAGGCTGGCGCCGCCGACGATCAGCACGCCGGCCGCCCCGGCCATGAAGCCTTCGAGAAAGCGCCATCCCTTCGCCATGCCGGTGCTCTCCTAGCGTCCCGCCGAGCAAGCCGTGCAGGTGGCCTCGAGGACGAGCTCGACTTCCTGGTAGAGCTCGTCGGCGCGGTAATAGCCGGTGTTGTCGAGGCTCACCTTGAGCAGGCCGCGTTCCTTGTCGGACAGCTCCCGCTCCATGTCGAGCAGGACGCGTCGCTTGTTCGGGCAGGTGTGCGAACAATTGTTGTAGTCGCTGCGGAGCGACATGAACTTCACGTTGAAGTAGCGGTTGTAGTAGTCCTCGGCCTGGCGTCGGCTCAAGAGCCCCTCGTCTGCCGACCAGAGCAGGAACTGGCTGAAGACGCGCTTGTTCTCGGGCTTGGGATCGCCCTCCGCGACGTTCAGGAGATCGTCGTAATAGCGGTCGAAGTGCGCGTGACAGCCGTTCATCAGCGATGCCTTGACGCTGTCGACCGCGGTGTCGAGATTGCGGGTCTGCGGGCCGTCGCACGTGGGTGCGGGGGTTGCGCAGGCCATCAGGATCAGCGGTGCCGCGACGAGTGCGCCGACAAGCCGGAAAGTCATTGATGAAATACTCACGATCGTCTCCTTACTGTTCGAGTGGGCTGCGCCAGGCCTGCTCGACGCTGGCCGGGGGCGGGCCGGCGACTATCGCGCCCGCCTCGTCGTCGCCGAAGAGGATGGTCTTGACCCCACCGACGACCTCCATCATTTCCGGCGTGATGATGCCGAAGGACTGGTTCAGCTGTTCCATCAGCGTCGCCCGCGCGATTTCCTGGCGGGTCCGCTGGATAAGCAGGCTCGTTTCTTCCATGTCGAGGTAGATGTCCGACGCGAGGACCGCGAGCGACTGGTCGCCCTGGCTGCCCGACGTGGCGACCAGCTGGTAATACTGTTTGAAGCGCTCGGAAAGACGCATGCCCGAGCGGCCGCGGAGTGTCGGTGCCGACGTCGCTGCGGCCGTATCACCCTGCTTGCCGATCAGCGTCTCCTGCAGGGTCCACGAGGTCATCTTCTTGCCGAGTTCGCTGCGCAGGCTGCGTTCGAGCGACAGGCGCGTATTGTTGACGGTGTGCTCCATGTCGGGCAGCCGTTCCTCCATGATCGTCAGCATCTCGAGGTAGCTGGCACCGATCTGCTTCGCGAGGCGCTGACAGCCCGGATCGTTCTCGGCCCCTTCGCACTTGCTCTCCAGGTAGAGTTCGCGCTGCTGGTCGAGGCGGCCGATCACGCTCTGCAGGCCGGTCTCCATGTCGCGAGCCACGTTTCCGGTCTGGCGAAGATCCTCCACGACCGTCGTGGGGAACAGGCGTATCGTCGGCGTGTTCGCGAGAGCGTCGAGCGTGACGAGGCAGAGCGCCACGACGGCGCTGCCCGTGAGCAGGGCGAGCGCGTTGCGGCGTTCTCGAGCTCGTTTCATGACTTTGGTTCGCATTGTTGGCATTCCTGTGTTGGCTGCACGGGGTGCGCGGGCGAGGCCCGGCAGGTGATACGAACGCTAGTCGAGCCGCCATGAATGCAAGCTGAACGCTGCTTTTGTTGCGCGAGTTAATGCGAATGATTATCATCTTGAGCCGTCATCGCCACTGTGCGACTCTGCCGCTTCTATGAAAGACGACGTCTCCTCTCTCGCGACCATGCGCCCCGGCCAGATGGCCGTCATCACGGGTGTCCTCAGGCTGGATGCAAACGTTCAGCGCCTGATGTCGCTGGGTCTCGTCGAGGGGGCCGAGATCGAGATGGCCGGGCGGGCGATCGGCGGCGACCCGCTCGAATTCCGCCTGTTCGGTTGCGGCATCTCCCTGCGTCGCGAACAGGCCGACGCCTTTCTCGTAGCGCCAGCAGGCTCCGGTGACTGAAGCCCGCGAAGTCCGAATTCCCGCCAATGCTATCCCTCTGAGCCGGCAATCGGAGGCCAGCATTGCGGTGGTGGGAACGCCGAACTCCGGCAAGAGCACTCTTTTTAACCGGCTGACCGGCCTGCGCCAGAAAATCGGCAATTACCCGGGCGTTACGGTGGAGCGCCATGTCGGCATTCTGCGGGGTGGCGAGCGGCGCATCGAGATGGTCGACCTGCCCGGCACTCACGGCCTGTCGGCACATTCGCTGGAAGAGCAGGCTACTGTCGATGCCGTCTTCGGCCATCTCGAGGGTTGCGCGTCGCCGGACGGTCTTCTGATCATCCTGGACGCGAGCAACCTCTACCAGGGGCTCTACCTCGCGCAGCAGTTGCTCGAACTCGGTCTGCCGAGCGTCGTGGCGCTGACCATGGTCGACGCGGCCGAGGCGGCGGGAACGCAGGTGGACATTGCCGCGCTGTCCGATGCTCTCGGCGGCGTCGAGGTCCTGCCGGTCGTCGCCACTACCGGCAAAGGCATCCAGCGTCTCGCCGAGGCCCTGGAGACGGTTCACGAACAGCAGCCGCCCCGGCCCCTCGAGGTCTGGCCGGAGCTGAGCTCCGCCGCGCGTCACCTGGCCGGCGATTCCGGCCTGCCGGTGGCGCTCGTCGCGCGGGCCCTGATCGACGATAGCTCGCATGCGGCCGGCTATGTGCGCGACGCGCTCGGCGCCACGGCACAGGCCGGGCTCGACACCGCGCGACGTGAGCTGTTCGGTGACGATCCGCCAATCGTCGTCGAGGCGCGTCGCCGCTACGGCTGGGTCCGGGAGACGCTCGGGCGCGTCCGCGAGCGTGGCTCCGCGCACCGGAGTGTCCTCGCACGTGCAGCCCGGTTCCTGAACCGGCCCTGGCCGGGCACGATAGGCCTGTTCGTCGTCATGCTGGTGGTGTTCCAGGCCGTGTTCGCCTGGGCGACGCCGTTCATGGACATGATCGACGCCGCGACCGTATCGCTCGGCTCCTGGGTGCATGCGCACTTCGGCGACGGCTGGCTCGCGAGCCTGATTGCGGACGGCGTGATCGCGGGCGTCGGCAGTGTCGTAATATTCCTGCCGCAGATCCTGATCCTGTTCACGTTCATCATCCTGCTCGAGGACTCAGGCTATCTCGCCCGGGCCGCCTACCTGATGGATCGCGTGATGCGTTCGGTCGGTCTGTCCGGGCAGTCGATCATCCCGATGATCTCGAGTTTCGCCTGCGCCGTGCCCGGCATCATGGCGACGCGTGTCATCCCCAATCGGCGCGATCGCATCGCCACGATTCTCGCAGCGCCCTTCATGACTTGCTCGGCGCGCCTGCCCGTCTACGCGCTGCTGATCGCGGCCTTCGTCCCACAGCGGTCGATCGGAATACTCAACCTGCAGGGCATCGTCCTGTTCGGGCTGTACGCGTTCGGAATCGTAATGGGCATCATCACGGCGTTCATGATTCGCAAGACCGCGCTGCGCGGTCCGCGTCCTGCGTTTGCATTGATGCTGCCAGAGTTTCGCAGGCCGAACATGCGCACGGTCGCCATGCAGCTGCTGGCCCGGGCGCGGGTCTTCCTGTACCGGGCCGGAACGGTCATCTTCTCCGTGGCGGTGATCGTCTGGGCCCTTGCATACTTTCCTCGCGTGCCCGCGGACGAGATCGACACGATCCGAGCGGAGATGACGGCGGTGGCCGAGGCGGAGGGCGCTCCGGTCAGGGATATCGAAAACCGGCTTGCCGCGGTGCAGCTCGAGCGCAGCTTTCTCGGCCGGGCCGGACGCGTCGTCGAACCGGTGTTCCGGCCGCTCGGCTGGGACTGGCGCGTGTCGGCGGCCGTCATAGCGGGTTTCCCGGCGCGCGAGGTCGTCATTGCCGTCCTCGGCACCGTCTACGCGGTTGGCGACGAAGCCGACGAGGCGACGCTGTCGGCGCGCCTCAAGGCATCGGCCTGGCCGGACGGCCGACCGATCTTCACGCTGCCGATGGTAATCGGCCTGTTGATCTTCTACGCGCTGTGCCTGCAGTGCGCGGCGACGATCGCCGTCATTCGCCGCGAGACCAATTCCTGGCGCTGGCCGGTGTTTGCCTGGGCGTACATGACGACGCTCGGTTACCTCGGCGCGATGCTGGCATACCAGCTCGGTTCCTGACGCCGGCCCGCCGCGGCGAATCGCCCTGTGTCATCGCATTCCGCTCAGAGCGTGCCGAGCTTCTCGGCCGCGGCGACGAGCGTCGCGTCGTCTTTCGCAAAGCAGAATCTGAGCAGGCGCGCGTCGAGGGGGTGTTCGCAGAATACGCTGACCGGTATCGACGCGACGCCCGGAGTGCGTGTCCACTGCATCGCCAGCGTATCGTCGCCTGTGTCGCTGATCGCGCTGTAATCGAGCAGCTGGAAAAACGTGCTTCGCGCCGGGACGTAGTCGAAGCGGGAGCCTGCGAGGGCGTTTAGAAACACGTCGCGCTTGGCCTCGTAGAACTTCGCCAGCTCGACCGCGAAATCGGGGTATGCGGTGATGTAATCGGCAATTGCGTACTGCATCGGCGTGCTGACGGCGAAGTTCGCGAACTGGTGGATCTTCCGGAATTCCTGCGTCAGGCGTGCCGGCGCCGCGCAGTAGCCGATCTTCCAGCCGGTCGCATGCAGCGATTTCCCGAAAGACGACACGACCATGGAGCGCTCAAAGAGCTCCTCGTTGCTGAGCACGCTCACGTGGGACCGCCCGTCGAACACGATGTGTTCATAGACCTCGTCGGCGAGCAGTATCGCCTGCGTGTCGCGGAGCATGGCGGCAAGACGCTCCAGGTCGTCGCGATCGAGAATGGCGCCGGTCGGGTTGTGCGGGAAATTGATGACGACGAGTCGTGTCCTGGCCGTCAGGGCGGCTCCCAGCCGGTCCCAGTCGACGCTGAACCGGCCGGCGCCGGCGACGGCCATCGGAACGTGGATCGGTCGCGCGCCGGCGAGACGTACGACGGGTGCGTAAGCGTCGTACGCCGGATCGAGTAGCACGGCTTCGTCGCCGGGGTGGAGCACGGCCTGGATGCCGCAGAACAGCCCCTCGGTCGCGCCGGCCGTAATCGTGATCTCGGTATACGGGTCGAGTTCCCGGGACTGCAGTCGGCCGACCTGTTCGGCCAGTGCCCGGGTCAGTGCCGGCACGCCGCCCATCGGCGCGTACTGGTTGTGGCCCGCGCGCAGATGATGCTCGACACGCTCGAGTAGCGGTGCCGGCGGTTCGAAGGACGGGAAGCCCTGGGACAGGTTGATCGCATCGTGCCGGGCCGCGGCTTCGCTCATGATCGTGAAGATCGTCGTGCCGACGTCGGGAAGTCTGCTTGCCGGGGTAGGGAGGGACATCCGCCGACCATGACACCCCGCCAGACGCGCGTCAATGCGTGGTGACGAGCCGCCCTTGGGGCCGCGCTGCGCCGTGACTTATCGCTGCCAGGTAACTGTTTTTAATGCCGAATACGGCTTGATGCCGAATAACCAGCGGCTGCCGCCACCGGACCATACGCTCTGGCCGCGGTTGCCTAGAGTGACGTCTCCCGGCGCCGGACGGCGCACTGCAACGGAGAGTCCTCATGCAAGACCTGCTCACCGAAACACGGAATCAACTCGGCGCGCTCGATCGCCTGGCCGCGGCTATGATCGACCTGCGGCTCGTCCGCTGGCTGCTTCTGCTGGCCGTCGTGACGTCGCTCGGCTGGGCTACCGGCAGCCTCGTGCTATTACTCGACATGTTGCCGGAATGGGCGCTCATGCCCGTCGCGATGCCGCTGTTCGGCAGCATGATCGCGGTCTACTCGGTCGTGGGCCTCGGCGCGTTGTCGCTGTTTCTCTCCGTCGGACTCGACGTCGTCTCTGCCCCCTTCCGGGGCGATAGCGCAGAGCGCGTACGCTGAGGCTAATCCTGCTGCCGCCGGTTCGCTAGAAGCGGACCGTAATGCCTCCGAAGACCTCCGCCTGGCTGGCAAGATCGCCGGCCAGGCGCACGGCACAGCCGGCGACCTCTTCTGCGGGCGCCGAGACGCAGAAGATGTCGCTTTTCGAGTCGACCAGTGTGCCGTAGGCTCGCGCCTCGACGCGCAGTCCGACGCGCGACTCCGGCCAGATACGCAGTCCGAGGCCGATCGAGCCCGAGAGGAAGGTGTCGTCCTCACTGTCCGCGCCGCGTGTACGGACGTGTGTGCCCCCGAGCGTGAAAGCGAGGTAAGGCACGACGGTCTCGCCGTCGAAGAGGTAGGTGCCGCCGAGCTGGAGCATGTGGGTATCGAAATCCAGCGAGCTTTCCTCGCCACTGGCGCCGTCGCTGATGCGGGCCCGGGTTGCCTGGCTGCTGTAGTGCAGTTCCCACTGGGTGTTATCCCGGTAATGCCCGTTGAGGAGCAGGCCTACACTGCCGGCGTCGTCGAGGCGAATATCCGTCGCCGAGTCTTCCGCGTCGATCTGCCCGCCCATGCGATAGCCCACGAACGGCGTAATCTCGAAACCGTTGTTGCCGTCCGCAAATGCAGGAAGTCCGGCCAGGAGGATGACGAGGGCGATCAGGTGACGAGACGGCATCGGGTACTCCCGGTATCGGGGTGGGTTACGGTCTTACGACAATCAATCGCATTCTAAAGGCTTTGAGCATCCACGTGGGACTGCGCGTGGACGGTTGCGCGCGCCAGCTGCCACCGATGTCCGAATTCGCTGATCGCGATGCCGACCAGGACCAGTCCGAGTCCGGCGAACGCCCACGGCGTGAGTCGTTCGTTCAGCACGAAGACACCGAGCACGACGCCCCACGCGGGCACCATGTAATTAACCAGCGACAGGAAGGTCGGGCCCGGCCCCGAGATCACCTGGAAATACAGCACGCTGGCAACGCCGGTCGCGAAGATGCCGAGGATCGCCACCGATGCGAGTGCCGGCAGCGTCAGGTCCGCCGGACCGGGTATGGCCCCGGCCGCCGCGACGGGGACGGCGATCACCGCGGCGACGAGCAGCATCCCGGCCGCCATCGACAGCGGCTCGGCCCGGGCGTTGAGTCGGGAGTAGATACTGGTCGCCGAGTAGCTGAATGCCGCCGCCAGCGCGGCGAGCGATGCAATGACAGTCATCCCGTCAGCCCGGGCGGCCGATTCCGGGCCGATCACCAGCACGACCCCGGAGAAGCCCACGACGAATCCCCCGATTTTCGCGGCGCTCAGCCGCTCCCCCGGTATGAACACGTGGGCGAGGATCATGACGAACAGCGGCATGACGGACATCAGCACCGCCGTCGCTGCCGACGGCAGGTGCACCTGCGCCCACACGGTCAGGAAAAACGGTACGAGGACGCCGAACAGCGCGATGACGACCATCGGCGCCCAGTCCGCGAAAGAACGCGGCAGCGGTGTCCCCGACGCGCGTGCATAGGCCAGGAGCAGTAGTCCGCCGAGTACGATACGGCCCGACACGATGACCGGTGGCGGCAGCGCAGCGAGCGCAATCTCGTTGAACAGGAATGCGGAGCCCCAGCAGGCCGTCAGGCCGAGCAGCCGTAGCCAGTCGCCGGCAGTCGGGTGCCGTGGTGCCACCTAATGTCCTGTCCGGTTAGTTCGCATAGTTTCAGCCGCCTTGTACGGCGCGGCCTCCGGGAGTTCTGCAATCATGCGAACTAACCGGACAGGACACTACGCGGCCGCCGCGGCGAAACCGCGGTTGAGCAGCACGATGACGACGAGGCCCGCGAGCAGCGAGCCGAGCGTCAACAGCACGCTGAGCCCGTGGAGCTGGCCGAAGCGCCGGCGGCCGGCGTCGCCGGCGTCGCTCGCGCGGTTGATCGCCGGAACGATTCCCCGTGCCACGATGATCATGGCGAGCGCGCTCAAAAGGATCCAGCCGGCCAGCAGCCGGTTGCCGGTCGGGGCGGGCAGGAGCAGGGCGGCAACCAGCGCCGCGGCGATGCACGTGATTCCGAGCACGAAGAAACGCGGAAACAAGGCCCGCAATACGTCCCGGGCACCCGTTGCGTCGAGCTTCCCGAATACGGCCGGAGCGACGAGCGCACTCTGAAAGACGACGGCGCCGAGCCAGACGCCGAGACTGATATGAAGGACGGTGAGCGCAAACATTTTGTTTGTCTAAGAGTTGTCTAGTTTTAGAGTCTACAGTAGATTAGCTGAATGACGAAAGCCCCTGAACTGCAATACGCGGCGCTGCCGCTCGACGCAGACGACATCCGAGACCTTCGCTCGGATCACGCTGGCGAGCACGGCGCCGTCGCAATCTATATCGGAATGCTCGACGTTACCCGCGATCCCGGCTTGCGCCGCTTCGCGCGGCGGCACCTGCTCGCCGAGTCGCGCCACCTCAAATTCTTCCAGCGGTTTCTGCCGGCATCCGGCAAGAGCCGGCTGCTGCCTGTCTGGTGGCTTGCGGGGTGGCTGCTCGGTGCGGGCTCGGCCCTCGTCGGACCGCGCGCGGCCTATCGCACGGTGGCTGCCGTCGAGAGTTTCGTCGAGCGGCACTACAGCGCCCAGATCGACTCGATGCGCGTGCGCCCCGGCCTCGAGCCGCTGGCGGCGCGCCTGGCGCAATTCTGTGCCGACGAAGTGCACCATCGCGAGGATGCGCTTCGGCATGGAGCACAGGAAGCGGGCATTGCCGGGCGGCTCTGGTCCGCGATGATCGGTGGTGGCTCGGCACTCGGCGTGCTCGTCGCGAGACGGGTGTAGCGGCTTCCCGGCCAAGAGGGCAATCAGAATGACGACCACGGCAAATGACGAGTACGGGATAGGTGCAGTCTCCCGGCTGACCGGCCTGTCTGACCACACGATCCGTGCCTGGGAGCGGCGCTACCGGGCCGTCGTGGCGGAGCGCAGCGCCAGCGGCCGGCGGGTCTACCGCACCGCGGACGTCGAAAAACTCCGCTTGCTCAAGCTGTTGACCGACAGGGGCGTGGCTATCAGCCATGTAGCCGCCGAATCGGCGGAGGAACTCAAGCTGCGCCTGGCCAGCATGGACGATATCTCGGTGCGCGCCGGCCTGGACGAGCTCAACGTAGCCCTGCTCGGCGACTTTCTGCCGGCGCGGGTGCGGGACCGCGGTGGCCGCGTCGGATCCCTGACGTTCGCGATCGCAGAAACCGATCCGGGGCGCTTCGAGGCCGACCTTGCGCGGCACAAGGTCGACGCGGTGGTCATCGAGATACCCACGATCGCGCCCGACACGCTCGAGACGGTTCAGCGGCTCAGGCAGCTCTCGAGCGCGCAGCATTGCGTCCTCGTCTACACTTTCGGCCGCAGCCGCGATGCCGAGGCGCTGACCGCCACCGGCGTCACGCTGCTGCGCGCGCCGGTGCGGCTCGACGAGATCGCGATGAGCCTGGTCAAGATCACGGCGCTGGCGCCGCTCGCCCGGGACGCGGCCGAGGTGGCCCCCGGGGGCGATGCCGAGACACCGTCCGCTGCTGTCGCGACACTGCCGCCCCGGCGCTACTCGGCCGATGAGCTCGCTGCGTTATCAGGCATCAGTTCGGACATCGACTGCGAGTGCCCGCAGCATCTCGCGTCACTGGTGGCGGAGTTGACGGCCTTCGAGATCTACAGCGCCGGCTGTGCCAACCGGGACGACGACGATCGTGCGCTGCACGAGTATCTGCACCGCACCACGGCCGCGGCGAGGGCGTCGATCGAGGAAGCGCTCGCCCGGGTCGTCGAGGCCGAGGGCATCCGCCTCTGGAAACACTCAGATACAAAATAGTCTAGGTTTTATCTAGACAAATAGTTGACAGAATTTCCCGGTTCCGTAGACTACCTCCATCGCCTGCTCGCGCCCAAACGAACAGGCGGTGACGTTCCCAAGCAGAGACCTCTCTCCCCCTGATCCTTCCGTCTCTGCGCTCCCTCGCCGGCGGCCCCTTCCCCCGGGCCGCCGGTTTTTTAGGGAGAGGGGCGCTACGGAGATGTCATGGTCGACTTGAAAACAGGCCAGCGCGACCACCACACGGGGCATCGCCCGTTCAATTCATTCTCCCCCCTGACGACTCAACTGCCCAGGTGAACGTTGTATGGTTCAAGCGCGACCTGCGCAGCAGCGATCACGCACCGCTAACCGACGCGGCTGACGACGGACGGTTGTTGCCGCTGTATGTCGTCGAGCCGGAGCTCTGGCAGCAGCCGGACATGTCCGGACGCCAGTGGCGTTTCGCGCGCGAGAGCCTGGTCGACCTCGACCGGCAGCTCGCCGCGCTGGGCCAGGGTCTCGTCGTGCGCATCGGCGACGTCGTCGACATCCTCGACGCGTTGCACCGCGCGAATCCAATCACGGCGCTGTGGTCGCACGAAGAGACCGGCAACGACTGGTCTTACCGTCGCGATCGCCGGGTGCGTGCCTGGTGTCGGCAGGAGGGCATCCACTGGCACGAATACGCCCAGACCGGCGTCCTGCGTCCGCATCCGCGTCGCCAGGGCTGGGCCGGCCGCTGGGCGCGGCGGATGTCCGCACCGCTGGTGCATCCACCGTCGGGCCTCAAGCCGGTTCGCGGGATCGATTCTGCGGACCTGCCGCGGATTCGCGACCTCGGGCTCGGCGACGACTCCTGCCCCGGGCGGCAGCAGGGCGGGCGCCGGCAGGCGCTGGATACGCTTGAGAGCTTTCTCGTCGAGCGCTACGAACCTTACCCACGCGCAATGTCGTCGCCGTCGACCGCGTCGGTGCATTGCTCACGGCTGTCACCGCATCTCGCTTTCGGCACCGTCTCGCTGCGAGAGGTACACCAGGCGACGCAACTTCAGCGACGTCGGCTCGCAGCCATCGACGGCGCCGAGCAGCGACGCCGGTCGCTCGACGCCTTCGGGTCCCGGCTGCGCTGGCACTGCCACTTCATGCAGAAGCTCGAGGACGAGCCGTCGATCGAATTCCGCAACCTGCATCCGGCTTACGCCGGGCTGCGCTCCAGTAGCGACGAGGCAGGGCGACTGTCCGCCTGGCAGAGAGGCGAGACCGGTATCCCGTTCGTAGACGCGTGCATGCGCTCGCTCGTGGCGACCGGCTGGATCAACTTTCGGATGCGAGCGATGCTGATGTCCTTCGCGAGCTACCAGCTCTGGCTCGACTGGCGGCAGCCGGGCGAGCACCTTGCCCGGCTCTTTACCGACTACGAGCCGGGCATTCACTGGCCGCAGGTCCAGATGCAATCCGGTACGACCGGCATCAATGCGATGCGGATCTACAACCCCGTGAAGCAGGGCTACGACCACGACCCGGACGGCAGCTTCGTCCGCCGCTGGGTACCCGAGCTCGCTGTCGTGCCGGATACCTTCATTCACGAGCCGTGGCGCTGGTCACGGGCCGGCAGCGTGCTCGGCCGCCGTTACCCGGCGCCGATCGTCGATCACCTCGACGCTGCTCACAAGGCTGCGGTACGAATCCGCTCCGTCCGGCGCGATGCCGCTCACCGGGCGGCAGCCCGCGAGATAGTCGATCGGCACGGCTCACGTCGGCGGCCGCCACCCCGCAGAGGCTCCGCGCGGGATGCACGCCAGGGAAGCTTTTCATTTCAAGGAGACAGTGAATCATGACGACGTCAAACATGCCGCGACCCAGCCGGCAGGCGGCGCTCTCGGCCCTGGAGCAGTACCTGCCGAACGCCGGGCGCGCTTACGCGAAATCCCGGAACTTCGACTACGGGCCCGACCGACGCGACAACGTGTCCGTACTGTCGCCTTACGTCAGCCACCGCCTCTTGCTCGAAGCAGAGCTGCTGGAGCGCGTCCTCGGCCGCCACAGCTTCGGCGAGGCGCAGAAATTCATCGAGGAAGTGTATTGGCGGAGCTACTTCAAGGGCTGGCTGGAGCAGCACC
>JAZBNZ010000130.1:0-9183 GCA_036350895.1 Woeseiaceae bacterium
CAGGTTCCCGTCGGCATCCTTGTCCGCCGGCAGGCCGCCGGTCGTCAGGCCCTTGACGTAGGTATCCGTCTGGTCATGGCAGATCAGGCAGTCGACATTTTCGGGGTTACTGAAGTCGAACGTGTTGTCCACGTAGCCGTAGCCCGCATGGCACTGGGCACAGCGGCCTTCGTTCGACGGCACAGCGATGCAGAAGTTATTGATCAGGTCGTTCTTGCCGTGGATCTCGCCCTCGACGCCGGTGATGTTCGAGGCGGTGCCCTGCCAGGTGAAGTGGGCCTTCATCAGCATGTCGGCGCCTTCGAGGCCGTGGCAGTCCAGGCAATCCCCGGTGCCTTCGAAGGTGTTTTCAGTGAAATAGCCGACGTGCAGCTTATCCTTGTCGTAGGCACCGCTGGCGATCGCGTTACAGTCAACCACGTCGACCTCGCCGTCGCCGTTGAGATCTTCCTCGGGGTCTTTCACGCCATCCTCGTTGAGGTCCCAGCAGGCGACGCCGGCTGCACCATCGACCCCGTCCTGGCCGTCTAGCCCGTCCGCGCCGTCGTCTCCTTCGCACCCGGCAATGAACAGCATGCCGGCGACCAGGAACAAGACCTGCAGCCCGTAAAAGGAATTCCAACCTGGTGTTCTCATGCTCGATGGCCTCCCTATCGCGTTACGTTTCACATGGTCCGGGTGTAACAAACCCGTAATGTATTAGTTGTTTCTAATGAGTATTTTCCGGAGACCGTCGGCCGGTAGATATGCGTTTGAACACTACTTCACATACGGGACTTCCCCTATACTTCGCGACCTTATTCCGTGAAAGCGTTACAGGCCCGGCGCCGAAGAGGTCCTCCGACAGGCTGTACGGAAGCGCATTCAACGATTATTTCGAGAAGGGGGCGCGACATGCTCGTAAAATTCCACACGCCGTCTCACGGCACGATTACCTATTCGGGTAAGGTCGGCGTTTCCCTCCTGCACATGATGGGGCGGACCGGCAACGTGCCCGGGGCACTGGACGCAGAGCATGTGCCTGCCGCACTCGAGAAGCTCAAACACGAGCTCGCGATGCGCCAGGAAGAAGAACACCTGCCTGCCGATTCGGACGCCGGCTCCAGGGAAGAGGTCGTCGCACTCAGGACCCGCGCGTTTCCGCTGATCGAGTTGCTCGAGGCGGCCATCGCCGAGGGTGATTACGTATCCTGGGAATAATTTCACGCAACTTTGCATCCGTTTTTGCGTCTGATGCATCCAATGAAGAAGCGCAGAACCCTGGATCAGGGCTTTGCTCAGCGTGGGCAGCGACCGGGAGCGCTGCGCGGCCTGAACCGAACAGCAAGAATTCAACAGCAAGGGGACTCAACATGAAGCAGTTTCTTGTCTTCGCGGCATCCGTCGCGTTGCTCGCGGCCTGTGGTGGCCGTAACGCCGAAGAATCCGCGCCGAGCCCGTCGGCCGAGCCGGCAGCAGCCGCACCGGCCGAGGCCGCCGGCCTGATTCCGCGCGAAGTGATCTTCGGCAACCCGGACCGCACGCTGGCCCGTATCAGCCCGGATGGCGCGTACGTGAGCTGGCTCGCGCCGAAAGACGGTGTGATGAATGTCTGGGTGGCACCTTCCGACGATCCCGGCGCTGCCCGCGCGATCACCAGCGATAGCTACCGCGGCATCCAGACCTATTCCTGGGCGCCGAACAGCGCCTACGTTTACTACATCCAGGACGACGGCGGCGACGAGAACTTCCACGTCTACTCGGCGGACATCGAGACCGGCGAAGTCGTCGATCTCACGCCGGTGAAGGAGGGTGCGCGCGCAACGATCCAGGCCGTGTCCTCGGAGCGACCCGACCACATCGTCGTCGGCATCAACGAGCGCAACCCGCAGATCTTCGACCTGTACCTGGTCAACGTGAAGACCGGCGAGCGGGAACTCCTCAAGGAAAACCCGGGTTACGCCGGCTGGATCATCGACAACGCTCTCGAGCCGCGCTTCGGTTTCATGCCAACGCCCGACGGCGGCGGCAACGTCGTCGATTTCGAGGGTGACGTATTCGCCGTGATTCCGCCGGAAGATTTCCTGACTACGAATGCGATCGGTTTCAACGGCGCGAACGATGCCGTTTACATGGTCGACAGCCGCGGCCGGGACAAGGCGGCGCTGACGGTCGTGTCGATCGACACGGGCGAGTCGACGGTCATCGCCGAGAGCGACGCGGCCGATGTCTCGGGCGTGCTGACCGACAGCCGGACCCACGAACCGATCGCCTACAATGTCAATTACCTGAAGTCGGCCTGGTACGCGCTCGACGACGAGACCGCGGCGGACCTCGAGACGCTGACCGACGCGCTCGGCGGCTCGCTGTCCATCGTCGCGACGACCGACGACATGTCGAAGTGGATCGTCCACGAAGACGCCGCCGTTCGCTCCGGTGCCTACTACCTCTACGACCGGGAAAGCCGTTCGGTGACGAAGATGCTGGAGCAGCGACCGGCGCTGGCCGACTACACGCTGGCACCGATGCAGGCGGTCGAGATCCCGGCCCGCGACGGGCTGACGCTGGTCTCCTACCTGACGTTGCCGGCTGGCAGCGACGCCGACGGCGACGGCCGGCCTGACGCCGCGCTGCCGATGGTGCTCGCCGTTCACGGCGGCCCGTGGGCGCGCGACGGCTACGGCTACAACGCCTGGCACCAGTGGCTCGCCAATCGCGGCTACGCGGTGCTGTCGGTCAACTACCGCGGCTCGACCGGCTTCGGCAAGGCGTTCACGCGTGCGGCGATCGGCGAGTTCGCCGGCAAGATGCACGACGACCTGATCGACGGCGTCCAGTGGGCCGTCAACGAAGGCATCGCCGATCCCGAGCGCGTCGCGATCGCCGGCGGCTCCTACGGCGGCTACGCAACCCTGATAGGCGTGAGCTTTACGCCGGACACGTTCGCCTGCGGCGTCGATATTGTCGGCCCGTCGAGCCTCGTCACGCTGATCGAGAGTTTCCCGGAATACTGGAAGCCGATCCTGCAGGGCACCTGGTACACCTACGTCGGCGATCCCGCCGAGCCGGCCGCGCGCGAGGACATGCTGGCGCGCTCGGCGATCAGCCGCGTGGACGACATCAAGGTCCCGCTCCTGGTCGGCCAGGGGCAGAACGACCCGCGGGTGACGAAGCTCGAATCCGACCAGCTGGTCGAGGCGATGTCGAAGAACGAGCTGCCGGTAACCTATGTCAACTTCCCCGACGAAGGCCACGGCTTCGCCCGTCCCGAGAACCGGCTGGCCTTCTACTCGGTGATGGAAGGTTTCCTCGAAGGCTGTCTCGGCGGAACGTCCGAGCCGATCGAGGATGAGATCGAGAACTCGACGGCCGAGATTCTCTACGGCAAGGGCTACGTCAAGAACCTGCCCTAGGCTCGCAGTTATTGCCTGGAACCGGTCCGGCTGCGCGACTCCTCGCGCAGCCGGATTTTTTTATGCCGGTCAGGGCGCCAGCCGCTCGAGCCGCCAGTCATCCCCGTCGCGCGTATACAGGAAGCGGTCATGCAGGCGGTCGTCGCGGCCCTGCCAGAACTCGAATTCCCGCGGCACGATCCGGTAGCCGCCCCAGAAGGACGGCAGCGGGATCTCCTTGTTCTCGAACTTCTGCCGGAGTTCCTCGAACTTGTTCTTCAGCAGCGAGCGCGACGTGATGACGCTGGACTGGGGCGACACCCACGCGCCGAGCTGGCTGCCACGCGGCCGGCTGGCGAAATACCTGAGCGACTCGGTGGCCGACATCTTCTCCGCGGTGCCGCGGATGCCAATCTGGCGGCCGAGTTCCGACCAGAAGAACAGCAGGGCGACGTTCGGGTTCGCCGCGATGTGCCGGGCCTTGCGGCTCTCGTAGTTCGTGTAGAACACGAGCCCGCGCTCATCGAATGACTTGAGCAGGACGGTGCGCGCGTACGGCCGGCCGTGCTCGTCGACCGTCGTGATGCTCATCGCGTTCGGGTCGCTCCGGTCGAGCTCGCAGGCCAGCTTGAACCACGCCTCGAATTCGAGAAACGGGTTGGCGTCGAGATTCTCTCGGTTCAGTTCGCGATCGGTGACCGATCGCCGGAGGTCGGAGACGTCCATGCCGGCGTGCTTGCCGCCGGTCGCTTGGTCATTCATCGGCTCGGGACTTCAGGAACACAGGGGGACTAATTGTCGTTTGCCCGTGCGCCGTTCTCAAGGGGCGCCGGGTCCGCCGCCAGCGCGTTGTAACCGTCAGCCGCGTCGTCGTCGGCCGATGCTGCCGGCAGCGGCAGCCCCAGCTCGCGGGCGATCAGCCGGACGCCGGCGTTCGCCTCGGAGCGGCCCCGGAAGCCCTCGCCGAGCGTGAGCCGCTCGCCGGAGAGGCCTAGGCCAAGTATCGAGTAGTAGATCGTGTGTTTGCCGCCGCTCTGTGAGCTCATGGTCTTTTTCGTTTCGAAACGCTGGAACGCGTTGCGGTGCAGGCTGCGATGACGGACGGGGATCCCGAACAGGCGACGCTTCGAGTGCAGTTTTAAGCCGTCCTGCCAGACTTCCAGCGAATTGCCGGCCATGTACAGCGCCCCGAGGACGATGACGCCGCCCACGAGTGCAAATATCCCGCCCATGAAGACGGCTTCCTCCTGCATGACCAGGAACCCGCCGGCGCCCGCGAATACGGCCCCGAAGAGGATGCCCAGCGCGGCGCCCGCGAGGTTGCGGCCGACCGGGTAGTAGAGAGCCTTGCCGCGCGGCGTATGCAGGAGCTCGACACGTGTTTTGACGACGGCGTCGTCCGCCGCCGACTGGACGGCTGCGGCCTCGCGGATGCGGCGCTCGTCGATGCCCGACGAGCGCGCGCCGGTCGCGTAGACAGGAATCTCCCAGTGCCGGTCGAGGTCGCTGCCGTCGACCTCGGCGGTGAGGTCTAGCCGCCAGATCGTGTAAGCATCGCCGCTTTTCGCGGCATCGGACTCGGCGAGCCCGGCGGGTACGTCGAATCGGAAGCTCACGCGCGTGCCGAGGGGCCCGGGTTCCGCGTAGGCGAGCTGGCGGTCCTGCCACGCGGCCTTTTCGCGGCGGCTGCGGTTCTTGCCCGAGCCCGAGACGTAACTCTCGAGGCTGGTCAGCGTCAGTTTGAAGTCGGTTGCGCCCGCGTAGGGCATCCGGAGATCGATATGGCCGCCGACGTGGCCGCCGATAGCACCGGGAAACGGGTCGAGCGCCAGCGGCGTGACACCCCAGCGACGCCATTCCAGCGTCTTCCGGATCGCCCAGGTCAGGAGCCCCAGGCCGACCAGCGGGAAGAGGAGGCCGAGCAGGGCGGGGTAGTTCTTCTTGACCGTGATCTCGTCGAGCAGCAGGAACGGCAGCGGCATCGAGATCAGGTTCCAGAAGATCGCGAAGCCCCAGGCGGCCCACATCGTGATCTTCGAGCCGGAGCGTATCGGCCCGCCGTGCCAGGCGTCATTCGCCAGCCATGGCTTGCCGGCGAAGGCCGGGTCATCGGCATCTTTCGGGGCCGACCTGAGTACGGCAATCGCGATCATGCCGACGCCGAATCCGCCGAACAGGAGGACGAACACACCCTTGAAGGCGACGAGGCCCCAGCGCGGCTGACGGTCGATGACGGAGCTGCCCGGGCGCTCGGGGTCGACCCAGGCCGTGACCGTCTCGCCGCGGGCCAGGTGGCCGGACAGGCGGTTGCCGAGGTCGCGCTGGTGGCCGCCGAGATTGTCGGCGCCGCGGCTGATGGCGACCCGGTCACCGGTGTAGGTCTCACCGTTCCACGTGTAACGGTAGGTTGCGTACGCCTCCCAGGTATCGGAGCCGTCGCCCGGGCGGGTCTCGTAGCCCGCCTCGAGCAGCCGGGCCTCCACCGGTTGCCAGCTTTGCATCGCGAAGGCATCGAGAAGGTGGCTGCCGGCCGAGTACAGCATCCAGGCGCCGACGCCGGCGAACGGAAGCGCGAACAGGATCAGGAACAGGCGGCCTTTCATGAGGAAAATCTAGCAAAAACGGGCGCTTGCCGATGTGACGCAAATCCGCCTCCAGGTCACTACGCCTGCCGGCTGGCACAGCTGCCCGATCGATGGACTGCAGGAGCGGCTCTTCAGGCCGCGACCGCGATAAGTTCGGCCAGTGCCGCGTTCGGCGCCGTGGCGCGCCGGGGTTCCCTTTCCTGCGGCGGCGCTGATCTCGCGGGTGAGTGACAATGCCTCGGTCGCGGCTTGAAGAGCCGCTCCTACAGCAGAAACGTTCCGCGTCGCGGCAATCGTGGCTCGTTCGAGGCGCTCTGCAGGCGGCACGCCGTCGGCTGGCACAGACCCCGAACCGTGGACTCTAGGAGCGGCTCTTCAAGCCGCGACCGCGCCGATGCCAGCCGACTGCCCCGAACCCCTCCTACAAGCCCATATCTTTCGCTATAATGACCGGCTGAACCAAATAACGGGTGCCGGCGTTGGACCGCAGTCCGTACGGTCAAGCGAAAGTGGCGGAATTGGTAGACGCGCTGGATTTAGGTTCCAGTGGGGCAACCCGTGAGAGTTCGAGTCTCTCCTTTCGCACCAACTCACAATCATACCCGGCGGCGGCGTGTGCTTAAGGCTCACGGTGACCGGCCGGACTTTCAGGAAACGACAATGCAGGTAACGGTTGAATCCACTGGCAAGCTCGAACGGCGCATGCGCGTCGAGCTGCCTGCCGAACGTATCGAGCAAGAGATCGATTCGCGCTTGAAGCGCGTCGGCAAGACAGCAAAGATCAAGGGCTTCCGTCCGGGCAAGGTGCCGGCCAAGGTCGTGCGCCAGCGCTACGGCAAGCAGATCCGTGAAGAGGTCCTCGGCGAGCTGATGCAGAAGAGCTACACCGAAGCCGTGGTTCGGGAGAAGCTCAATCCGGCCGGTGGCCCGAAGATCGAAGCCGACGACGGCACCGACGGCAGCAACTTCGCGTATGTCGCCACGTTCGAGATCATGCCCGAGGTCGAACTCCAGGGACTCGACAAGATCAAGGTCGAGAAGCCCGCGGTGGACATCGGCGACGCCGACCTCGACGCCATGATCGAAAAGCTGCGGGAGCAGAAAGCGGACTGGCAGGAAGTCGACCGCAAGAGCGCCGACGGCGACCGTGTCGTCTGCGACTTCTCCGGCATGCTCGACGGTGAGCCCGTCGAGGGCGGGCAGGGCACGAACGTCCCGGTCGTCCTCGGCCAGGGCCAGATGCTCCCCGATTTCGAGAAGGGCCTGAAAGGCGTGAGCGCGGGCGACGAGAAGACCTTCAAGGTCAAGTTCCCGAAGGACTACCACGCGGAAGACCTTCAGGGTAAGAAAGTGGACTTCACCGTCAACGTGCATCGCGTCGAGGAGCAGGTACTCCCCGAGGTCGACGACGAGTTCGCAGGCCTCTTCGGCATCGAGGAAGGCGGCATCGAGAAGTTCAAGCAGGACGTCCGTGACAACATGGAACGCGAGGCCCGCCAGAAGGTCAAAAACGATCTTCGCGAACAGGTAATGAACGCGCTCCTGGAGGCGAACCCGATCGACATCCCGCAGACGCTCAAGCACCAGGAGATGCACGAGATGCAGCACGAGGCGATGCGCCGGCTCGGGATCGAGGATCACGACCAGGCGCCGCCGATGGAAAACTTCGCCGAGTCGGCGGAGCAACGGGTGCGGCTCGGCCTGCTCGTGCGCCAGCTGATCGCGGACAAGGACATCACCCTCGACGAAGCCCGGGTCCGGGCCCACGTCGAAGAGATGTGTGCGGGCTACGAGAACTCGGACGAAATGGTCAACATCTACATGTCGAATCCGCAGATCGTCCAGCAGGTCGAACCGCTCGTGCTCGAGCAAATGGCAGTGGACTGGCTGACGGAGCACGGCACGGTCAAGGAAAAGAAAGTGAGCTTCACGGAATACATGAATTCCTGAGTGCACGCTTTCGTGAGACACTTCATTTACGAATCAACCCGAAGGGCTAGGACATGACCGCAACAGCATTGAATCTCGTCCCAATGGTCGTCGAGCAGACGGCTCGCGGCGAGCGCGCCTACGACATCTACTCGCGACTCCTGAAGGAGCGCGTCGTCTTCATGGTAGGGCCGGTAGAGGACTACATGGCGAACCTGATCGTGGCCCAGCTGCTGTTCCTCGAGTCAGAGAACCCCGACAAGGACATCCACCTTTACATCAACTCGCCGGGCGGTTCGGTGACGGCAGGCCTGTCGATCTACGACACGATGCAGTTCCTGAACTGTGACGTCTCGACGATCTGCGTCGGCCAGGCCGCCAGCATGGGCGCGCTCTTGCTCGCCGGCGGCAAGAAGGAAAAGCGTTTCGCGCTGCCGCACTCGCGGGTCATGGTTCACCAGCCGTCGGCCGGCTACCAGGGCCAGGCGACCGATATCAGCATCCATGCGAACGAAGTGCTCGAGATGAAGAGCCGCCTCAACCATATTATGGCGAAACACACGGGGCAGCCGATCGAGCAGATCGAGCAGGATCTCGAACGTGATCGCTTCATGAGCGCCGAGGCGGCCGTGGAATACGGCATCATCGACACCGTTTTGGCACAGCGCAACGAGATGAAGGCGACCGACAAGGGCTGATTCGTTGTTTTTCAGCCACTTAATGGTCTCGAGTGGGAACTTGAGACCCGTCGCTTTGCACCCCTCTTGATCGCATGTTATATACACTCCCAGCGCTAAGATGCTGATTTTTTGAGAACACGAGCAAGTTTTTATGAGCGATGACTCCCGCGGGAAAAACGAAGACGGCAAGCTGCTTTACTGTTCGTTTTGCGGCAAGAGCCAGCACGAAGTTCGCAAGCTGATTGCCGGACCCAGCGTTTTCATCTGCGACGAGTGCGTCGAGCTGTGTAACGACATCATTCGTGAAGAGCTCGAGGACGCCGGCGAGGCCGGGCGCGACAAGCTGCCCAAGCCCCAGGAAATCAAGGACGTGCTCGACGAGTACGTGATCGGGCAGCAGCGCGCGAAGAAGGTGCTGTCGGTCGCCGTCTACAATCACTACAAACGCCTGGAGGCCGCCGATGCCAAGGAAGATATCGAGATCGCGAAGAGCAATATCCTTCTGATCGGTCCGACCGGATCAGGTAAGACGCTGCTCGCCGAAACCTTGGCGCGGCTACTAAATGTGCCGTTCACGATCGCCGATGCGACGACCCTGACCGAGGCCGGCTACGTCGG
>JAZBNZ010000131.1:0-3755 GCA_036350895.1 Woeseiaceae bacterium
CGAGACGCGCGGGCGGATCTTGCCGTTCTCCAGCAGCTCGCTCAGCAGCCGCATGTTGTCGATCTGCTCGCGCGGGTGTTTCGCCGCCCAGGTGCCCCACCAGACGCCGACGATGCTCGCCTCCTTGAGTAGCGCCAGGTTGGCCGGCAGGGCGGGTATCTCGCCGCTCGCGAAACCGATCACGAGGTAGCGGCCGTGCCAGCCGGTCGCGCGGAGCGCCTGCTGTGCCAGTTCGCCGCCGACCGGGTCGAAGACGACGTCGACACCCTTACCGTCCGTCAGCCGCTTCACGGCATCGTTGAGCGGCTCAGCGCTGTAGTCGATGGTCGCGTCGGCGCCGAGCGTTTTGGCGAACTCGAGTTTCTTTGCGGAGCTCGCCGCCGCGATCACGCGGGCGCCCATCGCGCGCGCAAGCTCGACGGCGGCGCTGCCCACGCCGCCGGCGGCACCGAGCACGAGGACCGTCTCGCCTTCGGCGAGCCGCGCCGACTGCCGGAACGCGTGCATGCCGGTGAAGTAGGTGATCGCGAAACCGGCGGCCTCCTCGAAGTCGAGGTCCGCGGGTTTCGGGACCGTGGCGGCCTCGTCGGCAACGCAAACCTCGGCGAACGCGCCGCCGAGCGGCATCGCGATGACCTCATCGCCCGGCTTGAAGCGCGTTACGTCCTTCCCGGTTGCGGTAACGATGCCCGCGACCTCGGCGCCCGGTACGAAGGGCGGCGGGGTCTTGAGCTGGTACTCGCCGGCGATCATCAGGAGATCGGGGAAGTTGAGGCCCGCGGCTCGCACCTCGATGCAGACCTGGCCCGGACCGGCTTCCGGCGGCGGCACCTCCCGGATGACGAGATTCTCCGGCGGGCCGTACTCGGTGCAGACGAGGGCCCGCATCAGGCGACTTCGAACAGCGAGGCGGCACCCTGGCCGCCGCCGATGCACATGGTGCAGACGACGTATTTCACGCCGCGGCGTTTGCCTTCGATCAGCGCGTGGCCGACCATGCGCGCGCCCGACATGCCGTAGGGATGCCCGATCGAGATGGCGCCGCCGTTGACGTTGAGGATGTCGTTCGGGATGCCGAGCCGGTCGCGGCAGTAGACGACCTGCACCGCGAAGGCTTCGTTGAGTTCCCAGAGGCCGATGTCGTCCATCGACAGGCCGGTGGCCTTCAGGAGCTTCGGCACTGCAAACACCGGGCCGATGCCCATTTCGTCCGGTTCGCAGCCCGCGACGGCCGTGCCCCGGTAGATGCCGAGCGGCTCGAGGCCGCGCTTCTCGGCGAGCTTCGCCTCCATTACCACTGCCGCGGATGCGCCGTCGGACAGCTGGCTCGCGTTGCCGGCCGTGATGACGCCGCCGTCGACGACCGGTTTCAGCCCGCCGAGTCCCTCGGCGGACGTGTCCGGTCGATTGCCCTCGTCCTTCTCGAGCGTCACCTCGTGAAAGGAAATTTCCCTGGTTTCCTTGTCCATGACGCCCATCGTCGACGGCATCGGCACGATCTCGTCGTCGAGGCGGCCGGCCGCCTGTGCGGCCGCCGTGCGCTGCTGGCTCTGCAGCGCATACTCGTCCTGTACCTCCCGGGAGACACCGTAACGCGCCGCCACGACCTCGGCGGTGTTCAGCATCGGCATGTAGATGTCCTTGTGCATCTCGAGCAGGCGCGGGTCGGAGGCGCGATAGGTGTTGTAGTGCTCGTTCTGCACCAGGCTGATCGACTCCAGTCCGCCGCCGACGATGATGTCGACGCCATCCTGGACGATCGTTTTCGCGGCCGTGGCGATCGCCATCATGCCGGAGGAGCACTGCCGGTCGACGGTCATGCCGCCGATCGTCACGGGCAGGCCGGCCGCGAGCCCGGCCAGGCGGGCGATGTTGAGGCCCTGCGTGCCCTGCGGCATCGCGCAGCCCATGATGACGTCCTCGACCTCGGCCGGATCGACGCCGGCGCGCCGGACCGCCTCGGCGATCGGGTGTCCGCCGAGCGTCGGTGCCTCGGTGTTGTTGAAAGCGCCGCGGTACGCGCGGCCAATGGGGGTCCTTGCGGTGGATACGATGACGGCTTCACGCATGTGTTCGACTCCGTGGCCCTCAGGCCGTGATGTGCATGAACAGGATTTCGGCGATGACGGCGGGTGTGTCTTCGCCCTCGATTTCGATGGTTACGGTCGTCTTCACGAGCCAGCGGCCGGGCTGCTTCTCGGCGACCTCCGAGACATGTTGCAGGGCGCGGATGCGCTTGCCGACCCTGACGGGCGCGATGTAGCGCACCTTGTCCGAGCCGTAGTTGATCGTCATCAGCGTGTTCTCGGGGACCGGCATGGTGTCCGAGACCAGGTGGGTGATGAGCGAGAGTGACAGGAAGCCGTGCGCGATCGTGCCCCCGAAGGGCGTCGCGGCAGCGCGTTGCTCGTCGATATGAATGAACTGGTGGTCGTTGGTTGCGTCGGCGAACTGGTTGACCCGCTCCTGCGAGATTTCCATCCATTCCGACGGCGGCAGGTCCGTGCCCGCCAGGGCGGCAAGTTCGTCTTTGCTGATGATGTTCGGCATGAGATCTCCTTCGGGCCGCGGTCGAAACCGCCGCGACAGGACGCCGGACTATAGCGAACGCGGGCCCGCATGGCATCCCGTCGTCGTCCCGCAACGAAACAAGACGGGCGTCACGAAGCGGCGGCGCCATCGAGGTCAGCAATAATTCGGGGTCAGAGTAAAAACTCCGGGCGTGGCCGGAGTTTTTACTCTGACCCCGAATTATCCACGCCGCCGGGGCGCCGGTTCAGGGGCTTTCCTGCAGCGCCTCGGCGCGCGTTTCGATCTCGCGGACACGATCGCCGTAGGTTCCGGATCGGGCGGCAAGCTCCGAGACCATCAGCACCAGGTCGCGCATCGCCGAGTCAGAAAGCACGGGCTCGAGGCCGCAATGCCGCCGGACCGCGTCTTCGTGATAGGCGTACAGCAGCGATCGCAGCGCGAACAGCATGTCCCGCGTACCGGCGGTGCTGCCGGTCAGGTGCTTCATGATGATGCCGGAGACGGCCGCATCGACGACCGCGCGGTCGTAGCGGGCCCGGAGCGATACCCAGACCAGGTCGAGCTTGCGATCCGAGTGCCGAAGCTCGTCCGCAAACAGGCGCGGGGCGATTTGCTCGATATGCTCGTGCAGCGTCCCCGAGATGCCGGACTCGCCGACCAGCTGGAACAGCACCGGGTGACGCGTGCCGGGGCTCGCCAGGAACACGCCTGCCTCGCCTTCGGTATCGATCTCCCGGATCAGGTTCTGGTAGCAGTGCTCGATGGCGTCGTCCGCCTCCAGTGCGAGTTCGGCTTTCGCCATGTTCTCGCTGGAAATCCGCCGCTGGGTCCAGCGATCCAGGCCGGCGAGCGCGCTGTCCTCCTGTGCGAAGGCTTCATAAAGATAGGCCCTGATGTCCGCACGAATGCGTTCTGCGAGCGCGAGTGTCGATGTTTCGGGTTTGACCAGGCTGAGCATGTCCGTCTCCGGCCCTCTCGAGGGCGTGGGTGAAATCGATGCAAACCACTGTAGTGATTGCGCCGGTCGGGCTCTGGTCCGAATCTGTCGCCCGATGGTCCCGTTACGGCAGCGCGCGGCCGCGCTTGTGCAGGCGGCGTCGATCCGGTTCAATCCCTTTACTGGATCGCTGCCGCCAGCGGTCCGAAGCGGCGTCAGGAGGGCACTGCTACCCGTCATGATCGAGGAACCGACAACCCTTGCAAGCGTCGCCTTTCGCGTTGCC
>JAZBNZ010000132.1:0-2549 GCA_036350895.1 Woeseiaceae bacterium
AGAGGAACCGAGATCCCGCATGGCGGCCGCGAATCGTCAGAAAGCGGCCCGCTACAGCGCCGCCCGGATGACGGATGCGTACGTGGAGATATACCGATCGATCCTGTAGGCGGCGCGGCTTGTGGCGGACATATTTGCGAGACAAGCAGTTGCGGCAGAACATTTTCGCGGTCGCGGCTTGAAGAGCCGCTCCTACAGTCCACGATTCATCGATGTTGAACGTTTCTGCTGTAGGAGCGGCTCTTCAAGCCGCGACTGCGAAAATGTTCTGCCGAAACTGCTTGTCTCGCAAATTTATCCGCCACAAGCCGCGCCGCCTACAGGATCGATCGGTAGATCTCCACGTACGCGTCCGTCATCCGGGCGGCGCTGTAGCGGGCCGCTTTCTGACGATTCGCGGCCGCCATGCGGGACCTCGGTTCCTCTTCGGCCAGGACCTGGTCTACACGCTCGAACAGCGCCGTGCCGTCGCCGGGCTCGATGAGCCAGCCGTTGACGCCCTCCTCGACGACCTCGGGGATGCCGCCGACGCCGGACGCCACGATCGGCAGACCGAAATACATGGCGTCCAGCAGGGATGAGCCGAGCGCCTCGAAGTTCGAGGGAAAGACGAACAGGTCGAAGCTCGCGAGATAGTCGCCCGGGTTGTCGACGTATCCCTCGAACGTAACGTTGTCGAGCCCGCGTGCCTCCTGCTGCAGCGTGGCTTCGTCCTTGCCGTCACCGCACAGCACGAACTGCCAGTCACGGCCCTCGGCCAGCGCCCGCCGCGCGGCGGCCAGGATCGTGCGCTGGCCCTTGTGCCCGTCGTCCAGCGCGCCGACGTGGCCAATCAGCAGCTTGCCCGGGTAGCGTGCCCGCAGCGCCTGGACCACCGCCTCGTCCGCGGCAAGATTCGCGTGAGCGTCGGGCACGACGGCCACGTCGAGATCGGGATACAGCGCATGCACGTTCTTCGCGACCGCGTCGGAAACGCCGACGAGGCGGCCGGCACGCCGGTAGCTGATCTGCCGCGCGAATGACGGACGCTGTGGATTCGGCACGCGCCGTGTCAACGCGTAGGGTTTGCCGAACAGGAGATTGGCGAGGACCGCGGCGTAGAACGCCTGCGCCTCGTGTGCATGCACTAGATCCGACCCGCGGGTCGCCAGCGCAGCGCCGGCGACGCGTCCGCCGACCTCGGTAATCGCCAGGTTCGGGATTTCGGCGCACCGTTTTGCCAGCGGGTTGCCCGGACGCACGACGAGGTGCTGGGCATAGCCGCGGCGCGCGAGTTCCGCGACGAGCAGCTCGGTCTGGCGCTCGCCACCGCGGTACCCCTTGGCCAGGTTGATGTGGCAGAGCGTAAGACCCGCGAGCGGATCAGGCATCGGCTGACGCCACTCTAGGCACTACTGGCCTGTGCAGAGCCCGCAATGGCCACCTTCGTCTCTTCGCCGGTCAGGCGCGCCACGATCGTCGCGCAGCAGCAATCCCCCCAGATGTTGACGCTGGTCCGGAACATGTCAAGCAGGCGGTCGAAGAGCATCAGCGCACCGATCGCGTCGATCGGCAGTCCGATAGCGGTAAGGATGATCGCGATCGCGACCAGAGAGGCCGACGGCACGCCGGCGACGCCGATCGAGGTCAGCAGCGCGACGACGACGATCGTGAACTGCACGCCGAGCGTCAACTCCAGCCCGTAGGCCTGGGCGATGAACAATGCCGCGGCGCATTCGTAGAGTGCGGTACCGTTCATGTTGACGGTCGCGCCCAGCGGCAGCACGAAACTCGATACCTTGTTCGAGACGCCGACGTTTTCCTCGATGCTGTCCATCGTGACCGGCAGCGTCGCCGACGACGACGCCGTCGAGAATGCCGTCAGCATGGCCGGCGAAACCCCGACCATGACTTTGAACGGCCGGACGCGGCCGATAAAGCGCAGCAAGAGCGGCAGGAACACGAACGCATGCAGCCCGAGCGCCGCGACGACGCACAGGGCGAATATCGCGAGCGGCCTCGCGGCGTCGAAACCGGCCTCGGCGATGGTCTCACCGACGAGTCCGAAGACGCCGATCGGCGCGAACATCATGATGAACTCGGTCATCTTCATCATCACGTGGAAAACCGCATCCCAGAACCGGAACAGGGTCCCCGCCACCTCGTGACCCAGGTGGGTCATGAAGTAGCCGAACAGGATCGCGAAGAAGATGATGCCGAGCATCTGCCCGTCAGCCGCCGCCTTCACGATGTTCGGCGGCACCATGCGCTGGAAGACTTCTGCCACGTCGCCGGCACCCTTGCCCGCAACCCGGTCTCGAATATCCGAAACCTCCCCGTCGAGCGCCAGCATGTCCTTAACGGGCTCGCCGTTTTCGATGCCGGGCGTCACGGTGTTGACGACCAGGAGACCGATCAGGATCGCGACGAACGTCGTCGTGATGTAAAAGAGTAGGGTCTTGCCGCCGAGCGATCCGAGGTTGCCGCCAGAGCCTATGTTCGCGACACCGACGATGATCGACGACAGGATCAGCGGCACGATGATCATCTTCAGGGCATTGAGGAACATC
>JAZBNZ010000133.1:0-43041 GCA_036350895.1 Woeseiaceae bacterium
ACCTTCCTGCCGATCAAGTCCATCCTGTTCGAATCCGGCGACGAAGACGAACTGCCGCTGTTGAACCGGGTACAGGCCGGCATGCTTCTGGAGGTCATGAAGGACATGCTCTACCAGCTGTTCGTTCGCCGCGGCAAGCTCACGCGCGCGATCAAGGTGCGCCAGTTCTTCGTCCAGGAAGCCGAGAACGACCGGGCGAGCACCCCGCAGGCCGTCTGACCGATCCGATACGGCTCAGTCGGGCAGCTCGTAACGGATCATTTCGAGTGCTTCGACCGGAAACACGCCGACATTCCCGCCGACCGGATCCAGCGTGAAGATGTAGTTCGCCGTCGTCCCCAGGATCACGCGCTCGAGCCGCGTTCCCCGCTCCGCCAGCACGATATCCACGGTGGGCAATGCGCCAGAACGCGTCGCCTCTGCCTTCTCGTGGGCGTAAATCCAGATGAACACGACCACCAGCAGGATGCCGGTCAGATAGTTCATCTTCCGGTACCGGTCACTGCCGTACCAGCGCGTCCAGCGGCTTCTCTCCTTGCGCGCCCAGCGCAGGCTCAGCAGGTTGTCCATCGCAACGACCAGCATCGCGGCGACGACAACGCCCCAGGTCATCGGCTCCTTCAACGAGGCGAGCAGGAAATCGCCGATCTGCGCGTACTCGAAGAAATCGATCCCGAAGTGCCAGAGGTAGCTCCACGAAAACAGCATGCCGATGGCAGACGCGAACACGTACCCCAGCGAGACGAGCAGGGCCGGATGTTCGGCGACCAGCCGGTAGACACCGGCCTCCGGGAACGCTTTGGGCTCGCTCACCCTACGGCGACCCGCATGTTGCGGAACATGCGCATCCACGGGCCCTCGACGCCCCACTCCGGCGGGTGCCAGGAATTCTGCCGCGTGAGCGCCACGCGTTCGGGGTGCGGCATCATGATCGTGACGCGGCCATCGTCGTTCGACAGCCCGCAGATCCCGTCGCCCGAGCCGTTCGGGTTCGCCGGGTAGGTATCCGCGACCTTGCCGTAGTTGTCCACGTAGCGCAGGGCCACGGTGTAGGAGGCGCTGAAGCGCGCCGTGTCGTCGGCGAACGTCGCCCGCCCCTCGCCGTGCGACGTCGCGATCGGTATCCGCGAGCCGGCCATGCCGGCCAGGAACAGCGACGGGCTCTCGACCACCTCCACCAGTGACAGCCGGGCCTCGAACTGCTCGGAGCGGTTGCGCAGGAAACGCGGCCAGTGATCGGCGCCCGGTATGAGTTCCTTCAGGTGCGAGAGCATCTGGCAGCCATTGCATACGCCGAGCGCGAAGGTGTCGCTGCGGCCGAAGAAGGCCGCGAACTCGTCGCGCGTGCGATCGTGATAGAGAATCGACTTGGCCCAGCCGCCGCCGGCGCCGAGCACGTCGCCGAAGGAAAAGCCGCCGCACGCGACGAGCCCCTGGTAGTTCGCGAGGCTGTCCCGGCCTTCCAGGAGATCGCTCATGTGGACGTCGACCGGCACGAAACCGGCGCGCAGGAACGCGTGCGCCATCTCGTACTGGCTGTTGACACCCTGCTCGCGCAGTATCGCCACCCGCGGGCCGGGCATGCCCCGGAAGGCGCGCGCCACGTTGTCGTTCGGGTCGAACGTCAGGCTGGCGTTGAGACCCGGGTCGGCGTCGTCCAGCTTGCGGTCGTATTCCTCTTTCGCGGTCGCCGGGTTGTCCCTGAGCGCCTGGATTCGGTAGCTGGTCTCCGACCATTCGCGTTCGAGGGTCGCGCGGTCGATCTTCGCGAGCAGGCGATCGCCGGAGCGTATCAGGAGCTCCGGCGTCTCCTCGACGCGGCCGATGGCGGATGCCGTGACGCCGTGACGGTCGAGCACCATCTGCACCTGGGTCAGCTTCGACTTCGCGACCTGGACGACGGCTCCTGCCTCCTCGTTGAACAGCTCGGCCAGCAGGGCGCGGTCCGAACCGGCCATCTGCAGCGACACGCCGAGACGGCCCGCGAACATCATCTCGCACACGCTGGCCACGAGGCCGCCGTCGCTGCGATCGTGATAGGCGAGCAGCATGCCGCGCTCGTTGAGTTCCTGGATTGCCGCGAAGAACGACATCAGCAGCGACGGCGAGTCGAGATCGGGCGTCTCGCCGCCGGTCAGGCCGTGCGACTGCGCCAGGCACGAACCGCCGAGACGATTGCGGCCCTCGCCGAGATCGAACAGCAGCAGGTAGCTCGGCTCGTCGACGCGCCGGAGTTCCGGGGTCAGGTGACGCGTGACGTCGGTGACCGGAGCGAAGGCCGATACGATCAGGGAGACCGGTGCAACGACATCGTATTCCTCCCCGCCGGCCTCGAAGCGTGTGCGCATCGACAGCGAATCCTTGCCGACCGGGATGGCGATCCCGAGCGCGCGGCACAGCTCGGTCGACACCGCCTTGACCGTATCGAACAGCCGGGCATCCTCGCCGGGGTGGCCGGCCGCCGCCATCCAGTTGGCCGACAGGCGGATATCCCCGATCGAGCCGACCCGCGCCGCGGCCATATTCGTGATGGCTTCCGCCACCGCCATGCGCCCGGATGCCGGCGCGTTGGTCATCGCGAGCGGCGTGCGCTCGCCCATGGCCATCGCCTCGCCGGTGGTGGCATCGAAACTCGTCGCCGTGATCGCGACGTCGCTGACGGGCACCTGCCACGGGCCCACGAGCTGGTCGCGCGCGGTCAGTCCGCCCACGGTCCGGTCGCCGATATGAACCAGGAATGACTTGTCGGCCACGGCCGGGAAACGCAGGACTCTCAGGATCGCGTCCTCGAGCTCGACATCGTCGAGCTCGAGCGTCGTGTACGGCACGCTGACCCGCCGGACGTCGCGCGTCATCTTCGGCGGATTGCCGAGCAGCATCTGCATCGGCATGTTGACGACGGCATTGCCGAACTCGAAGTCGGTCACCGTCAGCTGGCCGTCGGCCGTCAGCGTGCCGATGATCGAGACCGGGCAGCGCTCGCGGTCGCAGAGTGCGGTGAAGTCGTCGACGCGATCGTCGGCGACGATGAGGACGTAGCGCTCCTGGGCCTCGTTGCACCAGATCCCCATCGGCGACATCCCCGGCTCGGCATTCGCGATATTACGAAGCTCGATCGTCGCGCCGTGCTTGCTGTGGTCCACGGCCTCGGGCACGGCGTTCGACAGGCCGCCGGCACCGACGTCGTGGATCAGGAGTATCGGGTTGTCGGGGCCCATCGCCCAGCAGCGATCGATGACTTCCTGTGCCCTGCGCTCCATCTCCGGGTTGCCGCGCTGCACGGAGGCGAAATCGAGATCCTCGCTCGAGGTCCCGCTCGCGAGACTCGAGGCCGCGCCGCCGCCCAGCCCGATCAGCATCGCCGGCCCGCCCAGCACGACGATCTTTGCACCGACCGGCACGTCGATCTTGGTCGCGTGCTCCTCGCGCACGTTGCCGACGCCGCCGGCAATCATGATCGGCTTGTGATAGCCGCGAATCTCGTGATCCGGCAGTCCCGGCAGGCGGCTCTCGAAGGTCCGGAAGTAGCCGCACAGGTTCGGGCGGCCGAATTCGTTGTTGAACGCCGCAGCGCCGATGGGCCCCTCGATCATGATCTCGAGCGGGGTGGCCATGCGCTCGGGGTGCGGGAAGTCGAACTCCCACGGCTGCCCGTAGCCGGGAATACGCAGGTGCGACACCGTGAAACCGGCCAACCCCGCTTTGGGCTTCGCGCCGAGGCCCGTCGCGCCTTCGTCCCGGATCTCGCCACCCGCGCCGGTCGCCGCGCCCGGAAACGGCGAGATCGCCGTCGGGTGGTTGTGCGTCTCGACCTTCATCAGGATGTGCACGGGCTCGGTCGAGGTCATCCACTCGCGGCTCTCGGGCGAGGGCATCAGGCGCGGTGCCGTGAATCCCTCGATGACGGCAGCATTGTCCGAGTAGGCCGAGAGCACCCCGTCGGGACTCGCCTCGGTCGTCGTCCGGATCATCGGGAACAGCCGCTCCTCCTCTGCGACGCCGTCGATGACCCACTCCGCGTTGAAAATCTTGTGGCGGCAGTGTTCCGAGTTGGCCTGCGCGAACATCATCAGCTCGGCGTCGGTCGGATCGCGGCCGAGCTCGGCATAGCTCCGTACCAGGTAATCGATCTCGTCCGCGGAGAGCGCGAGACCGAGTTCGACGTTGGCGGCAGTCAGCGCCGCGAGGCCGTCGTCACCGAGCGCGATCGTCCTGAGCGGCTCGGGGGCATGCACCTCGAACAGCAGGGCGGCAGCGCCGCCGTTTTCCAGCACCGTCTCGGTCATCCGGTCGTGGAGCTCACCGGCCAGGGCATCGATCGCGTCGGGCGTCGCCCCGCGGGTAAAAACGATGCCGTAGACGATACCGCGCTCGATCCGCTTCACGGCATCGAGCTCGCAGGCCCGAGCGATATCCGTCGCCTTGCTCGACCACGGCGAGATCGTCCCCGGACGGGGGACGACGTAGCGGGTCACGGCGCCCCGGCCGAGTTCGCCTTTGGGCTCGCCGGACAGCAGCAGCGCGTCCAGTCGCTCGCGTTCCGCCGTGGACAACGGCGTGCTGAGCTCGACGAAGTAGACGTAGCGGGCCGAGACATCCCGGACGTGGTCGTCCAGCCGCGACAGGCGCTCGGTCAGCTTCTTGAGGCGGAAATCGGAGAGGGCCGTCTGGCCGGGAAGCTCCAGCAGGTCCACGACCGGCTGTACCTCGGGTTCACTGGCTGGTTTGGACAAACCGGGACGCCTTGCAGTCAGGGAGGGCCAGGGAGACTCTGATCAATTCTCGTAGCACACGTTGCCGTCATTTCGGCTGCCGCGCGACGCGCTTCGCAGGGCGTATGTCAATACGCGCAAGAAGCGCAACAAAGCGGCAGCCGAAATGACGGCAACCCTTTTCCGATCAATCATTTGTCGAGGGACGAACGGGTATCGGGCAAGGCTGCGTTGATCGTCGCTCATGTACCTGCAGTACACTACGCTCCTCTCGCCTTGCCCCGCCCGATACCCGTTCGTCGTGTGCTTCGAGAATTAATCAGAGTCTCCCTGGGGTGCGTGGCCGAATGATACAAGACCACCCGACGCGAGAAAACGGGCTCGCCGCTCAGGACTTGTCGTCACCGGGCGGCGTGTACATCGGCATCGGGAACTGGGCAACGTTGCCACCCTCGAATTTCGAAATCCTGCTCTTGCCCTGCTTGTCCACCTCGTCGATACGGATGATCGAGTGCATCGGGATATAGGTGCGCTTGACGTTGGCGAACTCCGTCTTGAGCTTTTCCTCGGTCGGGTCGACGACGACGGTCGATCGTTCGCCGAAAACCAGCTCCTCGACCGCGATGAAACCGAACATCGCGGCATTGTCGATCTGCCGGGCGTACACCTCGTACACCTGGCCCTGGTTCATGAAAACCACCTTGAAAAGAGGGTCAGCGCTCATTCGCTCTTCGTGTCTCGGGCCATGCCGGGCGGCGTAGTGTAGCCGATTTAATGGCCGATTCGGCCAGTCCCGGGGCCATTATGTGAACTATTTGGCAGCCTCGGGGCTTGATTCGGGCGAGAATTCGTTGCTAGTGCCCGGAATGGAACCGCCATGCCCCTAACGCTGGAAATCGTCAGTGAACACCGCGAGATCGTCGGAGACGACGCCGTGCGCGTGTTCCGCGAGGAAGGAGGCACGATCGGCCGCGCCCTCGAGAACGACTGGATTCTGCCGGACCCGGACAAGTACATCTCCGGCCGCCACGCGACGATCGATTTCAAGGGCGGCTCTTATTTTCTCGCGGACACGAGTTCCAACGGCACCTACATCAACGACGACTACGAACCGCTCGGCAAGGGCAACCCGCGACGCCTGTTTAACGGCGATCGCCTGCGCATGGGCGACTTCGAGATCACGGTCCGGGTCGACGAGGGCGAGGGCCTCGAGCTCCCGCCCCCGCCGAAGCCGACGGTCGTGCCCGACAACATCGAGCAGCTCGTGCCCGAGGAGCAACTCAAGACCGGCGTGACGCTGCTCGACGAGGAAGAAATCACCGGGGACGACGAGTTCCAGTCCGCCCTGTTCGGGCACGGACGCCTGACGATCAATGCCCCGCTCGACGACGAGCCGGAAGCGGAGCCGCTTCGCGACGAACTGCCGGCCCCGCCGCCGGCGCGGCCCGCGGAAATCACCGCCGACGACGTGTTCGATTCCTTCCTCGACGGGCTCGGGCTCAATCGGACGGATTTCCACCCGGACGTCGATCTTGCCGAAGCCATGCAGAACGCGGGCGAGGTTCTGAGGGAATTCGTCGCCGGCACCGACAAGCTGATCGCCTCGCGCGCAGAGCTCAAGAACGCGTTCCGCCTGGAGCAGACGACCGTGCTCCCGCGACACAACAATCCGCTGAAACTCTCCCAGAATACGACCGACTCGATCAAGCAGCTCCTGATCGGCCGCGAAGGCGAGTACCTCGGGCCGCGGGACGCCGTTCGCGAGATCTGCCGGGACCTGCTGTTCCACCAGGACGCGTTCCTGGAAGCAATGACCTCGGCCTTCATCGAATTCGCCGACCGCTTCGACCCCGACGAACTGGCCGAAGCCTTCAACCGGATGCTCGATCGCAAGCCGATCATCGGCGCACTCGGCCAGCTCAAGTACTGGCAGCTCTACACGGAGCTCTACCCGGTCATGGTCGAGCGCGGCGGATCACGCTTTCCGCAGATGTTCGCGGAAGAGTTCGTGCGCGCCTACGAGCGCGAGATCGCGAACGCGAAGCGCGGCTTCGGACCCGACTCGCCGCGCCGCCGCGCACCCGACATGCTCGAGGAGCAGGACTTCGAGCAGGACGTCGCGGCCGAAATCAGCGACTCGATCGTCGACGAGCCCGGCCAGGCCAGCAACTGAGCTGTCGCCGGCTCAACCCCCGCCGCGATTCATGCGGTTATCGACCAGGTTGTCGACGACGGCCGGATCCGCGAGTGTCGACGTATCCCCCAGGTTAGCGAAGTCGTTTTCCGCGACCTTCCGGAGGATGCGGCGCATGATCTTGCCGGAGCGCGTCTTCGGCAGGCCCGGCGCCCACTGGATCAGGTCGGGCTTCGCGATCGGGCCGATCTCCTTGCGCACCCACTGCTGGAGTTCCGCGTACAGCTCGTCGCTCGGCTGGATGCCTTCCATCAGCGTCACGTAGGCGTAGATCCCCTGCCCCTTGATCGCATGCGGATACCCGACCACGGCCGCCTCGGCGACCGACGGATGCGCGACCAGCGCGCTCTCGATCTCGGCGGTGCCCATGCGGTGCCCCGACACGTTGAGAACGTCGTCGACACGGCCCGTGATCCAGTAGTAGCCGTCGGCATCGCGGTGCGCGCCGTCACCGGAGAAGTACATTCGGTCGAAGGTCGAGAAATAGGTGTCGATGAAGCGCTGGTGGTCGCCATAGACGGTCCGCATCTGGCCGGGCCAGCTGTCCAGCATTACGAGCATGCCCTCGGCCTCGCCCTCGAGAATCGTTCCACCGGCGTCGACGATGGCCGGCCGGATGCCGAAGAAGGGCTTGCTGGCCGAGCCGGGCTTCAGGTCCGTCGCACCGGGTAGCGGCGTGATCAGGATGCCGCCGGTCTCGGTCTGCCACCAGGTGTCCACGATCGGGCAGCGCCCCTCGCCGACGACCTCGTAGTACCACTCCCAGGCCTCCGGGTTGATCGGCTCGCCGACCGAGCCGAGCAGGCGCAGGCTCTTCCTCGACGTTCTTTTGACCGGTTCGTCACCCTCGCGCATCAGCGCGCGAATGGCCGTCGGCGCCGTGTAGCAGATGTTGACCTGGTGCTTGTCGCAGACCTCCCAGAAGCGGGACGACGTCGGGTAATTGGGCACGCCCTCGAACATCAGCGTGATCGCGCCGTTGGCGAGCGGCCCGTACACGATATAGCTGTGTCCGGTTACCCAGCCGACGTCCGCCGTGCACCAGTAAACGTCGCCCGGGTGATAGTCGAACACGTACTCGTGCGTCACGGCCGCGTAGACGAGATAGCCGCCGGTGGTGTGCAGCACGCCCTTGGGTTTACCCGTCGAGCCGGACGTGTACAGGATGAACAGCGGATCTTCGGCCCCCATTTCCTCGCAGGGACAATCGGCGTCGACCGTGGCCTCCAGTTCGTGCAGCCAGTGGTCGCGGCCCGCCTCCCAGTCGACGTCGGCGCCGGTGTTGCGCACGACCAGGACCTTCTCGAGCGTCGTGACCGTCTCCTGCGCGGCCGCCGCATCGACGTTCGCCTTGAGGGGGACGGTCCTCCCGCCCCGGCGGCCCTCGTCGGCCGTGATCACGATCGTCGACGCACAGTCGTGAATGCGCCCGGCCAGTGCGTCCGGTGAGAAACCGCCGAAGACGACCGAATGCACCGCGCCGATCCGCGCGCACGCCAGCATCGCGACCGCCGCTTCGGGAATCATCGGCATGTAGATCGTTATGCGGTCGCCTTTCCCGGCGCCCAGCGCCTTGAGCGAGTTGGCGAAGCGGCAGACCCGGGCGTGGAGTTCGCCGTAGGTGATCGTCAGGTCCGTGGCGGGGTCGTCGCCCTCCCAGATGATCGCGACGTCGTCACGCTTCGTCTCCAGGTGGCGGTCGACGCAGTTGTAGCAGGCGTTGAGCGTTCCGTCCTCGTACCAGCGGATATGCAGGTCGTCCTTCGCCCAGGACACGTCCCTGACCTTCGTGAACGGCCGTATCCAGTCGATCCGCTCAGCCTGTTCCGCCCAGAAGCCCTCGTTGTCCTCGATCGAGCGCCGATACATCTCGGCATAACCGTCCGCATCGATGAGCGCGCGCTCGCGAGTGGCAGCACTGACCGGGTGAATTTTCGCGTCCATGAGATTCCTTGTATGTCTACTCGTTTTCGTGCGTGGCAATCATGATTCCGTCGTCTCGACCATGGCCAGCAGGCGCTCCGCCTGGACGAGATGCGGCCGGTCGATCATCTGGCCGTTGAGGCTCAGCGCGCCGGCCTCCGGGTTGGCGGCGAACAGCTCGACGATGCGCCGGGCCCTGTTGATCTCGGCGGCGTCCGGCGTGAACGCCTCGTTGATGACCGCCACCTGCGCGGGGTGAATCGCCAGCATGCCGGCGAAACCGTCGCGACGGGCATTCGCTGCGTATTCTCGTAGACCTGGCTCGTTTCTGAAATCCGTGTAAACCGTATCGTAGGCCGGCACGTGCGCCGCCGCCGCGGCCACCAGGCACAGCGAGCGGGCGAGCTCGAAGGTCGGCAGCCAACGGCCGTCCGCATCGCGATTCGTACTGGCACCGACGGCAGCCGCGAGGTCTTCGGCGCCCCAGCTCAGGCCCGCGAGCCGGGTCGTCGACCCGATGTAGCTGTCCAGCGTGAACAGTGCCCGGGGATGCTCGGTAACCAGCGGCAGGATGCGCGTGCTGCCGTGCCGGATACCGTGCTGATCCTCCAGGCGATCGAGCATTGCCGCGAGCCGCACGGCGGCATCGGCACTGGGCGGCTTCGGCAGCATGATGCCGGCCGGCCGGCCGGGGACGACCGCCTCGAGATCGGCGGGTGCGTCGTCGCTGTCAAGCGGGTTGATACGCACCCAGGTATCGGTGCTCGCCTCGAGAAACTCCCGGGCCAGCTCACGGGCACGCGGCCGCATCGCCGGATCGACCGCATCCTCGAGGTCCAGGATCAGGGCATCTGCCGGGATGTCCAGAGCCTTGGCGAGCTTCTTCTCGCTATCGGCCGGGACGAATAAAAAGCTGCGGGGCATCGGGCGATCCTCGTTTTCATGCCGAAGGGGGGAGATACGCTATTATCCTCGGGAGCGGGCCGCAAGTCGGTCTCCGTGCACCCTGCAAGAATAACGAGCATTACACCGGGGACTCCATTGGCTGACTCTGCCACCGCCGGACAGGCCGGCAATACCGCGTACGTCGTCCTGATAAGCTGCGTCGCGACGATAGGCGGCTTCCTGTTCGGCTTCGATTCGGGCGTGATCAACGGCACGGTCGATGGCCTCCGGACCGCGTTCGACTCCGACAGTGTCGGCACCGGCTTCAACGTGGCCTCGATGCTCCTCGGCTGCGCCGCCGGCGCGTTTTTCGCCGGCCGCCTGGCCGATGTGTACGGCCGGCGTTTCATCATGCGGATCGCGGCCGTCTGCTTCATCATCAGCGCCTGGGGCTCCGGCATCGCGACGAGCTCGCCGGAATTCGTGCTCTACCGGGTACTCGGCGGCCTCGCCGTCGGCGCGGCCAGCGTCCTCGCCCCTGCCTATATCAGCGAGGTGGCGCCCGCGCGCTTTCGCGGCGCCCTGGCCACGATCCAGCAGATCGCGATTATCGCCGGTCTCTTCATCGCCTTCGTCTCGAACTATGCGATCGCCGGCGCCGCGGAAAGCTCCGTGGCGCCATTCTGGTTGGGCTACGAGGCGTGGCGCTGGATGTTCTGGATGGAGCTCGTGCCCGCGACGATATTCCTCCTCGCCCTTCTCCTGATCCCGGAGAGCCCGCGCTTTTTGGTCCTGACCCGGCGGCGGGAGCAGGCGATCGTCGTCCTCGAGCGCCTGTCGGGACGCACCGCGGCATTGATCAAGGTCGACGAGATCACCGAATCGCTCGCGAGCGACCTGCACCGGCCGCGATTTCGTGACCTGCTCCACCCCTTGACCGGCAGGATTCGCCGGATCGTCTGGGTGGGCATCGGCCTCGCGACGCTGCAGCAGCTCGTCGGCATCAACATCGTCTTCTATTACGGTGCCGTACTCTGGCAGTCGGTCGGCTTCACCGAGTCCGATGCGCTCCTGATCAACGTACTGAGCGGCGGGCTCAGTATCGCCGCCGTCGCCGTCACCCTGCTGCTGATCGACCGCGTCGGCCGCAAACCGATCCTCCTGATCGGCTCGATCGGGATGAGCGTTGCGCTCGCGATCGTGACCTGGGCCTTCGGCAGCGCCGAGACGGCCGCCGACGGCAGCCTCGACCTGGCGGGCGGTTTCGGTCCGGCCGCGTTGATCGCGGCGAATGCCTACGTCATGTTCTTCAATTTCTCCTGGGGCCCGGTCATGTGGGTCATGCTCGGCGAGATGTTCCCCAACCAGATACGCGGCACCGGCCTCGCCGTCAGCGGACTCGCGCAATGGGGGGCGAATTTCGCGATCACCATGACCTTCCCGGTGATGCTGACGACGATCGGCCTTGCCGGGGCCTACGGTTTCTATACCCTGTGTGCAGTCCTGTCGATCCTGTTCGTGGTCACGCTCGTGCATGAAACGCGAGGCGTCGAACTGGAAGACATGCAGGGCTGACGGCCTCGACAACAGGGGAACCCGCGGCGCGGGAATGCATCCAACAGCTACGGCAAGGAGGACCGCATGCAGAGAATCGATCGTCGAGAATTCCTGGGACTGAGCGCTGGCCTCGGCATCGTCGGCGCGCTCGGGCCACTGGAGTTGCTCGCAGCCGCTGACGGGCTCGTCCGGCGTCCGATACCGGTCTCCGGGGAAATGCTTCCGATCATCGGTCTCGGCACGAATCGCTACGGCGTCGGCCCGGACGAAGCAAGCCGCGCGCCGCTCCGGGCCTCGCTGGCGCGCTTCGGCGAACTCGGCGGCAGCGTCGTCGATACGGCACCGATGTACCGGTCTTCCGAGTCGGTTCTCGGTGACCTGATCGCCGAGCTGGGAATCCGGGATACGCTCTTCATCGCGACGAAGGTCGACCAGACCGAACGCGCCGCGTCGGTCGCCCAGATGAACGCGTCCCTCGAAAAGCTCGGCGTCGACCGCTTCGACCTGATGCAGGTCCACAACCTGCTCGGCTGGCGCGAGAACATCCCGCTGATACGCGAGTGGAAGGAGGCCGGGAAGACGCGCTACACCGGGATCACGACGTCACGTTCGAGCCAGTACGAGGAACTGGAATCGATTCTCAGGGAGCACGAGCTCGACTTCCTGCAGATCAACTATTCCCTCGAACAGCGCGAGGCCGCCCTGCGGCTGCTGCCGCTGGCCGCGGAGCGCGGCATGGCGGTCATCATCAATCGTGCCTTCGGCGGGGGCCGGATCTTCCGCGAACTCGGCGATCAACCCCTGCCCGTCTGGGCGGCCGAGTTCGATTGCACGAGCTGGGCGCAGTTCCTGTTGAAATACGCCCTGTCGCACCCGGCGGCGACCGTGGCGATCCCCGGCATGACGAAGGTTCACCACGTCGAAGACAACCTCCTCGCAGGCCACGGCCGAATGCCGTCGCCGGAGCATCGCAAGGCCATGGAAGCCCTCTACGATGCGCTTTAGGAAATCGTCGGTAGTCCTCGTGATCCTGACCCTGCTGGGTATCGCGGCCGTATCGCAATCCGGCGGCCCCGGCCACGCCGGCGGCGCGGCGGCGCTGCCCGGAAACACGCCAGCGGATCAGTAGCGGCCGCCGGTGAAGGCCCGGCAGCGCCGCCCGTTCAGTCCTTGTTGCGCTGCGCCCGCTCGATCGCCTGAACGATCATCTCCCTGGCATCCGCGGCGCCGTGCCAGCCGCCGAGCTTGACCCACTTGCCCGGCTCGAGATCCTTGTAATGCTCGAAAAAGTGTTCGACCTGCATGCGCGTGATCTCGGGCAGGTCGGAGTACTCGTGGATGTTCTCGTAGCGACGCGATACCCGGCCCGAGGGCACGGCGATGATCTTCTCGTCCTGGCCCGCGTTGTCTTCCATGATCAGGACGCCGATCGGGCGGACATTGATCAGGCAGCCCGGCACCAGCTCGCGCGTATTGCAGACCAGCACGTCGATCGGATCGCCGTCCTCCGACAGGGTGTGCGGCACGAATCCGTAGTTGCCCGGATAGGCCATGGGTGTGTACAGGAAGCGGTCGACGACGAGCGTGCCGGCCTCCTTGTCCATTTCGTACTTGATAGGCTGGCCGCCCATCGAGACTTCGATGAGGACGTTGACGTCTTCCGGCGGATGCTCGCCGATGGCGATGGCGTCGATGCGCATAGCTGTTCCTCAGGATTCGGGTGGTTGAAAACGGGGACGCACTTTAGGCGAACGGCCGCCCGGTTGCCAGCCGGCGGCGCGCTTTCGGGCGACGCCGGGGCCGGCGTGATCAGAACCGTCCGGACTGGTAGTCCATCACGGCCTGCCGGATCTCCTCCTGAGTGTTCATCACGAACGGGCCGTAGCGGGCGATCGGCTCGTCGAGCGGCCGCCCGCCCACCAGCAGGCAGCGGGCGTCGGTGTCCGAACGCAGGACGACGGCCTCCGCCCGGTCGAGCAGGGCGATCTCGCCCCGGGACACGACGCCACCGCGCTCGCCCATGACGTGCACGCTGCCGTCGAAGACGTAGACGAAAACGTTATGTCCAGCCGGCGTGGGCAGGTTTGCCTCGGCGCGACCCTCGAAGCCGAGATCGTAGTACAGGGGCTCGGTCGCAATCCCGGTCACCGGCCCCGACACGCCGCCGAGTTCGCCGGCGATCAGGCGCGCCGTCACACCGGGGGCAACGTCGACCCGGGGGACGTCCTCGGCCGGGATGTCCTGGTAGCGTGGCGCGATCATCTTGTCGCTGGCAGGCAGGTTGACCCAGAGCTGGAAGCCCCACATGAGCCCCTCTTCCTGGCGCGGCATCTCGGAATGCACGATGCCGCGGCCGGCCGTCATCCACTGCACGCTGCCGGGACCGAGTTCACCGGTATTGCCCTGGTTGTCCGCATGACCCATCCGGCCCGCCAGCATGTAGGTAACGGTCTCGAAACCGCGATGCGGGTGATCTGGAAAACCGGCGATATAGTCATCCGCGTCGTCCGAGCGGAATTCGTCGAGGAGCAGGAACGGGTCGAAATGCTCGAGTTCCGGGGTCGCAATGATGCGCGTCATCCGGACCCCGGCGCCGTCGCTGGCGGGCCTGCCGACCAGGATCCGGTCGATCCCGCGCTGCCCGGTGCCGTCTTTCATCTCAGAACAGGCGTTCCGAGGCGATCGCGGCGCCGTCCGCGAGCGACTTGAGCTTCGCAAACGCGACATCCGGGTCGATGCCCTGCATGCCGACGTGCACGCTGAATCCGCAATCGACACCGGCCATGACCCGTTCCGGGCCGACGCGATGCGCATACCGCTCGATGCGCTGGGCCACGAGTTCCGGGTGCTCGATGTAGTTGGACTGCGGCTCGATGACGCCCGGGCACAGGATCTTGTCGTCCGGCACCTTGACCGAATCGAACAGCAACCACTCGTGCGCATGGCGGGGATTGGCGGCCTCGAACAGGATCGTCTGCGGCTTCGCTTTCCAGACGAGATCGATGATCTCGGCCAGTGCGACGTCGCAATGGTGAGGCCCGGGATAGTTTCCCCAGCACAGGTGCATGCGGATCTTCTCGGCCGGGATGTTCCGGACCGCGTGATTCAGCGCCTCGATGTTCATCGCCACCCGCTTGCGATAGTCGTCGAGATCCATGCCGGCGTAGGTCGTGTGCCGCCCCATCGCGAGATCGGGACAGTCGAGCTGGACGAAGGCGCCCGCCTCGACGATCGCCTCGTACTCGTGGCGCATCGCCTCGGCGATCGCGAAGACGTATTCCTCGTCGCTCTTGTAATACTCGTTGCCGAAGAAGATCGAGACGACGCCGGGCGAGGCGGCACTCGAGAACGTGCCGGCCACCTTGTCGCGCGGGACCGCGTTGTTGAGGTTGACCATGTCGAGCGCCGCGGCCGCGTCGTCCGCGACCGAGATCGGCGCGTTGCAGGCCGGCGCGGAGCGCTTCTTGCGGCCGGGGTTGGCGGCGACGATTTCCTTCGACCGGGGGTAGTCCTCGAGGTCTGCGAAGAAATAGTTCTGGATGGACTCGCCGCCGAAGCCGCTGAGACGATCCTTGACGTAGGTGGCATAGCTCGGCTTCGACATCTCGCCGTCGTTGACGACGCTGATGCCGGCAGCAACCTGCTTGTCGACGATTTCCTGCACCGCCGACGCAACGCGGGCACTCAGCGCCACCTCGTCGACCGGTATGCCGTCGCCTTTCGCCCACATGATCCGGATCAGGTCGTCGGGACGCGGGAGGCTCCCGGTGTGGGTAGTCAAAATTCGCCTGTCAGCCATGGTTCGCCTTTCAGTTCGGTCAATGCGACGACGACATGAGTTCAGGCGGCGCCGGCTTCGACGGCGTCGGCGTCCGAGTAATCGATCAGCTTCGACTTGTAGGTCTCGCGTGGCACGGTGCCGTACGGTACCAGCTTGATGTCCGCGGTGACCAGGAGGCGCGCGCGAATCTCCGCCTTGAGTCGCGCCCCGAGATCGTCGGTGCTGCCGCTGAAGTTCTCGCCGAGTTCGATCACGAGCGGCAGCGGCGGCGTCTGCAGCACGCCCCGCTCCTTCGGCCGGACCTGCAGCATGCCGGATACGTCGGGTGTGAACTCGGCGAGAATGCTGCGAATAGCCGACGGGAACAGGTTGACGCCGCGGACGATCAGCATGTCGTCGGTCCGGCCGATGCAGCGAATGCGCGGGCCCGTCCGGCCGCTCGGATTCGGCTCCATGTTGACGACGACGTGATCACGGCTGCGGAACCTCAGGAGCGGCATCGCGTCCCGGCGCAGGGCCGTGTAGACGAGTTCGCCCTCGGCCTTGTGATCCCACGGAATCGGTTCGCCACTCGCGGGATCGATCAGCTCGACGTGCACGAACTCGCGCGCCATGAAATGCATGCCGTTGCCGTCGTCGTCCTCGGCCCACACCGACAGCGAGATGTCGCCGATGCCCATCGACTCGCGGACCTTGCAGCCGAACGCGGTCTCGATGCGTTCCCGGATCAGCGGGTCGCCGCCGCCGGGCTCGCCGGCGGTGATCATGTTCTCGAGGCCGAGCGTCTCGGTCTCGATGCCGTGCTCCTGGCACCAGTCGATCAGGTACAGGCCGTACGACGGCGTGCAGCTGATGCCCGTGGCATTCAGCTTCTGGATTGCGGTAACCAGGCGCTCGGTGTTGCCGGTGCCGACCGGGATCACCGTGCAGCCGATCTTGTCGAAACCGTAATAGACGGCGCCGGCGACAAAGGGACCGGCGTTGAAACCGACCGCGAGCCGTTGACCTGGCCGGAAACCGGCCGCGGTGTAGCCGCGCGCGACGTTGGTCGCGTACATGTCGATGTCCTTGCCGGTCAGGCCGAGGTAGCAGGGAACGCCCGTCGTGCCGCTGGTGCTGAACACCCGCCGCAGTTCCTCGGGCGGACAGCAGAGATGGTCACCGAAGGGCGGCGCGGACGCCTGGGTCTTGCGGAGCTCGTCCTTCTCCGTGAACGGCAGGCGTGCGATGTCATCGAGATCCCCGACCGCGGCTGCGTCGTCGAAGCCCGCCTCGCGCAGCTTCCGCTGGTAGAACGTCGAGTTGTCGAACAGGTACTGGATCTGCTGACGGTACGATTCGCGATCGAGTGTGAACTGCTCGTCTACCGGGCGGGTTTCTACTGTCGGGTCGTAAATCATGATTCGTTGCCTCCGGTTCGGGTATCAGCCCCAGCGCTTCGTGCACTCCGCCACGCGCTGGCCGAGTCGTTTCGCGGTCTCGAGATCGGCCGAGGTCGGTACCTTGTCGGGGCCTTCGTCGACGTTCGACTGCGCCATCGCGCCCAGCGACGCGCCGAGCCGGTTCAGGTCGTCGACGCTGCCACCGGAGTTGTTGTTACCGGGCATGATGTTCAGGTTGATCCAGACCATGCCGTGCTGCGCCGCGAAGGTGGCGATACCCACCAGCGTGTTCTGCTTGTCGCCGTTCTGCGAGCCGGAGTTGGTGAAGCCGGCGGCGAGCTTGTCCGCCCACTTCTGCTCCATCCAGCGGCCGGAACTCGCTTCCATGAAGCGCTTCATGTCCGCCGACGGCGAGCCCATGTAGGTCGGGCAGCCCATGATGATGGCGTTCGCGCCGTCCAGCGTCGCGAAGGCGTCGGCTTCCGGGTCGAACAGCTGGTCGACGGCCAGCGTCGTGCACTCGACGCCGTCGACCGCCGCAACGCCCTCGGCGACGGCCTCGGCCTGTTTCGCCGTGTGGCCGTAGCCGCTGTGGTACACAACGCATACCGAGTAACTCATAGCGAAACTCCTCGTGTCCTAGCGATGGAACTGGGTGTTGTTCGGCGTGTGATCGCCGGCGAGCCAGCGTTCGAGTTCCTCGTGCGCCTTGGCTTTCCGCTCGGCGTTGATCGCATCGGCATCCTCGTGATCCACCGTGAACTCGATCAGCAGGTTCGCCGGGTCGAATACGTACAGCGAGTAGCAGTAGCCGTGATCCAGGATATAGGTCTGCGGCTCGGTGACACCGGCCGCTGCCAGCCGGTCGCGGATGCCGTCCTGCGTCTCCTGGTCCACCTTCATCGCGAGATGACGGAAGCCCGACAGCGGCAGCTCGGGACCGAACTCCTCCTGGTCCTGTTCGTCGGCGAACTGGAAGAACGCGAGGCTCTCGCCGTTGCCGATGTCGAAAAAGCAGTGCATGTAAGTCCGCACTTTCCCGAACAGGTCGGTCTGCTCACACCATGTGGCGACCAGCGGGAAACCGATGATTTCCTCGTAGAACTTGCGCACGGCCGCCATGTCGGTCGTCACGTGCGCGTTGTGGTGCAGCTTGCTTTCGATTTTGGGGTTGGCACTCATCGAAATATCCTCCGGAATCCTGTCGATCAGAATTGCTTGACGAAGCTCGCGCCCCAGCGCCGCGGCTGGGCCGGCCACAGGAAGTTGGCGGTCGGTGCAGGGCCCGGCGAGAACTCGCCGTTGTAGCGTTCGTCGGTCAGGTTCTTGGCCCACAGCATCAGCGACCAGTTGTCCGCCACGTCGACGCCGACACGCATGTCGAGCAGGTTGATCGGGCTGCGGACGGAGATGTTGCCCGGATCCCAGTACGTGTCACCCTGGTAGCTGTAGTCGGCGCGCAGCACGAAGTCGGCGTCGGTCGTGACCGGGTAGCGGAATTCACCGCCGACATTGAATGTCCACTCGGTGACGAGCGGCGCCTGGTTGCCGTTGTCGGCCGGGTCGGCGGCGCTCTGGATTTCGCCGTCGGTGTAGCCGACGCCGAAGTAGCCCGTCAGGTAGTCGTTGATCATCGCGTTGCCTTCGAGTTCGAAGCCCATGTACTCGACCTCGGGGATGCTGCCTAGGTTCTGGGTGCTGGTGCCGGGATCGAAGAAGAAGAAGTACGCGTTCTCGAAATCGGTGTAGTAGACGTTCAGCGACGCGGCGAAGCGGCCGCCGGCGCTGACGCCCTTGATGCCGGCCTCGTAGGTGTCGGCAACCTGCGCCTCGAACACGTCCTCGATACCGGGTTCGGGCACGGCACCGCCGACGCCGCTCTGGTTGAAGCCGCCCGAACGGAAGCCGCGGCTGTAGCCGCCGTAGACGGTCAGCGCGTCGGTCGGCCGGTAGCGCAGCGTGAGCTTGGGCTGCAGTTCGTCCCAGGTCTGCTCGCGAACTTCGCCGAGCGTCGCCAGCCCGCCGGTGGGATCGTACAGCGGCTCGGTCAGGGTCGTCGTCTCGCGGGTGTCCTCGTCGTAGCGCAGCGAGAACGAGCCTTCGAGAGTGTCGGTGAGGTCGTAGGAGATGTCACCGAAGACCGCCCAGGCGAAGTTATCCTGCTCGTCGGCGAGCAGGCCGAGCTGCGGGCTCGGGTCGGTCGGGTCGACGAACACCGACGGCCGCGGCGTGCGGCGCACGGGGAAAACGCCGTTGCCCCGGTCGATCTGGTTGCCCGTCGAGATGTAGCGATCCGTCGCGATGGCATAGGCGCCCACGATGTAGCGGAAGCGCTCTTCCGCCGGCGAGATGAAGCGGAACTCCTGGCTCCAGGCTTCCGACTCGAGGTACTGCGTCTGGCTGAGGTCGACTACCGCGTCGCCGGTCAGGAACTTGATGAAGTCGCCGAAACCGGTCTGGTCGAGGTTCAGGAACGACTGCTCACGAGGCAGGAAGTCGAACTGGTCACCGGTGAAGATTTCTTCGACGTCGTCGTAGGACGTGATCGACGTGAACGAGCCCGCCGCCCAGTTCCATTCGAGCTTGAGGCTCGCCGAATAGATGTCGCGCTCGTTGTTGCCGAGGTTGTTGGTCTGGACGGGAATCTCGGTGTCGTCGGCCTCGGCATCGATCACGAAGTACAGCGCCCCGCCGTCGAACTGCGACGCGTTCAAACGCAGGTCCGCGCTGAATACGTCATTGGGCTCGTAGATGATCCGCGCGCGGGCGTTCAGGTCTTCGATGTAGTCGACTTCTTCGCCGAGCACGGGGTTGTCGATAAAGCCGTCGGTGTCGACGTAGGACCCGGAGACGCGGTACTTCCAGGCGTCGGAGTCGCCGATCGGGCCGCTTGCCGTGCCGCGGACCGTGTAGCCGGGACCGGAGTCGGCACCCAGCTCGACCCTGCCCTCGAACTCGTCGCCGGGCTGCTTGGTGACGATCGTGATCGCGCCGCCGATGGCGTTGCGGCCGTAGAGTGCGCCCTGCGGGCCACGCAGGACCTCGATCTGCTGGATGTCGACCAGCTGCTGGTTGAACTGGTTCGGGTTCGGCATCAGTACGCCGTCGACCAGGACCGCAACCGACATCTCGCTGTTTCGCGCCTGCGAGATTCCGCGGACGTTGATGAAGGCCGTGCCCGCGTTCTGCGTCTCGACAAGGGTGACGTTCGGCGTCAGGCCGATGAAGTCGCCCGGCTTCTGGATGCCGGCCGATTCGATTTCGTCGGCTGTGAATGCCCGAACCGAGACCGGGCTCTCTTCGAGCGTCTCTGCTCGCTTACGAGCCGTCACGACGACTTCTTCGAGAACGGCGCCCTGGGCGTATACGACCGGAACACAAAGTGTGGTGGCGACGAGGCCTAGGAACAGTGCCTGTGCAGTCTTCATTTGGAAACCCCCGCGGTTTTCTTTTAACTGGCAATCGACAATGCTATATTTTTTCGCATATCGAAATCAAATTCGCTTTCCGAAAAATTATTTCAATTTGTAACGAGCGGGATTTCGGCCGGTTTTCGATCGCGATTTGCGCAAACCCGCCGGCGGACCGCAGACCACGAGGAATCGAGCATGGGCCAGACGAGCGGCAAACACGGCACGACGAAGATCTGCGGTTTCGACGCCGACACGATCCGGGTACGCGGCAGGGATCTCGTCGAGGACCTCATCGGGCACGTCCCGTTCACGGATTACCTGTACCTGCAGGCAACGGGGCGCTCGCCCACCCCCGCCCAGTCCGCGATCGTCGATGCGGTCATGGTAACGATCATGGAGCACGGCCTCGTGCCGTCGGCGATCGTGACGCGACTCACGCACTACGGCGCGCCGGAGTCGTTCCAGGGCGCCGTGGCCGCCGGCCTGCTCGGCGTCGGTGATCGCTACGCAGGGACGGCCGGCGAGTGCGGCGCCATCCTCGAGCGCATCGTCGCGGCGCCCGCCGACGAACGCTACGAGCATGCGCTGGCCGAAGTCCGCCGCTACCGGGAAACGAAGCGGCCGGTACCGGGCTTCGGCCACCCGATCCACACGGCGCACGATCCGCGTGTGCCGAAGCTCGTCGAGGTCGCACGTGCTACCGACACGAGCGGTGATTTCATCGACGCGATGAACCTTCTCGAGACGGCGCTTCGGGAAGTCACCGGCAAGGAACTCGTCACGAATATCAGCGCGGCGATCGCCGCCGTTCTCGGTGAAGCCGGAATCCCGGCGACGCTGATGCGCGGTATCGTGCTGACGGCGCGCTGCGCCGGCCTCGTCGGCCACCTCCACGAGGAAATGCAGAACCCCGCCGCACACCCAATGTGGGAAGGCGCACAGGCCGCCGTCGACTACGAGCCGTGAGCACGATGCCGGCCGGCATGACCGAACACCGGATCGACGTGGACGGCGGCACCGTGTTCGTTATCGAAAGCGGCAGCGGTGCGCCACTCTTGATGCTGCACGGCTGGCCGCTCGACCATCGCATGTTCGACTACCAGTTCGACGCGCTCTCGCAGGCTTTTCGCTGCATCGCGATCGATCGCCGTGGCTTCGGCCGCTCCACCGCACCGCCCGACATGCGCCGTGAACCCGGGGACATCGACCGGGTCCTCGACGCGCTCGGCATCGAGAAGACCCACCTGCTCGGCGTTTCCCAGGGCGGCCGGGTGGCGCTGCGCTACGCGGCTACACGACCGGAACGGCTGCGATCACTGCTGCTGCAGGGCGCGGTGGTCGACGGCCTGGATATCGCAGAACCCGAGGCCGAGCGCGTGCCGGTCGCGCGTTATGCGGAGATGGTCGCAGCCGGTCGTCTCGACGACGTCATCGCCGAGTGGCTCGCGCATCCGATGATGTCGCTGCCACCCGGCCACGAAGCGGAGCAACGGCTTCTCGAAGAGATCATCGACGACTACCGGGGCATCGATCTCGAGCACTTCGCCCCATCCCATTACACCGTCGACTTCGACGTCCTCGAGGCACTCGAGAAGCGATCGCCGCCGATTCTCCTGCTTACCGGCGCGCACGAAACCCAGGCGAGAAAGCAGCACGCGAAGGCGATCTGCGAACGCGTCAGGAATTGCCGGGAGGTGCGTTTGGCCGACAGCGGGCATCTCGGCAACCTAACGGAGCCCGGCCGTTTCAACCGGGTCGTCGCGGAGTTCCTGTCGACGGTCGACCGCCGCGCTGCCTGATCAGGAGGCTGCGGACCGGATCGAGTGGACCAGCACAGGGTAGCGCCCGAGTTCCAGTTCGATCTGCTTTGCTGCCTGCCGGAGCGTCGGCAGCCGTGAATCGACCATGTCCTGCTCGTTCACCCGCGTCGTCGCGGTAGAGCAGTTGATCGCAGCCAGTATTTCCCCGTCCGGCCCCAGTACCGGGACGGCCACGGAGACGATCCCGTAGTCGAGTTCGTCCTGGATCGAGGCATAGGCGTTGTTGCGGGTATCGCGCAGTATCTTCCTGAGCTTTTGCTTCGACGTGACGGTCTTGTCGGTCAGCTTCTGCAGCTCCACGTGGCGGAAGTAATCGTCGAGGCGTCCGGAATCCTGGTACGCCAGCAGCACGCGCCCGAGCGAGGTCGGATAGGCCGGGAAACGCGTGCCGAATCCGGCCACCAGGCGGATCATGCGGTTGGTCGAAATATGCACGAGGTACAGGATGTCGAAATTCGACAGCACGGCGAGCGAGGTGCTGTCGCCGGTCTTGTCACGAACCTGCTGCAAATAGGGCCTGACGACCTGCTCGAGATTCATCGACTCGATGAAAGCCGAGGCGAATCCCATCACCTCGGGCGTCAACAGGAACACTTTGCCCTTCTTGCCGACATAGCCCAGTTCCACCAGCGTGTTCAGGCAACGCCGGGCCACGGCAGGACTGAGCTCGGTCACGGCGGCAACCTCGCTCAGCGTCATTTCGGGCCGGTCTTTCGTGAACGAACGCAGTACGGACAAGCCCCGTGCAAGCGTGTTCAGGAACTCGCCGTCCCGTTCCGGTTTGTGTTTTGCCGCGACCATAAGGCGGCCGATACTAGGAGCAAGTTTCGGAAATAGCCAGACACCTGCCGGCGCACCGGACAGGGGCTCCATCACAAAGAGCCGTGATTTGCGCACATGTAGTCAAGCCATTTAATCGATCACCATGACTTTTTTATTCTGTTTTACCTATTACTGACAGCCCCCTATCCTTCTGATCAAGAGCAGTAATCACCCCGCTTCGGAGGAAGTTCAGCATGCAGACTATCAACGTCGACGTCGCCATCATCGGAGCCGGTTCGGCGGGCCTCGCCGCCTATCGGGCCGCCGTCGAACACACGCGGAGCGTGGTCCTGATCGAGGGCGGCGAATACGGCACGACCTGTGCCCGCGTCGGCTGCATGCCCAGCAAACTGTTGATCGCCGCGGCGGAAGCGGCTCATGCCAGCCGGCTGGCGCCGGCGTTCGGCGTAAATACCGGTACGACCGAGATCGACGGCCGCGCCGTGATGGAGCGCGTCCGGCGGGAGCGCGACCGCTTCGTCGGCTTCGTCCTCGATTCGGTCGAGGGCATCCCCGGGGAACACCGGCTCCGGGGCAGGGCCCGCTTCCTCGACGCACACACGCTGGACGTCGGAGGCAGCACGCGGGTCCGAGCGGACCGGATCGTGATCGCCACAGGCTCGTCCCCGGCCTGGCCGCGGCACTTCGAGGCCGCCGGTGACCGTCTCGTGGTCAACGACGACATTTTCGCGTGGGAGGCGCTTCCCGGCCGCGTTGCGGTCTTCGGGCCGGGCGTCATTGGCCTGGAACTGGGCCAGGCCCTGCATCGCCTCGGCGTGCGTGTGCACATGTTCGGTATCGGCGGCATCGTTGGACCGCTGACCGACCCGGAGGTCCGCGGCTACGCCGAGGAGGCCTTCGCGGACGAGTTCTTCCTTGATGCGGATGCCGACGTAACCGCCATCGAGCGCATCGATGACGAGGTCGCGATTACGTTCACGACTGCCACGGGCACGAGCGAAACCGTTTACGTCGACTACCTCGTCGCCGCGACCGGGCGCCGGCCCAACGTCTACGGTCTCGGCCTCGAGCACTCGGGGCTGCCCCTGGACGATCGCGGCGTGCCGCCCGTCGATGAAACGACGCTGCAGATCGGCGACAGTCACGTTTTCCTCGCAGGCGACGCGACCAACACGAAACCGCTCCTGCACGAAGCCGCTGACGAAGGCCGCATCGCCGGGCGCAACGCCGGCCGCTTCCCGGCCGTCGAGGCGGGGCGGCGGCGCTCGTCGCTCGGCATCGTCTTCTCGGATCCGCAGATCGCCATGGTCGGGTCGAGCTTCCGGGAACTCGCACATCGCAACATCGTGACGGGCAAGGTCTCGTTCGAGAACCAGGGGCGCAGTCGCGTCATGCTGAAAAACCGCGGCCTGTTACACGTCTATGCCGACGCGAACACCGGCCGCTTCCTCGGCGCGGAAATGCTCGGCCCTGCCGCGGAACACATGGGGCATCTGCTCGCCTGGGCACACCAGTCGGGACTCACCATCGGCGAGATGCTCGACATGCCGTTCTATCACCCGGTCGTCGAGGAAGGACTCAGGACCGCGCTGCGCGACGCGTGCGCGCAACTCGCGGATTGCGGACTGCGCGCCGCGTAAGTCCATCCCCACCGCGACTCGCCGCAGAGCGATTGCGGCCGTGCGACCAACCGCGGAGCCAGCGTACTGATCGACGACGCGCGCAAACAACGCGCGGCGTCGATCGCCACTAGCACTCGACAGGCCTTGCTGCCAAGCCGGCGGACAAGCGCAAACCGCTTTGATTGCAGCGCTTTTCGTCGATCCACCTTGCGTGCAGGGGATGCTCGGTTCGCGGCACGAAACTCACATTTTGCCGCTGCGCACGATTCTGGTATCTCTTTGCGTGACGCGAATCACGCTCTTCGGACGAGTTTTATGGTGTAACCGAACGACAAGGAGATTGCGTATGGGGCATTCGGATTGCGACCGGGTCATGCCGGTTCTTAATCTTCAGGAATACTTCCGCCAATCGATCGACGAAGCGATCGTCGGTCAGGGGGTCGATATCGACCCGCACGCCACCCACTACGTCGTCAACATGATGACGCTGTTCTCGCGCTCCGAGCATTTCTACGAGGACGACGGCGAGATCTATGGCATCCGGCCGCTCGCGCTGATGCTTGCCGACGCCGCTGACGCACCCTCCCCCGAACACCGCAACCAGACGCTGAAGCGCATTGGCGACGTCGCACTGTTCGTCGCCGGCTTTTTCGTCGACAGTCTGCGCGACAAGCCCGTCGACGTGGACTACTACATGCACATGGGCGAGAACGCCTACGGCTCGCTCTCCGAGGAAACCCGCGGCACGTTTCACGGCAATGCCTTCGCCGACATCTACCGCGAACTCGCCACCAAGTTCCGCGTGCTGATCGACGTCCTCAACGAGGTCAGGGGCGGCACGGAGCAGGACGTCGTCCGGACCTTCGAGATCTGGCGGAAAACCGGCAGCCAGCGTGCGGAGCGTCTCCTCCGTGAGCAGGGCGTCCTGCCGATCGGTGCACGGCCGCTGCATTGATGCTGACGGAACTGCAGCAACAGCTCGCCAGCCTGTATCGCGTCGAACACGCACACGACATACGCGACTTCCTGATCACCGACCCGGCGATCGCACAGGCGCTGAGTCACGGCGCCATGCTGACCAACACCGAGGAGACACTGCTGGTTTGTGAAGACGACGACGGCGTCGCGATGTCGCTGTTCCTCGACGCGGACATGCTGACCCGTCTCGAATCCGACAATCCGCTCGACCGCCTGCACATCGATCATCTCGACGATTTCTGGAAGGTCCTCGAAGGGATCAGCCACTTCAACTGCATGGCCTGGAAGGCGGGCCGCGACCGCAGCGTCAGCCTGCTCGAACTCGAGCTGCAGGGCGAGATCGACAAGTATGTTTCTGCCGTGCTGCTGGCCGACCTCCAGCAAAACGGCGCCCTGCTCGACGACCTGCATGGCTGGTTATTCGAAGCGTCGCGCCTCCGGGACGACCTCGGCTCTGAAGAGCGCGGCCGCTACGAGGCGGCGAGCCGGTACGCGGCACGCTTCTGCCACCGCCTGCGCCAGCACTGGCGGCGCGCGGGCAAGCTGCCGCTGGATGAGCTGAGACAGTTCTTCCGCCTGCAGTTCAACGACAAGATCAGCCACATCCACACGCATGCATGGGCGCCACACTGACGCCTCGGGCCAGCCTCAGCCCCAGCCGAGGTCGTGGAGCTTGTCGTCATCGATGCCGAAATAGTGCGCGATCTCGTGAACGATGGTCGTTGCGATTTCGTTGCAAAGCTCATCATGGGTCAGATCCATCTCGAGATGCGGTTCGCGAAAGATATAGATGACGTCGGGCAATTCGCCGGCGTGAACCGCGTCGCGCTCTGGAAGCGGCGTACCGACGTACAGACCGAGCAGCCCCTCGCCTTCCGGATCGAGATCCGGCCCCGCCGCATCCTCGACGAGCAGGTCGATGTTGTGCAGCGCTTCGTGTACCCAGTCGGGCAAACGCTGCACGACCTCGTAAACGATGGCTTCGAAGGTCGCGTGATCCATGTCGGGTCGATTGTCCGGGAGGCGGTGTTGCATCTCCGGCGACGCCGCCGGCAGCAGGTGTGTGGCGATCAGTCGGCCGGCAACGCTTTGAGATAGGCGGCTATCGCCTGGCGATCCTCGGCGGTCAGTTTCGCGAGATTCTCCTGCACGGCAACCATCGAACCGCCGACCGTGTCGAACTCGGGCGTGAAGCCGCTCTCGAAGTAGTACGCCAGGTCGCCGGCGGACCAGTCGCCGGTATTCTTGCCGGCAGGCGTGATGTCGGGGACGCTGCCCTTGCCTTCCGGGTCGGGTGCACCGCCGAGCCAGCGCGTCGTGTCTAGACCGCCGAAACGATCGCGCGGGGTGTGGCACTCGCCGCAATGCCCGGCACCCTCGACGAGGTAGCGGCCGCGTTCGACCACGGGCTCCGCCGAATCGACGGCGACGACCGGCGTCGCGTCAAGGTAACGCCGTTTCCAGATGCCGATGCCGCGCCGAACCGACCAGGGGAAACCGAGGGCATGGTCCTCGACGCGCCCGGCCACCGGCGCAAGCGTGTCGAGAAACGCCTTGAGATCGATGACGTCCTCGAGGGTCATTCGGGCGTAGGACGTGTACGGGAACGACGGGTAGTAATGCCGGCCGTCCGGCGACACGCCGCGCTGCATCGCGTTGACGAAGTCGAGCGTCGACCAGTCGCCGATGCCGTCTTCGTGCGGAGAGAGGTTCGGGACGCGGAACGTGCCGTAGGGTGTCTCGAGCTCGAGGCCTCCGCCGAGCAGGAGCTTGGCGTCTCCGCGGGCACGCTTGCCGTCGACCGGCGTCGCGTGGCACGACGCGCAGCCACCTGCCCAGAACACCTGCGCGCCGGCCACCGGGTTTCCGCTGTACTCGGGCAGGTCGGCTGCGGGGAGCGTGAGCGGCCGGCTGAACCACCAGCCGGCCGCCGCGATGGCGGCTGCGATGACAACCGCATAGCGCAACAGGTTACGCATTCCGGCCAGGACCGCTGACGGGGGCGGCTAGTCCTCGTCGATGCGGTAGCCGTCGTGGCAGTTCTTGCAGGCGTTGAACACCTCGCCGACGACCGGCCGCGCCTCGTCGAGTGTCGCGGGGCTGGCCTCGATCGCGGCATCGACGGCACTGCGCCATTCTTCGAGCGCCGCTTCGAAGCCTTCGCGATCCTCCCAGATCGCCGGGGCCGCCTCGGTATCGCCACCCGTCTCCGTACCCTCAGGGAACAGGTCGCCGAACTGGCTGCCTACGTCCTCGAAGACGCCGAGCGATTCCATGACGACGGCGGCGTCATACTCGGTCTCACCACGGAACATGCTGCCGATAGGCTTGGCGGCCTTGCCGACATCTTCCATCAACTCGTGGCGCTCGTGGATCGGGTCATCGGCGGCAAATGCAGCGGGCATCGATAGCATCAGGCCCGTGGCCAGCGTCAGCATCATCTTGGCGTCGAACATAAAAAAGCTCCTGTATCGGTTTGCTCGAGAGCGGTCTGGACGGCCGAGTTTACGGCGAAACGCCGGCGGTGGGTACTGCCGGACCCGGTTCTCGCGGTATGGCAACACGATCCCCGCGGGCCGTTCAGCTTCCGTTAAGGTGCCGTCGCGTAAATTTCAGGATAGTCAGGAGTCCAATGCGATGTCGGCAGGTGCAGGAATGCCCGGATTGTTTTTGCCCACTCCAACTGTTACAAAAGGCGCCGTCGGTCCCGGTACGCGAAGCTGGAAATGCGAATCAGACACATTACCAGCGCAGACCAGGCTGCCGGCAATGGATCACTCACGCAACTGGGGAGACTCAACGTCATGAAACGAATGCTTATAGTTATCGCTGCAGGCCTCCTCGGCGCGACGGCCGCGAACGCCGGCGACGCCGATGCCTGCCTCAACTGCCACGAGCCCGACGAACTGAAGGGTCTCAGCGTCGAGCAAGTCACGGCAGCCCTGACCAACCCGGAAAACAAGATGCACCGCCGGGTCAAGGACCTGAGCGCCGAGGAAATCCAGGCGATCGTCGACTCGCTCGCCGAGTAATCCGGTCACTGCAAACGGCCGTCCCGGCCTGCGAGTTCATGCTCGCCGGGACAGGCCGTTTTGTTTTTTAAAAGCGTCGTCGCTACCGCTGCCAGGTAGGCCTGGTCATCGGCACTGACGCCCATCCCTCGCTCGGCTGCCAGTCCCGCGGCAGGCCGGCCCGTTATCACTTCGTAGAGCACGTAGGCGGCCAGGAGCGCACCCCGGTTGTTGGCATGATTACCGTCCGCCGCATGCAGGCGCAGGCCCGGCCGGTTCTCGAGCGCCACTTCCCAGGCCAGTCCGATCGGCGCAATACAGGCAGGCTCGCTCGCCGAGATAGCCTCGTGTAATCGCTGCACCCGGAGCGACTCGCCCTCGTTCCCGTACAGACCCCACTCCGGAAACAGGACCGGCACCGCGCCGACCGCGCGGACGCGACGTACCCATGCCTCGGCCGCGTCCGTGGGATAGGCGTCGCGACCCGACACCGAGTAGCGCTGCCCCTGCAGGACGACGTGTGTCCATGCCCGGGACCGGAACAGGGTCTCGGTACCTGCGTCACCCAGCCGCTCGTCGAGAAATCTCCAGCCGGGCGCGACGTCGATGACGACCGGGCCCACCGACTCGAGCAGTCCCTCCAGTTTCTTCGGCAATGCGCTCTTCGTGCTGTGACTATTGCCCAAGAGGAGCACGGCGTAGACGGGCGCAGCCGCCTCGACAGGGTCGTCCGGCCTGTCTGCCGTAGCGCAGGCTGCGAGCAGGATCATCAGCGCCGCCGGCACCCGCCAGCGGAAACCCGGAAGGCAACCCGGCAAGCGCGGCTTGCTCACCCGTCAGCCGGCCGAGTGCCGGGCCACCCAGTCGGCGAATTCATCGAAAGCCTCGACGGCCTCGAACGCGAGGATCGCCGGCAGGTCGTAGGTGTGCAGCCTGCGAATCTCGGCCTCCACGTCCGCGTAGCGAGCCGGGATCGTCTTGATCAGCAGCCGGTACTCGCGGTCGTTCTGAATCTCGCCCTCCCACTCGTACAAGCTCTCGATCGACGAGATCTGCACACAGGCCGCAAGATTCCTGCCGATGAGCGCCCCGGCGATGTCGCGAGCCCGGTCCTCATCGTCGATCGTCGTCAATACGGCGAGTATGGTCATGCGCCCAGTGTAGCGATGCTGTCCTCGCGATCCCAGTTGACGCGCAGGCTTGACCGCCGCGTCCCCGGGGATCTGTCAGATCCTGACCGTCTGTTCGAAAGCGGCGATCCCGGCAGGTGCGTCGAAACGCTGCTTCAGTTTCTCGACGAGCGCGGCCTGTGCATCCGGCTCGCCATGCACCAGGTAGACCGGTGGCCGCGACGCGAACGCGCCGTACCAGTCGAGAAGGTCCTTCTGATCGGCGTGGGCGGACAGGCCGCCGATCGTGTGGATGCTCGCCCGCACGGGATAGGTGTTGCCCCACAGACGGATCTCCTCGACCCCGTCGACCAGCCGGCGCCCGAGTGTCCCGTAGGCCTGGTATCCGACGATGACAAGATGGCAGCCCGGCTTCCAGATGTTGTTCTTGAGATGGTGGTGTATGCGCCCGCCGCTGCACATACCGCTGCCGGCAATGATGATTGCACCCGACTCGATCCCATTGATCGCCATCGACTCCTCGGTCGAATGCGTCATGTGGAAGTTGTCGAGATCGGGCAGGCTGGAGTCCGGCCCGAAGAGTTTCGCACCGTAGAGATGCCGGTATTCGCCGTAGACGCGGGTCGCGTCGATGCCCATCGGGCTGTCCAGGAAGATATGCCAGTTGTCGAGCCCCCATTCCTCGTAGTGCTCGGCCATCAGGTAGAGCAGGTCCTGGGTTCGACCTACCGTGAACGCGGGAATCAGGATGTTGCCCTGCGAGGCGCGGGCGCTCTCGAAGACCTCGCCGAGTTCCTGCATCGTCTCCGCGAAGGGGCGGTGCAGGCGGTCGCCGTAGGTGCTTTCCATCAGCACGACGTCCGCGTCGTGCAGACGGGCCGGCGAGTTCATGACCGGCGCATCCCTGTAGCCCAGGTCGCCGCTGAACACGAGCGTCCGGGACTCGCTGCCTTCGCGATACTCGAGTTCGACGATCGCCGAGCCGAGGATGTGGCCGGCATCGTGGAAACGGGCCGTGAGACCCGGCACGACCTCGAAGGCTTCTCCGTAGCGCTGCCCGACGAACTGGCTCAGACAGGCCTCCGCATCGGCCCGCGTGTACAGTGGCTCTATCGGCTCCTCGTCTTTTTCCCGGCGCCGCTTGTTTTCCCACTCGGCATCTTTTTCGTTCAGGTAGCCCGAATCGGGCAGCATGATGCCGCAAAGCGCCCGAGTCGCATTCTGTGCGTAGATCGGCCCGGCGTAGCCCTGCCGCGCGAGCAGCGGGATCCTGCCCGAGTGATCGATGTGCGCGTGGCTCAGGACGACGGCGTCGATCGCGCCGACCGGGACGGGAAACGGCTCGCGGTTACGCGCCTCTTCCCTGCTCGATCCCTGCACCAGGCCACATTCCAGGAACACGGTGCGACCGCCGGCACGGATGACGTAGAGCGACCCGGTCACCTGCCCGGTCGCGCCGAAAAACTGGAGCTCGAAGTCCATGTGCACCTCGTCTGCTAGACTTGTCCATGACAGCGCTCGCGTGACGGGCACTTCAATACGTACAAATACCCGTTGCGGCGCCGTTTGGCAGTACCAACATTCAATGAACGAAGAACCGCACCGGGTGCCAACACCATGAATAACCAAGCACTGAGCAGCAAGAACTATTGCTGGGTCGTCGTCGCAGACGAGAGCAAAGCCATATTCTACACGCGCGAAATGCGGACGAGCCCCATGCAGGAGGCCTTCGTCCTCGAGAACAGCGTCGCCCGGGAGAAGATGAGCGATCTCATCAGCGACACGGGCGGCCGCGCCTTCGACAGCGGCGGCCAGGGCCGCCACACGATGGTCAAGGAAAAGTCAGGCCCCCGGCAGCAGGCCATCGCCGCATTCGCGAAGCGAATCGCCGAGGAACTTTACAAGGGCAAACACAACGGTGCCTACCGGGAATTCGCGATCGTCGCCGCCCCGCGCTTCCTCGGTGTACTCCGGAGTGCGCTGGCGTCGGCCGGAAAACTCGAACCGCACGTGACGGTCGACAAGGAGGTCGTCGCGAAAGAGCCCGGTTTCATCGCGAAGCTCGTCGACGAGGCGTGGCGCTGACGCCCCGAACGTTCCCCGTCAATCGACTCCGATCGCCTGCTCGAGCGCATCGCAGACGGTCTTCAACACTTCCACGCGGGCATAGCGCTTGCTGTTCGCCGGGACGAGCGTCCACGGCGCCTCGTCGGTGCTGGTGCGCGCCACCATCTCGTTGACCGCATCGACATAGTCGTCCCACTGCTCGCGATTGCGGTAGTCCTCGTCGGTAATCTTGTATTTCTTGTACGCCGTTTTCTCGCGTGCGCGGAAGCGCTCGAGTTGCTCGCTCCTGTCGATGTGCAGCCAGAACTTGCACAAGACGATGCCGCGCTCGGCCATCTCGGCCTCGAAGGCATTAATCTCCCCGTACGCGCGTGACCACTCGTCGACGGATGCGTAGCCTTCGACGCGCTCCACGAGCACACGGCCGTACCAGCTGCGATCGAAGATCAGCATCTTCCCCGCCCGCGGCAGACGTCGCCAGAAGCGCCACAGGTAGTGGCGCGCGAGTTCCTCCTCGGTCGGCACGCCGACCGGTGCGACCCGGTAATCACGTACCGACATCGCGTTGGTCATGCGCCGGATAGTGCCGCCCTTGCCCGCCGCATCCCAGCCCTCGAACACGATCACCGACGATCGCCCGACACGGCGCGCCAGCCGCGTCAGCTTGGCGAGCCGCGCCTGCTGCTCCTTGAGTGCGCGACGATAGGTCTTCTTCGCGAGCTTGCTGCGCAGGTCCGCCGTCGCGAGCGCATCGCCAATCTCGATATCGGCCGGCGGCTCGACAGTGATCGGCTGATAGCGGCCCTCGAGGCGCCCGGTGAGTTCATCCAGCAGGGTTGCCGCAAAATGCAGATCCCGATGACGGCGGTTGTGGCCGGGCAGCACTCGCCAGCGGCACGCCTCCGTCGAGGTCTCCCGCAACAGTTGCTCGATATAGGGCAGCGACTCATCGTAATACTCGTAGCCCTGCCAGTCCGCCTCCTCGAGCTGCCAGCTGGACGACTGGTCGAGCGCAGCTTTTACCATGCGCCGCTTGAGCTGCTCTCTCGGCAGGTGCAGCCAGAATTTCAGGAGCAGCGTTCCGTCGGCAGCCAGGGTTTGCTCGAAATGCCGTATGAACTCGAGCCGGCGTTCGAAAGTCTCTCGGCTAATCAAGCCGCGGACACGCTCGCTCACGGCATTCTGGCCCCAGGCACCCGTGTACACCGCGATCCGGCCACGTGGCGGCAGCAGCCGCCAGTAGCGCCAGGCCCTGGGACGTTCGAGTTCCTCCGCGGTCGGTGCCGGGAAGATCAGCGTCTCCAGGTAGCGCGTGTCCATCCACTCGTTGATCAGTCGCACGAGTTCGTTGACACCGAGGCGATCGTCGCCGGCGACCAGGATCACGACCGAGAAATCGGACGACTGCAGGTCGAACTGGGCATTGACGAGATCCACCCTGAGCCCGGGCGTCTGCGCCGCATACTCCGCCCTGGAGATGCGTCCGTTCTTGTGCACGTCCTCAAGCATCGGGGCTACTCCAGTTCGCCGCGGGATGTTCTGCACTCGGCATTGGCCGCAGTGGCCGCCATCGCGGTATACGCGTCCTGCACGAATTCGGGCGAGTACTTGCGCTCGAGCCGGCGGATCGAGAAATGCGCCCGCGCCATGTCCTGGAAGTGCGAGATGAACACCGTGTTGACAAGGCCGCCGCCGACGGCCCCCACGACGGGTATGGCCTGCGCCATGGCCTTCTGTGTGACCACGATGCCGAAACGCGCCGCGATGGCCGTGGTCAGGCGCACCAGCGCCGGTGCCGCTGCGTTGCCCGCGCCGTGCCTGGCGACGTACTGCATCGCCTCCGTGACGACCTTGCCGAGCGCCAGCCGCGCCCCGTAATACGACGTCTCGGCAGCATCGTCCTGGCTGCTCGCACCGCTGCCCAGCGCGAATACCTGCACCACGTTGATCAGCGTCTCGGCCTCGCGCGGCGACTCGCCCTCGGCCCGCGCGATATCCGCCATCGACCGGAACATGATTCCCGTCGTGACCGGGAGCTCGACGACGAGTCCCTGCATACCGAAGAAACCGCCGACGGCGCCGGATGTTGCCGCGGCGACCGTGTGCAGCCGCGTGCTCGCAGGCAGGGGCTCGTCGGATTTCAGGGACCAGGCGGCCGCCTTCAGCGCCGCGTCCACGGCCTTTCTCGACGACGTCGAAACGGCTTCGGCGAGTGCCTTCGGCGCCCGCCTGCCGAGCTCGCGCGTCACTGCCTCGACGGGCATGCCGAAGGCGGAGCTCAGGCGGATCACGATCGACGGATTCTCGAGCGTCGCACGCGCCTCGGCGAGTACGGCGAGATCCTCGTCAGTCAACTGCATGCGACCACCGGGTGATCAGAACGACCCCGCTATAGTGCCATGTGCCGCGACGTTTACCGAGCGGAGCCGGCCAACGATCTTCAAAGCGTGTCCGTGCGCTCCTCGAGCGCCCTGTCGCCGAGCGTGCCGTAGCGGTGGTAATCGAAGCTTATGCTCTGCTCGCGCAGGTACCACAGGAGTTCGACACGGCCCTCCGCCAGCACCGGCGCCCGGGCAATGTAGACGCCCGTCTCGCCGATCGCACGCAGCACGACCTCGGGGGCCCGATCGCGGGCCGCGTAACGAACCCGGTCCGTCATGCCGTCCCGGATGACGGCCGCGAGTTCATCGTCGGTCTCCTCGACGAATTCGATCCCGCCGCCCCAGGCCTCGGTGACGTGCTCCAGTGCATCGACGGCCGGTGTCCGGCCACCCGGTGGCAGGCTGACGGTAACCCGCGTGCCTGCGGCGCGCGCCGCGGCGGCGCGTGCGAACAGGTCGAACGCCGTGTCGTCGGGATGCACGCGCATCCGTAATTCGCCGACCGGCAGGTAGCGGCGGATGTTGTCCTGGCCGATCAGCCGGAAGTGATCGTGCTCGCGCCCGAATTCTTCGTAGAAGTTCAGGTCGTAGCTGCGAATGGCCTCGGCAATCCGCTGGCGTTCGCCGGCGTCCAGCCGCTCGGCCGTGTAGTCGTCGGGCGACGCAACGGCCGACAGCAGTCCGGCCAGATCGGAGTTCCGGATCGTGTCCCGGCGGCGCGGTGCATCCGTCGGCGTAAAGGTCATCAGCTGGGCCACGTAGTTCGGCCCTCCGGCCTTGATGCCGGGGCCGAAAGCGCTCTTGCCCATGCCGCCGAACGGCTGCCGCAGCACGATCGCGCCGGTCGTGACCCGGTTGATGTACAGGTTGCCGGCCAGGATCCGGTCGCGCCATTCCGCCTGCTCGCGGTCATCCAGGCTCTCGAGCCCGGACGTCAGCCCGTAACCGGTCGCGTTGACCAGGTCGATCGCTTCGTCGAGATCACGCGCCTTCATGACGCCGAGCACCGGCCCGAAGAGCTCGGTCATGTGCGTAAAGCTGCCCGGTTTGACGTTCCACTTGATGCCGGGTGTCCACAGGCTCGGGTTGTCGTCGAGTCGCCGCGGGCGAACCGCCCACTCCTCGCCTTCCTCGAGTTCCTTAAGGCCGCGTTCGAGATCCCCGCCCGGCGGTCCAATCAGCGGGCCCATCAGGGTCTGCGGCTCCCACGCCGAGCCGACGGTCATGCTCTCGGCAGCATCGCAGAGCGCCCGGCGGAACTTCTCGTCGTCGTAGAGCTCCTCCTCGAGGATCAGGAGCGAGGTCGCCGAGCATTTCTGCCCGCCGTGGCCGAACGCCGAATAGAGCACGTGCGCGATCGCGAGGTCGCGATCCGACATCGCCGTGACGACGGTGGCGTTCTTGCCGCCGGTCTCGGCCAACAGATCGGTGTCGGGCTTCGCATCCAGCATCCTGAGCGCGGTATCGGTGCCACCGGTCAGGATGACGACGTCGACATCCTCGTGACTCGCGAGCCGCGCCCCGACCGAGCCGCCGACGCAGGGCACGAACTGCAGCGCCTCACGCGGCACGCCTGCCCGCCAGAAGCACTGCGCGAGCACGTAAGCCGTCATCACGGTATTGGAGGCCGGCTTCAGGATCACCGTGTTGCCTGCCGCGAGCGCAGCGGCCACCCCGCCGCAGGGGATCGCGATCGGGAAGTTCCACGGCGGTATTACCGCGACGACGCCGCGGCCGGCCGTCTCGACGCCATGCATTTCGTCGAACGCCACGGCAGTGCGCCGGTAGTATTCGCAGAAGTCGATGGCTTCCGAGACCTCGGGGTCGGACTGCAGGAAGATCTTCCCGCCCTCTGCCATCGCGGCACCCATCAGGTCGCCCCGCGCGACCCTGAGTTCGTGCGCCACCCAGCCGAGCACGCGCGACCGGTCGCGCGCGGACCGCGCCCGCCAGCCGGACGGGTCCGCCTTCGCCGTTGCGACGGCGCGCTCGATGTCGTCGGCGGTGCCGAGCCGGTAGCGTGCGACCACCGTGCCCGGTCGCGAGGGATCGGTCGATTCACGGACGTCACGCCCGGCGAGGATCTCCTCGCCGGCGATCTGCAGCGGCACCTCGACCGCCGCATCGCCATGACGCGGCTGCCATTGCTCGATGATGCCGTTCGCCCACTCGACGTTCGCAGGGAGCGCGAAGTCGGTATCGGGCTCGTTCGTGAACGGCGCGTCGTTGTCCTGTACCTCGTCTTCGTCGACCGGCAGCTTGCGGTCCTGCTTGCGGCGCGGTTCGAACGGCGTCGTCTCGATCGCCGCGAACGAATCGAAGAACTGCTTCTCCAGGCGCTGCCAGACCTCGTCGCCCGGCACGAGCTTGAACGCATGGCTCAAAAAGTTGTCGGGGCCCGTGTTCTCGTCCAGGCGCCGCACGAGGTAGCCGATCGCGTTGACGAAGTTCTCCTTGTGCGTGGCAGGCGCGTACAGGAGAAAGTTCTCGGTGAGCTCGAACAGCGCACGGCGCATGTGATTCGCCATGCCCTCGAGCATCTCGAACTGCAGCCGGTCGAGGCAGTTGCCGCGCGCGGCGAGGACGAGTGCGTAAGCCAACTCGAAGAGGTTATGCGAGGCGATGCCGAGTCGGACGGCCTCGATGTTTTCGGGCAGGAGCGCTGCATGCAGCATGCGCTTGAAGTTGGCGTCGGTCGACAGCTTGTCCTTGTAGGGCGCCTGCGGCCAGCCGCGTACCGATGCCTCGACGCGTTCGGCCTCCATGTTGGCGCCCTTGACGATACGCACGGTCACGCTGGCGCCGCCGGCAGCTACCCGCTGCCGTGCCCAGGCGTTGATGCGCTTCTGCCAGAGATAGGAATCCGGTATGTAGGCCTGCAGCGCGATGCCGCCGCGGGCCTGCTCGAGTCCGGGACGATCGAGCGTGCGCATGAAGGCCTCCGCCGTCAGCGCGAGGTCCTTGTATTCCTCCATGTCGAGATAGACGAACTTCGACACCTCGGAGCCGTCTGCGCGCGTGTAGGTCATCCGGGACGCTTCGCGGTACAGGAGTTCGAGACGGTCACACAGGACCGACAGCGTGTGCTCGTAGGCGACCGACGAAAGCTGCGAGTAGATCGTCGATACCTTGACCGAGATGCTCTCGATCTCGGGATTCTGCAGCGCGGCGAGATAGCTCTCCAGCCGGCGCTCGGCCTCCCCCTCGCCGAGCATCGCCTCGCCGAGAAGATTAACGTTCATGCGCAGGCCGGACTCCCGGCGCCGGGCCAGGTGCTCGTTCAGCACTTTCTCCTCGGCCGGCAGCACGACGTTGGCCGTCTCGGCGCGCATTTTTTCCTTGATCAGCGGTACCGCGACGCCCGGCAGGTAGCTGCCGAAGGACTGGAAGCCCCGGATCAGCGCCTTGTCCACCGGGTTGAAATAGCGGGGTACGCCCTGGGCGTCGAGGATGTGCGTCAGCTGGTCGACGGCCCGCTTCGGCTTGTCGGACCGGAAGGTCTGGTCCGTCATCTGGATCATCGTCGCCTTGTCGTGCGGATTGCGGATCATGCGATCCAGCTCGCGCTGCTGCTTGCGCTCGGCCGCGGTCTGCAATTCCCGCGCACGGTATTGCAGGCGGCGCGCGATGTGGGCCGCGAGCTGGGCGTCGGGCGGGTACGGCAGCGAGTCGTCCGGCTCGCAAGCGTCGATGATTTCGCGCAGAGCGCCTTCCAGCGGTCCGGAAACCGCGTCTTTGAATACGGTGTTCATGCCGGCACCTCCTCTGCCCACGCTAGCAAAACGCCGCGCCGGAATCGTCAGGGAAAATCCGTAGTTGCCGGCGCACGAGCCGGCCGCAGGTGACCCGCGAAAGATCGCAGGCCCCGGGTGGTCCGCCGCTGCCACGATTTCCACCCGGGAAATCGGGTCCGTTAAGGTAGGATCTCGGGAAGCTCGCCGGAGTCACGGTATGAAGAAAAGACCGTCCGCAGACAAACTGACCATGACGGCCGACGCCAGGGCCGTGTTGAGCGTCCCGTGACGGCGCAGTACGACGTCTATGCCTACGGCGTCATTGCCAGCAGCACGCTGCACCTGCTCGAGATGCCTTTTCCGGCCGCAGACGGATACGCGGAGTTGGGACGGACCTACCCGATGACGGGCGGCGAGGCGCTCAACTCGGCGATCGTACTCTCCCGGCTCGGCCTGTCGGTCAAACTGGACGGCAACTGGCTGGGCGATACCGACGAGGGGCGACGACTGCACGAGACAGTCACGGGCTTCGGCATCGACGCCACGCGGCTCGTGTTCGACGAAGCCGGCCCGGGCGCTCGGGAAATCGTGATCTCCGACAGTGAGAGCCGAACCGTCTTCGGCAACTACATCGCATTACTGACCTCGGGGCGCAAGTGGAACATCCCCCGCGAGAGCGATATCGCGGACGCGAGCCTCGTCTGTGTCGACCCTCCCTTCGGCGACGAGAGCCTGCTCACAGCACGGCTTGCCGCGGAGCACGGAGTGCCTTTCGTCTCCATCGACTGCCCGTTCGATTCACCGCTCGCGACGGAGGCCGCAGCCGTAGTCATCTCGGGGGAGTATCGGCGCCGCGACTACCCCGACGCGGATGTCGAGGAGTTGTTCGAGGAGTACCAATCGCGCGCTGCCGGGCTCGTCGTGCTGACCCGCGGCGAAATGCCGATCCTGTACGGCCGCCGCGGGCGCGCACAGAGGAGCCTCGAGCCGTTCCCGGTGGCAGTGGCCGATACCGCCGGCGCCGGTGACTCCTTTCGGGCGGGCCTGATCTACGGGATGCTCGCAGGCTGGGACGACAGCGAGAGCGTTCGCTACGCGGCAGCAGTCGCCGCGATGGTGTGTTCTAGATTTCCCGGCGTGCTGAACAGCCCCGCGACCACCGAAGTCGATGCTTTCCTGGCGAGGCTCGGTGCACCCGCGACTCCGTAAGCCTTGCCGTCGCGACCGGCGTCGGACGCGGGCGTCGGTACGGTATAGTAAATTTAGACGTTTCCAGAGCGGCCAGAGCGGCTGCTGAAACTCTACGACGCATACAGGACCGGACGAATGGCAAATATCCTCGGCATCGACGTGGGCGGATCCGGCATCAAGGCCGCGCTGGTCGATACCGCAACGGGCAAACTCGTCAGCGAGCGCCATCGCGTTGCCACCCCGCACCCGTCGACGCCCGCGAACATGGCGACGGCCGTCCGGGAGCTCGTCGGCAACTTCGACTACGACGGCACCGTAGGTTGCTGCTTTCCGACGATCGTCATGCACGGCGTCGCGAAGTCGGCGAGTAATCTCGGCGAGGCGTGGCGCAATACGCCAGTGGACGCGACGTTCAGCGAGGCGACCGGCCTGCCCTTCGTCGCCCTGAACGATGCCGACGCCGCGGCCATGGCCGAGATGCGGATGGGCGCCGGCCGAGGGCTCGACGGGCTGGTGTTGACGCTCACGGTCGGCACCGGGATCGGCAGCGGACTGTTCTTCGACGGCGTGCTGGTGCCGAACATCGAGGCCGGCCATATGCCAGGAGACAACGGTCGGCCAATCGAAGCCTATGCGAGCGACCGTGCGCGCAAGCGTGACAATCTCGACTGGCGCGAATGGGGCGAGCGCTTGAACTACTTCCTCGACCGCGTCGTGCGCGTGTTCTCGCCCGACGACATCATTCTCGGCGGCGGCGTCAGCAAGAAATTCGACAAGTACCGGGACGCCATCGACGTCGATACGCGTATCCACATCGCGAAGTTCCGCAATAACGCCGGCATCATCGGCGCCGCCATGGAAGCCGGCAGTTGCTCGTAAGCCCACACCGGCACCTGCGGCAAAGCGCGGGGCCGGGCTACCCGCCGACGGGGCTGCGGTATAGTCTCCGCAGGTCTTTTCGTAACGAACAACAAGCACGGAAACAACCATGCATCCGCGTCCTGTCACTGCCCGCGAGAAACCGTTGCCGCAGATGCCGGCCACCATCCGGGGCGGTGCCGAACCGGTGACCGGTCGGGGCCGGCGATGAGCGACATGCTCGGCATCGTCGGCATATTCCTGTCGCTGATCCTGCTGATGGCGCTGGCCTACCGCGGTATCAGCGTCATCCTGCTGGCGCCGGCCCTCGCCCTGCTCGCCGTGCTGTTCTCGGGCGGCGGCAGCCAGTTACTGGCGATGTACACGCAGGTCTTCATGGTCGGCGTGCTCGGCTTCGTCGTGAAGTACTTCCCGGTGTTCCTCCTTGGCGCGGTGTTCGGCAAGCTGATGGAAGACAGCGGGTCGGCCCAGAAGATCGCGCACGAGATCCTGTCGGCCATGGGGCCGGAACGCGTCGTCCTGGCCGTCGTCATTGCCTGCGGCATCCTGACCTACGGCGGCGTCTCGGTCTTCGTCGTCGTGTTCGCACTCTACCCGATTGCCGCGTCGATGTTCCGGACCGCGGACATCCCGAAGCGCCTGATCCCGGCCACGCTCGCGCTCGGGGGCGGCACGCTGACGATGACGGCGCTGCCCGGGGCCATCCAGATCCAGAACATCATTCCCACCGCCTACTTCGGGACGGACACCTATGCCGCACCCGTCTACGGCACCGTCTGCGGGGCGCTGATGCTCGGCGGCGGACTCCTGTGGCTCAGACGGCAGACCGCCCGTTACGCCGCCGAGGGCTACGGCGACAATCACGTCAACGAACCGGTGGAGATCGACGTCAGCCGGCTGCCGCCGCTCGCGATCGCCGTCACCCCGGTCGTCGTCGTCATCGTCGCGAACTACCTGTTCTCGGAGGTGCTGATACCGGCCTGGGACACGGGCTATCTTGCCGAGCCGAAGTTCGGCGCGACCAGCATCGAGAGCCTCCGGAGCCTGTGGGCGATGATCGCCGCCCTGTTCGCCGCGAGCCTTGCGGCCGCGCTCCTCAACCTGCGCCGTCTCAGGAACCTGAACAAGACACTCAGCGAAGGCGCCGTGAACTCGATGCTGCCGACCTTCAACACGGGCTCGGAGGTCGGCTACGGCGTCACGATCGCCTCGCTCGCGAGCTTCGCGCTGATCAAGTCGGCCGTGGTCGATATCGTGCCGGGCCAGCCGCTGCTGTCGGCGTCGATTGCCGTCAACGTGCTGGCGGGCATCACCGGCTCGGCGTCCGGCGGCATGAGCATCGCGCTCGCCGCCCTCGGCGACACGTACAAGCAGCTCGCCGTCGATGCCGGCATCAGTCTCGAGTGGCTGCACCGGGCGGTGTCGATGTCGTCGGGCGGCTTCGACACGCTGCCGCACAACGGGGCCGTGATCACGATGTTCATCATCTGCGGGCTCACGCACCGGCAGTCCTACAAGGACCTCGGTATGGTGACGCTGGTCATCCCGTTCACGGTCGTGATCGCGGTGACGGCGCTGTTGAGCGTTTTCTTCACGTAACCCGATGTCGATCGAGTCGTCGTCTCCACGCCATCCACACGAACGCCGGCTGCCTTCGCGCGCGCTCTTCGTCTTCTTTCCCGCTACCTTCGCGATCGCCTGGGGCATCATCGGCAGCTACATCGTCTTTCCAGACGTCATGACGCAGCGGTTCGGCCAGATCAGCGGCAGCCACCCGCTCTTTTTCGTCGCGACCTGGGCGCCGGCCATCGCGGGCCTTTCGCTGGTCGCTTTCCACACCGGCCCGAGCGGGCTGCGTGCCTTCCTGTCGCGGCTGTTGCTGTGGCGATGCAACCCGGCCTGGTGGGCGTTCATCGCCGTCGGCATCCCGCTGACGTTCGTGGCCGGATCGCTGCTCAAGGGCGGCCCCGTCCTTGCACCGCTGCCGCCGGAGGGGGCCGGCGCCATGCTCGCCGTGATGCTGATGATGCTGTTCCTCGGACCGATCGAAGAGTTCGGCTGGCGCGGCGTCGCGCAGCCGCTGTTGCAGCGCCACCTGGCGCCGTTCTGGAGCGGCACCCTCATCGGCGTGACCTGGGGGCTCTGGCACCTGCCGGCCTTCCACCTCGCCGGCGTCGTTTTCGCCGACTGGAACTTCCTGCCCTTCTTCGTGGGCAACGTCACGCTCGCGATACTCGTGACGCCGATCTTCAACGCTGCGCGCGGCAGCCTGCTGCTACCCATGCTGTTCCACTGGCAGCTCATCAATCCGTTCTGGCCGGATGCCCAGCCTTACGACACGTGGATCCTCGTCGGCATCACCGTGGCCGTCACGTGGTGGCGGCGGGACACGCTGTTCCGGCGCGAGGCTGCGGTGACAGACGTGGTACCGCGAGACGGCATCGCCGCGACAGGGGCGGCCGTGTAAGCGCCATGCGACTCCGGGACCTTTTCATCGCTCTCTGTCTCTGCAGCGCCGCGGCGACCGCCTCGGCGGACCCGGACGCCACCTCGCTCTCGGCACGGCTCGCCGCTATGCTGGACGAATTCCGCGGGCGCTACGGCTTCCCCGGGGCGACGGCCGCGGTCGTACTCGCCGACGGCAGGCTCGAGACGGCCGCCAGCGGCTTCGCCGACGTCGAGGCTCGGCGCAGGATGACGCCCGCGACCCCGATGCTCGCGGCCAGCATCGGCAAGACCTTCGTGGCGGCGACGGTGCTGGCGCTCGAGAGCGAGGGCCGGCTGTCCCGGGCCGATTTGCTCGCCGAGTACCTCGGCGACCGCCCATGGTTCGCAGGCCTGCCCAACGCCGGGCGGATCACGATCGGTCATCTCGTCCGCCATGAATCCGGGCTGCCGGACTACCCGCAGCTGCCGGCATTCCAGGCCGCGTTCGCGGCGCGTATCGCCGAGGACGCCCGCGCGTTCACGCCCGAGGAGATCCTGGGTTTCGTCGCGGCCGAGGAGCCGCTCTTCGAGCCGGGCGAAGGCTGGGCGTACAGCGACAGCGGCTATATCCTGCTCGGCCTGGTCATCGAAGCGGTCACCGGGCGACCGTATTACGCCGTCGTTCGGGAGCTGTTCCTCGAGCCGCTCGATCTCCAGCATACCGTCCCGTCGGACCGGCGCGACATCCGCGGCCTCGCCGTCGGCTACACGGTGCCCGGCAACCCGTTCGGGCTGCCCGAAAGAACCGCGGACGCCGAGGGCCGACTCCTCTGGGACCCGGCCGTGGAGTGGACCGGCGGCGGGCTCGCCTCCACCTCCGGCGACCTCGCCCGGTGGGGACACGCACTGTTCGGCGGAAAGGCCCTGCCAATGCCCTATCTCGACCGGCTGCTGGCCGCCGTCCCGGTCGCGGCCGATTCACCGGACATCCTCTACGGCGCGGGCGTCACGATCTACGCGCACACGGCGCACGGCCCGGTCTACGGCCACGGCGGCTGGATCCCGGGTTTCGTATCCAGCCTGCGCCATTACCCCGACTCCGGGCTGACCGTCGCCTTCCAGGTCAACACGGATGCAGGGACCGTGGACGACAGCAGCGACCTGGTACCGG
>JAZBNZ010000134.1:0-7965 GCA_036350895.1 Woeseiaceae bacterium
AGAAGTCGTCGTTGCCGATGCCGCCATCGAACGTCCGGCTCAGGATCGCGACCGTCGAGTTGTCCTGCTGGCCGCCGTAGATTCGGTAAGGGAACTGGTTGTCGGTGTTTACGCGGTAGAACTGGGCGGTCGGCTGGTTCTCGATGCTCGACCACGATTTGCCGCCGTCGAACGTGATCGTGGCCCCGCCGTCATTGGCGTTGATCATGTTGTCGTTGTTGTCGGGGTTGATCCAGTGGTCGTGATGGTCCCCATGGGGCAGCGACATCTTCTCGAACGTGTCGCCGCCGTCGATCGATTTCATGAACGGCGCGTTCATGACGTAGACGATGTTTTCATTCACCGGGTCCGCGGCAATATGCTGGTAGTACCAGGAGCGGGTCCAAAGGATGCGGTCTCCGTTCTTGAGCTCCCAGGTTTCGCCGCCATCGTCGCTGCGGTACAGCCCGCCTGCGCCGGCTTCCGCCTCGACGATCGCGTAAAGACGCTGCGGATTGCTGGCCGAGACGTCGATGCCGATCTTGCCGATGAGTTCGGGCAGTCCGGTCGTCTTCTTCTCCCAGGTATCGCCGCCGTCGGTGGACTTGAAGATGCCGCCCGCGTAACCGCCCGAGAGCACGTACCAGGGTTTGCGGCCGTGCTCCCACATGGCCGCGTACAGGATCCGGGGGTTCGTCGGGTCCATGCGCAGGTCGGTCGCGCCGGTCTGCGCGTCCACTTTCAGCACCTGCTCCCAGGTCTCGCCGCCATCGGCGGACCGGTACACGCCGCGCTCCTCGCTGGGGCCCCAGATGCGCCCCTGCACGGCGACGTACACGAGGTCCGGATCGCGGGGATGAATCTTGATGCGGGCGATCTGTCCCGCGTTCGGCAGGCCGATGTGCTCCCAGGTCCTGCCGGCGTCGGTCGACCTGTACATGCCGTCGCCATCGCTGGTCGTCACACCGCGGATCGATTTCTCGCCGGTGCCGACGTAGATGACGTTGGGGTCCGATTCCGCGACGGCGATGGCGCCGATCGTGCCGACGCCGAAATAGTCGTCCGAGATATTCTCCCAGCTCAGGCCGGCGTTCTCCGTCTTCCAGACGCCGCCTCCGGTCGCGCCCATGTAATAGAGCTGGTCGTTACCGACGACACCGGCGACTGTCGTGACGCGGCCGCCGCGGTATGGCCCGACAAGGCGCCATTCGTTGCCTTCGAGTAGCGACGGCGTAAGGACATCGGTGGCCATCGACGGCAGTGAGAATGAGACGAGCAGGGTGACGAGCGCAGCAGCGCCGGCCAGCGACCGATTCCTGATCATGGTGTTACCTCTACTACCAGGTGCGTGAATTTAAACACAGGGCTTCCGGACTCGCGAACGCCCGGGCGTGACCCGGGCTGCGACGGGACGTGGTGATTCGTGTGCGGCACATTCGCCTTCAACTGGGGCTCATCCCCAGCATCGTGCGCGCCCGCTGGAGTCTGTTCTGCGCCTCGGCGAAGTCGGGTCGCAAAGCAACACACTGCTCGAGCACCTCGAGGGCCTCGTCGTATCGACGGGCCTGCAGCAGGGCGCTGCCGAGGTTGAAATGAAGCTCCGCCTGGCCAGGCTCGAGCCGCAGCGCTTCACGAAAGCAGGGGATGGCGTCTTCCGCAGAGCCGTGCAGGACCAGCAGACCGCCGAGGTTGTTGAGTACGCGGATGTTACCGGGCGCGAGCTCGAGCGATGCACGAAAATGCGCGATCGCCTCGTCCAGGCGTTCGCACTCCTTGAGGGCGAGGCCGAGATTGGCATGTGCCTGGGCATCGTCCGGTGCCATCGACAGGGCGCGCTCGATATGTTGCACGGCTTCCTGGAAGCGACGTGACCTGAGACAGAGCAGGCCGAGCAGGTTGCGGGCGACAACGTGGCTAGGGTCGAAGTGCAGGACCTGCCTGTACAGGGCTTCGGCGCGGTCCGGCTGTCCGGAATTCTGTAACTGCCTGGCTTGCTGGACGAGCGCGGCGAGCATCTGCTCGTTGGCAGCCCCTTCGTCCGCATCCGTGGCGTCGTCGGGTCGGAGGACCGTGGAGAGCGGTTCCCCGTAACGATTGGGCATCCAGTCGACGATCAGGTGCACCCGGTCGTCGGCGCCTGTATTCCTGACCCCGTGCGCGGTCGCGTTGTTGATTTCCCACAGTTCGCCGGCACGCAGCTGTGCCGTCTTGCCGCCGACACTGAAGGTGACCTCGTCGCTGGTTACGATCGGAAGGTGGATGCGGTGCGAGTTCATCAGTGAATAACCGGCATCCGTGTGCAGCGGAATCTCGCCATTGGCGGAGAGCTTGGCCAGCAACGCCCTGACCACGAAGCCATTGTCATCGTAGTAATCGGCAATGTAGTCGATGATCGGGGTCAGTTCGTCGCGGAAGTCTTCCCAGGCGTCCTGGTACTCCGGTCGTTCGTGCCGGTAGTCCTCGAAATGCACGAGCGCCACGGATTGCGTGTGGCTGTGCACCTTGAACATCCGGTTGCGGTCCGATGACGCCCAGGTCTCACGTTGGATCAGTTCTACCTTCCGCCGCAGGGGTTCGACATCCAGCGAGTCGTTGAGCTTAAGGAAGCTCTCGTCACGGTCCAGGAGCTTTCGGAACTCGGGGCGCTTGTCGCGAGTCCACGCGGCGGAATACTCGTAGCTCGCTCCCCCCGGCTTTACGGACTCGAACTCGTAGCCATACTCCTCGATCAGTTTCGCGTCCCCGGACGCGACCAGGTTGCACAACTCGTCGTCGTAATAGTGCGAGTAGTGACTGCGTTGCGAGACATTCTCGCGCGGCCCGGAGTCGAACAGGGCGTCCATCGCATCGGCCTCAGGCACCTTCAGGCCCGCCAGGATTCGGGATAAATCCGATCGAAGATCTTCAAACCTCCCGATCAGCCGGCCGCCGGGATGAGCGTCGTCGAGCATTCGCCCGTAGAGCCACGACAGATAGCCCTCGCCGGACTCGGCGAGACTGTCCATGCATGACCGCGTGAGACCGGCGCCGCGCCCGCTGCCGAGTGATTCGGGCAGGATGCCGCGCAACCGTTCGCGGTGGGCTGCGCTTTTCTCGGATCCGGACCCGAGTTCGACCAGGTTGCGTACGGTCGTCGGGAAATCGGCGGTGCCACCTGCCGAGACGACGTGAAAGAGGGGGCTCATTGCCGCGGGACGGCGGTTGAACGCATACCAGGACACGTACCAGTCCCATGGGTTTCGAACGAAGCCGACGATCGGCAGCTGAACGTCTTCTGCCGGCACCTCGCTGGCCGGATAGTGGTAGCCGATGTGCTTGTGGTTCGCTATGCATTCTGTAATCAGGCGATTGACTGTCTGACCACCGGTCTTGTGCAGGTGGATGAATACGAAGCGCTCGGTGACGATCATGCGTAACCCAGCAGTTCCCGGAGGCCGGGCGCAACGTAATCGACCAGCGATTTCTGCGTCGGCGTCAGCTCGTCCGGAATCTCAAGCTCGCCCCCGCCCACGAGATTCTCCCGCGCCGTACCGCTTTGCTTGCGATCGGAGCCGACCCGGACGCGCTCGCGCCAGTCCTCCGGTAGCACGTCGATGCCGCAGTGTCGAAGCAGGTTGCGGAAGAAATCTTCCGCTTCCGGCTCGTCCAGGTTTCGGACGTTATACAGGAGTTCCTCGAAGCGGAGCACGTGGGCCTTGGTGTTCAGCCAGGCGACGGCATTGTGGGTAAAGATCTCGTAAAGCGAAGGTGCCTTGCCGTGAATGCCGAAGATCATCATGTTGATGACTTCCTCGACCGAGACATTCCCGCCCTTCAGGTGTTCCAGAGAGCCCTGGAAGGTGTCGGACAGGAAGAACCGGGCCCTCGCGAGCACCCAGTCGTAGGGATCGCGGACCTGCACGATGTGATTTACGTGGCGCAGCACGATGGCAGACTCGTCGGAGAACAACAGGTGCCCCCAGCTCAGGTGGGGCATTGCCTCCGAGAACGCGACCTGGTGCTGGCGAACAATCGCGTGCTGGATGAAGGCCGCGTGATACTGCTGATCGACCGGCACGAACATGCGCATGATGTTCCGCACCAGGTGCGTGCCGCACTTGGGCACACTGTTGAGGAAAATGGGACGCTCTATGAGCTGTTGCGCGAAATTCGCGTTCAGTTCGTTGAGGTTGTCTCCTTTTGCAACGACTCTGGGCATCGGCTGGTTTCCGTCTTCGCGCTCGGCTTCCCGGGAATGTTGTTGTAGAGTCGAACCTGGATCAGGTTCTCGTCTGTACTATCTATCAATGTTTCGCGACGAAGACCAGCAGGTCTCGGAGAATCGGCCCGTTGTTTAAGCCTCGAAGCGTACTCGTCGTCGGTGGCGGGCTGGCCGGCTGGATAACAGCTACCTACCTGCATGCCGCCCTCAACAGGGGCGGCCGTCGATTATGCGACGTGAGCCTCGTCGACGTTCAGGATGCATCCCCTGAACGTGGAGCCGAGGGTTCGCTCCCGGAACTGAACCGTTACCTGGCGCTGCTCGGCATTCACCAGCAGCGCTTCATGCAGCAGGTCGGGTGCACTTTCGGCCAGGGAACGCGCTTCGCTGGCTGGCTGACCGCTACCGGCGAGGATTACTTCCATCCTTTCAGCTTCGAGCGTCCCGGCTCCGTCGACAGGGCCGCGGAACACTGGCTGCGCAGTAATCGATCGATACCTTTCGCCGATACGGTCTCGGTCCAGCCCGCGCTCTGCCGGCAGGAACTCGCTCCGCTGATGCTCGGTCCGTGGGACTTCGGCGCGCCGCTCGCTTACGGTTTCCACGTGGACAGGGCACGGTTCCGGGATTTCCTGAAGATGCTCGGGTCTGCCGGTGCAATACGGCAATCCGCAGAGCCGGCCGTGCGTGCCGAAGTGGCGGATAACGGCCACATCGGGTCCGTGGTGACGGCAGGCGAGCGTCGCCTCACGGCGGATCTCTACGTCGACTGCAGTGACGAGTCGGGACTGCTGATGGACGCACTGGGCGTCCCGTGGGTGGATCGATCCGGCATGCTGCCCTGTGACCGCGTCGTGTCGGCGAGCGTAGCGTACGAGGCGCACTATCCGGGTCACGTTCACCCGTACACGACGGCGACCGCGCTGCCCTCGGGATGGCTGCAGGAGATACCGCTGCTCGACAGGCGCTCCTTCAGGCAGTTCTATGCGAGTGACCTGCTGTCCGATGACGAGGCCGCCGGCTTGCTGGGCGGCGCCACGGGTGCACGGGGGAGCTTTGTCGACGCTGCCGCCGAGCCGTTGCGGACAGCCCACCGGGAACGGGCCTGGGTCGGGAACTGTATTGCGATCGGTGCTGCCGCAGGTGCCATCGAGCCCCTGGAGCCGACCAGCCTGTACCTCGTGCATCATGCAGCGGCGATGCTCGCCGAACACTTTCCGCTCGGCTCATCGCTCGAGCCGCTTTCGTTTCGCTACAACCGAACGGTAGTGAATCGGTTCTACGAGCTGCTCGACTTCGCCAACCTGCATTATTGCCTGTCGCAACGCGACGATTCCGAGTTCTGGCGTCGAACGAGACAGCCGTCCCGGATTACGGATCGCCTGTCGGCCAAGCTCGATTTCTGGCGGCAGAAACGACCCACACCGTCGGACTTCGAGGATCAGCGGCTCCCCGGGCAGCGGGATCCGGAGACGGGCGCGCCTTCGATGTCGGCAGATCCCCGAGAGCCCGTAGACACGGCCGGTCTCTGGGATCATGAAAACTACGAGGCCGTTTTGTATGGTATGAATTTTCTCAGCCGGGAATGCGACCAGTGGTACGGCAAGCAACGCCCCGACACGGTCGTGCCTCGTCACATCGCTTCGCGAGTGGCCCGGGGGCCGGCGAAACTGCCGCCGCACTCGACCTGGCTGCAAAAAGTACTCGGAATGCCGTCTTATCCATCGAGGTAACCCATGTCCAAATCCTGGCGCAACAGCCCTGTAATCCCGCCGGTCATCCGGTTTTGTAGTGTCGGCCTGCTCGCAGGGGTGTTCACGGCGCCCGGCCTCGCCGCAGAGGCGACGTCGGCTGACCGCGTATTCCAGCCGGACGACGTGCACCGGCTCAGCGCGGTCGACGACCTCGCAATTTCTCCCGATGGCAACTGGGTCGCTTACACCGTCGAGACGACCGACGTCGAGAAGGACGAAAAGTCCACGGACCTGTACATGGTCAGCTGGGATGGAGACGAGCGGGTCCAATTGACGCATACGCCCGGCCACTCGGAAGGCCATCCGCGTTTCAGCCCTGACGGAAAATACCTGGCATTCCTCGCGGCGAGGGGCGACGGGGGCGACGATGACAAGGATGAACCCCGCTCCAAATCCCAGGTGTGGGTACTCGATCGCGCGGGAGGCGAGGCAGCCCTGCTGACGGAAATGCCGGGAGGCGTGGCCTCGTACGAGTGGTCTCCGGACGGGCGGCGCCTCGTGCTGGTGTCGCGCGACCCGGAAGATCCCGCCCCGGGTGATGCCGGGAAGGAGCAGGAGGAGGCATCGCACGATACCCCCGACCCGATCGTCGTCGATCGTTTTCTCTTCAAGCGAGACGGGGTGGGTTACCTCGACGATCGCCGGGACCGACTGTACGTCTTCGACGTGAGCACGCGAGAGGCGACCCTCCTGACGCCCGGGCCCTATGACAGCGGGCAGCCGGCATGGAGCCCGGATGGCGAGCTGGTCGCGTTTTCCAGCAAGCGCCAGGGCGACCCGGACCGGAACGTCAACTCGGACATCTACGTCATTTCGACGGCAGCAGGGAGCGAACCCCGCCGCCTGACGACCTGGGAGGGGCCGGACTCGAGCCCGGTCTTCAGCCCCGACGGCAAGCGTATCGCGTACCTGCGCGGCGGGCCGCCGAAATACGCCTGGTATGACCCGGACCATGTGGCGACGATCAGCGTCGACGGCGGAAAGCCCTCGGTACTCACGGAATCGCTCGACCGGAACGTGTTCGCCCCGCGATGGTCTCTCGACGGCAGGACTGTCTACTTTCTCGTCGCGGACGATCGCATCCAGACGGTCTCGGCGGTCCCTGCAAACGGCGGCGCGATACGCTCGATCTATCCCGATCGCCGCAATCCCGGCGTGGCGTGGTCCTTCGAGGTGGGCGCAAAGGGCATCGTCACCCTGACCGGCTTCCCGACTCGGCCGGCGGAGATCTACCGGGCCGCTGACGGCAAGGCATTGAGCGCACACAACGGTTCGCTGGTGGACTCGATCGATTGGGCCAGTGTCGAGGCCTACGACGTGGAGGGGCCTGACGGGGTCAGGGTCGGTTCGATGCTCCTGAAGCCGCCGGGATATCGGCCCGGTCGCGCCTACCCGACGATCGTGTATGTCCATGGCGGCCCGGTGGGCCAGGACGGATTCGATTTCGATGTGATCTCCCAGGCGCTCGCTGCCCGCGGGTACCTGGTCGTCAATCCCAACTACCGGGGCAGCTCGGGTCGCGGCAGCGCATTTTCGCGGGCCATTTATGCCGATTGGGGGAATCTCGAAATCCAGGATATTCACGCGGTCGTCGACAAGCTGGTCGAAGACGGCCTCAGCGATCCTGATCGTCTCGGTATCGGCGGCTGGAGCTATGGCGGGATCAACACCAATTACGCGATTGCCAGGGACACCCGGTTTGCCGCGGCATTCTCAGGAGCCGGCGCGGCGAACTACCTGGCGGGCTACGGGACGGACCAGTACATCTGGCAATACGAGAACGAGCTCGGGCGCCCCTGGGAGTCGGTCGACACCTACCTCAGGATATCGTACCCGTTCCTCCATGCCGATCGCATCGAAACGCCGACCCTGTTCATGTGCGGCGAGCAGGACTTCAACGTGCCGCTGCTCAACTCCGAGCAGATGTACCAGGCGCTGCGGAGCCTCGACGTTCCTACGCAGCTCGTGATCTACCCGGGAGAGAACCACGGCCTGTCCAAACCGAGTTACATCCAGGATCGCCTCGAGCGC
>JAZBNZ010000135.1:0-43538 GCA_036350895.1 Woeseiaceae bacterium
GGCCGTCTTTCTCGGGCGTCAGGTCCGCCAACAGGTGGCGCAGGTTGGTCGCGTAGAGCTGGCTCGACTGGGTGGCCAGCCGGCTCGGCAGGTCCGTGTAGCCGATGATCGTCACGCCGTGCCGCTCGACCACCTCGTTCGGGACGGTCAGCTCGCAGTTACCGCCCTGCTCGGACGCGAGGTCGACGATCACGCTGCCGTCCTGCATCGATTCCACCATCTCGGCCGTGATCAGGCGCGGCGCCGGCTTGCCGGGAATCAGCGCCGTCGTAATGATGATGTCGACGTCTTTCGCCTGCTCGGCGAAGAGTTCCATCTCGGCCTTGATGAACTCCTCGCTCATGACCTTGGCATAGCCGCCTTCGCCGGAGCCGTCTTCTTCCTCGAAGTCGAGCATCAGGAACTCGCCGTCCATCGACTCGACCTGCTCCTTGACCTCGGGCCGCGTGTCGAAGGCGCGGACGATGGCGCCCATGCTTCTCGCAGCGCCGATCGCGGCGAGGCCGGCGACACCGGCGCCAATGACGAGGACCTTCGCCGGCGGAATCTTGCCGGCCGCCGTGATCTGGCCCGTGAAGAAGCGTCCGAAATGCTGTGCCGCCTCGACGACGGCACGGTAGCCGCCGATGTTCGCCATCGAACTCAGCGCGTCCATCTTCTGTGCGCGGGAGATCCTGGGCACGCTGTCCATGGCCATAACGGTTGCGCCGGATTTGGTGAGCGTTTCGAGCAGCTCCGGGTTCTGCGCGGGCCAGATGAACGCGATCAGCGCCTGGTCCTTCCGCAGGCGGGCGGCTTCCTCGTCGTTAGGTGCCCGCACCTTGAGGATGATGTCGGCATTACTCCAGACGGCATCCGCCGAATCCAGGACTTCGCAGCCCGCTTCGCGATAGGCCTCGTCCGAGAAGCTCGCCGCATCGCCCGCGCCGGCCTGAACGCAGACCCCGAAGCCCAGCTTGATGAGCTGCCCGGCTACGTCGGGCGTCGTCGCAACGCGTTTTTCCCCGGGGTAAATCTCACCCGGCACACCAATCTTCATGTTGTCCTCCGGCAATGACAGCCGCTATCGCGATTCGCGGCGGTACCCGCGAGGCCGGTAATGTAGCAGCAACGCCCGGAAAAATGCACCGAGCTACGGTCGGAAACGACGCGGCCGCCCATGGGGCGGCCGCTGCGGGGAGAGGGGTTCGGGCGTATCTGCTGCTAGCGGGGCCGCTGGCGCTGGCGCGGCTCAAGCAAACGTTCACGGAATCGTTCCCGCTGCTCGGGCGACATTTCCCGCCAGCGATCCCTGAGCGCGTCCCGCCGCTCCTCGTCCAGTTCGCCCCAGCGGCGGAAATTCTGGCGAATCCGCGCCTGCTCGGAGGGCGGCAGCTGACGATAGATCTCGTAGCGCTCGCGGATCTGCTCGCGACGCTCGGCCGGCAGCGACTGCCAATTGCGGAAGCGATTGCCGGCAGCTTCGCGCTCGTCGGCACTCATGTTGGCCCAGCGCTCGGCGCCACGGGCCAGCCGGTCGCGGCGCTGCTCCGGCAGCTCGTCCCAGCTATCGGCAAATGGCTGGAGCACGCTCTTCTGTTCGTCGCTCAGGTCGTCCCACGCGGCCTGGGCGTAAACGGCAGGCGCCGCTGCCAGCATCAGGAACAGGATAAAAAAGCCTCTAGCGTTCATCGTCTGTCTCCGCCCGGTCTGTTGGCTCCGGGTCCTTTTCCACCGGCAACTCCTCGTCCGGAGCCGGCTCGGTCTGCCTCGCCGGCACGCCGGCGTCACCCGCAAACAGCATCCATTCATCGTCCATCGCCTCCCAGCTGCCGAGATACTCGAGGAGTTCCATGTCGACGACGGCATCGTCGCGCGTCTCCTCGCCGGCGATCGCGACACCGGCACCGCCGAATGACAGCAGCACCAAAAGGACGTGATCAGCCGCTGTGCCCGGCATCATTCACCTCGTCGAGCTCCAGCCACGCGTAGAATTCGAGTTCCTCGAGCATCTCGAGGCTGTTCTCGTCGATGAGCATTTCGAAATCGCTGTCCGCGGCCGTAACGCCGGCCGGGACACGCATGTCGGTGTCGTTCGTGCCGACGACGAGGAACGCAAGCGCCGCAACGGCGGCCGCGCCGCCCGCGGGCAGCAGCCACGTCCGCAGGCCGGCCGGGTGCCCCTCATCCAGCTCTTCCAGTGCGCGCTGCCGGGCCCGGTTGAGCTTCGACAGGGTCGCGCCGTCGAGCGCGTCGACGCTCTCGTCGAACAGGGCTTTCGCCTGCCGTACCAGTTTGTCGTCGTTGTCATTCGCCATAGTGCTCTCCCAGCGCGTCGCGCAGCCTGTGCACGGCACGAGAATAATGGGTCTTCACGCTGCCCTCGGAAACCCCCATTGCCGTCGCCGTGCCGGCGACGTCGAGGCCCTCGAAGGTTCGCAACATGAACGCCTCGCGCTGCCGCGGCGGCAGGCGTTCGAGCGCCACCGACAACTCGGCCAGCGCCCTGTCCGTCCCGAGTTCGTCTTCGGGACGCCGGGCCAGCGGGTCGGGCGCCGCGGCAACCGGGTCGTAATCGTCGTCCGGGTCGTTGCGGCCGAACCAGACCATGACGCGGTTGCGGACTGCCTGCCGGCGATGCCAGTCGCGGATCCGGTTCTGCAGGATGCGATAAAACAGCGGCGCCCACTGCTCCGACGGTTTGCCGGCATAGTTGCGGGCAAGCTTGATCATCGCCTCCTGGACGATATCCATCGCGTCATCCCGGTCGCGGATCGCGATCTCCGCGTACCTGAGCGCACGTCGTTCGACCCCCGCCAGGAAACGATTGAGTTCCTCTTGCCGCTGCAGCGCCGTCACTCCGATGTCATGCTCGCGGGGTGACGATACCGCAAAAGCACCTGCCACCGTGTTCACGATCCTATGCTCCGCTGGCGGTCCGGTTCCGGTTTCATCGACAATCCTCCGTGCTCGTCGGGCTAGCGCCCACCCTTGTCTCCTGTAGGATTAACGGGCTCCGGCCCTTCCGGTTGACACCGGCCCGGCGTGGGACGGATTACGTTATATCAATCGACCGGAAGCAGAGACCGTCAGCGGATCCGTCCACACCCGAGCCTTGAACACGTCGCCCAAGATTCTGCGCGTTGCGGTCAACGTACCGCTCGCACGCGAGTTCGACTATCGCCCGCCGCCGGGCCCGCTGCCGGCCCCGGGCAGCCGGGTGCGCGTGCCGTTCGGGCGGCGCACCGAAACGGGCATCGTGCTCGGCTACGCCGACTCCTCGGAGTTCAGCGGGCGCGGCCTGAAACAGGCGGCCGCCGCGCTCGACGAGGGGCCGCTGCTATCGGCCGAGGACCTCGCGCTTATCCGCTTCACCAGCGACTACTACCATCACCCGATCGGCGAAGTCGCCGCATCGGCGCTGCCGGCCGCGCTTCGGCAGGGGAAGGCGCTCGAGGCGAAGTCCGAGCGCGTCGTGCTGCTGCGGCCACCCGCGGATCCCGACACGCTCGAGAAGCGCGCCCCGCGGCAGGCAGAGCTGCTCGGCCTCCTGGCCGATACGGGAACGGCGGGGGTCGACGTCGATCGCATTGCCGCGGTAATGCCCACGTGGCGGCGCGTTGCGGCGGCGCTCGTTGACAGGGGTGTGCTGCGCATCGAAACCGGAGCGGCAAGCGACGTGTGCGACTCGCCGCGTGTCGGGCCCGGCCCCCAACTGAACAGCGATCAGGAGCGGGCCGTGGCGAGCATCGCCGCCACCGACGGCTTCGGGGCCTTCGTCCTCGACGGTGTGACCGGAAGCGGCAAGACCGAGGTATATCTCCGGCTCATCGACCGAACCCTTGCCGCGGGCAGGCAGGTGCTCGTCCTCGTCCCCGAGATCGGCCTCACGCCGCAGCTCGTCCGCCGCTTCGAGAAGCGGCTGGGGTTCCGGCCTGCCGCGATGCATTCCTCGCTGACGGATTCCGAGCGCCTGGTCGCCTGGCGCCGGGCACAAAGCGGTGCCGCGCGCCTGCTCGTCGGGACCCGTTCCGCGGTGTTCACGCCGATGCCCGACCTCGGCCTCGTCATCGTCGACGAGGAGCACGACCATTCCTTCAAGCAGCAGGAAGGCCTGCGCTACTCGGCTCGCGATCTCGCCGTCGTCCGCGCGAAGCGGCGCAGCATCCCGGTGATCCTCGGGTCCGCCACGCCGACGCTGGAGGTACTGAAACACTGCGCGGACGGCAGCTACACGCACCTGACGCTGCCGGAGCGCGCGGGCGGGGCAGAGCCACCGGTACTCCGGCTGGTCGACCTCAACCGGCAGCCGCCGGAGGAGGGCCTGAGCGAACCGCTGCTGGCCGCCATCGACAGGCACCTCGGTGACGGCGGCCAGGCACTCCTGTTTCTCAACCGGCGCGGCTTCGCGCCGACCCTGATCTGCTCGAACTGCGCACACATCGCCGAGTGTCGCCGTTGCGACTCGCGCATGACAGTCCATGCCGGGCGCAACGAGCTCTGCTGTCACCACTGCGGCAGCGTGCGCCCGATCGACACGACCTGTCCGGAGTGCACCGGCAACATGCGGCCGCTGGGTGAGGGCACCGAGCGGCTCGAGCAGCGGCTCGCCGCACGCTTCCCGGGCCGCCGGGTCGTCCGCATCGACAGCGACAGCATGCAGAAGAAGGGGGCGATCGATACGGCGCTCGAGATGGCGACGAGCGGCGAAGCGGACATCCTGGTCGGCACCCAGATGCTGTCGAAGGGCCATCATTTCCCGAAGCTCACGCTGGTCGGCATCGTCAACGCGGACCAGGGCCTCTTCGGCAGTGACTTCCGCAGCGACGAACGGCTCGCCCAGTCGATCGTCCAGGTCGCCGGCCGGGCCGGGCGCGAGGCAGAGCGCGGTACCGTGCTGATCCAGACCGCCTTCCCGGAACATCGCTTCTGGGAACGGCTCCTGTCGGCCGGCTATGCCGGCGTCGCCGCGGACGCGCTGGCCGAGCGGCAGCGCTCCGGCTGGCCGCCCTTCAGCCACGTCGCGCTGTTGCGTGCGTCTGCACATCAGCGCGGGGACGCACTGCGCTGCCTCGAGGTCGCCAGGGCCGCCGCGACGGCACTCGGCTTCGAGGCGCTGCGGGTGCTCGGGCCGGTCGATGCGCCGCTCGCGAGGAAGGCCGGGCGCTACCGCGTCCAGCTCCTGCTCGAGAGCACCGAGCGCGGCACGCTGCATGCCGCGCTCGCTCACCTCAGGCCGCTGCTCGAGGACGACAAGAGCGCCCGCCGGGCCCGCTGGTCGATCGACGTCGACCCCGTCCAGCTCTTCTGATTCATATTCTTAGCCGTTCTCTTGTAGAATCGCGGCCTTCCGACGCCCCGGCAACAACCCGCTCCCATGAAAGCCATCGTCGCCCGGTCGATCACCGGCGCTCTCCATAACGTCCCCGAACTCGAGGCCTTCGTCGCCGATCTCCCGGTCATCGACACGATCGAGCGAACCCGCGACGCCGCGCACGGCGACTTCGCCAGCAATATCGCGATGCGGCTCGCCAGGCCCGCGCGCAAGTCGCCGCGCGAGCTCGCGGGCCTGATCGTGGACGCGCTGGACACCGGTGACGACATCGCGCGCGTCGAGGTGGCAGGCCCGGGGTTCATCAATTTCTATCTCGAGCCCGTCGCCTTTCATCGCGAGCTCAGCACGATTCTCGAGCAGGAAGCCGGGTACGGCCGCCAGCCGCAGAGCGACAAGCCGAAGATCCTGCTCGAGTTCGTCTCCGCCAACCCGACCGGGCCGCTGCATGTCGGTCACGGCCGGCACGCCGCCTTCGGCGCCACGGTCGGCAACCTGCTCGAGGCCGCCGGCTACCCGGTACACCGTGAGTACTACGTCAACGACGCCGGGCGGCAGATGGACATCCTCGGCGTCAGCGTCCTCGCGCGGCTGCTCGAATCCCGCGGCCTCGAGTTCGCTTTCCCGAGCGCCGGCTATCGCGGCGACTATATCCGCGACATCGCGGCAGACTATCCGGGCGAGATCCCGGCGATCGCCGCCGAGGCACTGACCGACGGCCTGCCGGCGGACGGCGCGGGCGACGACAAGGCGGCGAAAGAGGCGTACGTCGAGGCGCTCATCGCGCGCGCACGCGAGCTGCTCGGGGAAACCGGCTTCGGCGCGCTGCGCCAGTATTCGCTGGAGGCGATCCGTGCGGACATCGAGGCCGACCTCGCCGAGTTCGGCGTCGTCTACGACGAATGGTTCTCCGAGCAGAGCCTCGAGAAAAACGGCCGCATCGACGCCGCGCTCGCGGTGCTCGAGGAGCGCGGCATGCTGTACCGGAAGGATGGCGCGACGTGGTTCCCGGCGACGCGTTTCGGCGACGAGAAAGACCGCGTCGTCGTTCGTGAGAACGGCGTCAAGACCTACTTCGCGTCCGATATCGCCTACCACTTCGACAAGCGCGAGCGCGGCTATGACCACCTGATCGACATCCTGGGCGCCGACCATCATGGCTACGTCGCACGGGTCCGCGCGGGCCTCGAGGCGATGGGCTACGCCGCCGGGGACCTCGAGGTGGAGCTGGTCCAGTTCGTCACCCTGTTCCGGTCCGGCAGGAAGATGCAGATGTCGACCCGCAGCGGCGAGTTCGACACGCTCCGACAGCTCCGCGAGGAAGTCGGCAACGACGCCGCGCGGCTGTTCTACGTGCTGCGCTCCAACGACCAGCATCTCGACTTCGATCTGGACGTGGCCAAGTCGCAGTCGAACGACAACCCCGTGTACTACATCCAGTACGCTCACGCGCGCATCGCCCAGGTATTCCGGAAGCTCGAGGACGAGTTCGAGCTCACCTGGGACCGGACCGCGGGCGTCGGCCACCTGGAGCTGCTCGTCGAAGCCCACGAGAAAGCGCTCATGACCGCGCTGTCGCGTTACCCGGAAATCCTGGAAACGGCGGCCAACAACCGCGCACCGCAGCACCTGGTGCACTACCTGCGCGACCTCGCCAACGACTTTCACAGCTGGTACACGGCGCATCGCTTCATCGAGGTCGACGACCCCAATCTGCGCGCGGCCCGGCTCACGCTCGCGAAGGCCGCGGGCATCGTGATCGCGAACGGGCTCGGTATCCTCGGCGTCTCCGCACCCGACACGATGTAATGGCGGCACAGAGGAAACGCAAAACCACGGCCCGCCGGAAACGCCGCAATGAGGACACGCCGGGCTGGCTCTGGGGAATCTTCGGTCTCGCCATCGGCCTCTCCGTGGCCGCCGCGGTCTACGTCAAGGACCGCCGCCCGGATGCGCCGGCCGTCGTCCGCCCCGCACCGACGCCGGCCTCGATCGACGACAACGGCGAGACGCGCATCGCCAAACCCGCGACGCCGGAACCCGCCGCGGGCACTGAAGCCGACGACGGCGAGCGGCGATTCACGTTTTACGAGATGCTGAAGCGATCCGAGGTCGTGGTGCCGGACGAGCCCCCGGCGCCGGGCAGCAGCGAACCGGTCGCGGTCGTCGAGCCCGGCAGCTACGTGCTGCAGGTGGGCAGCTTCAGCACCAACGCGGACGCCGACCGGCGCCGGGCCGAGCTGGCGCTGCAGGGCGTCGAAGCCCACATCCAGAAAGCCGTGGTCGACGGCAGGATCTACTACCGCGTCCGGATCGGACCTACCGACGACCTCGACCAGCTGAACATGATTCGCAGCCGGCTCCGGGCGGCCCAGATCGATGCCGTGAGGCTGCGTGAGGTCGACTAGGCCGCTCGCGGGCCTTGCCCTCGTCATTGCGCTGGCGCTGGCCGGCTGCGCCGGGACGCCGCCCGCCGGACCCACCGCCACGCCCGCAGCGGAACCGGTCGAGACGACGCCCGCGGGCGGGGAACCGTCCGTACCGCCTCCCGGGCCCGTGCCGCCCGCACCCGACAAACGCGACCTCTCGATTCGCATCGCGGCGGTCGGCGACATCATGCTCGGCACCGACTATCCCGAGAATCACCTGCCGGATGACGATGGCATCGGCTTCCTGGCCGGCGTCGCGCCGGTGCTGGCCGCGGCAGACCTGGCTTTCGGCAATCTCGAGGGTGTCCTCGCGGATGGCGGCGAACCCGTCAAGGCCTGCAACAACCCGAACGCCTGCTACCTGTTCCGGTCGCCGACGCGCTACGCGGAGCATCTCGTCAACGCCGGCTTCGACCTGATCAGCCTTGCCAACAACCATGCGCTCGATTTCGGCGAGGCCGGCCGGGACAGCTCGATGGCGGCGCTCGACAGGGTGGGGATCCGCCACTCGGGCCGCGAGGGAACGTTCGCGAGCTTCGAGCACGGCGAACTGCGCGTTGCGCTGCTGGCTTTTGCGGTCACCCGCAACTCCAACCTGGTCTTCGATTACGACCTGGTGGAAACCACGGTCAGCGAATTCGCAGCGGCTCACGACATCGTCATCGTGTCATTCCATGGCGGTGCCGAGGGGCGGGGCTTCACGCGGCTCCCGTTTGCCGAGGAAGAGTATTATGGCGAACCCCGCGGTGACGTCGTCCGCTTCGCCCGCCTGGCGGTCGACGCCGGCGCCGATCTCGTCGTCGGCCACGGGCCGCACGTGATCCGCGCCGCCGAACGCTACCGCGACCGGCTCATCGCCTACAGCCTCGGTAATTTTGCGACCTACTACGGGATCAGCGTGGCCGGCATCAAGGGCGTCGCGCCGATCCTCGACGTGACGCTCGACGGCGAGGGGCGTTTCCTCGGCGGCCGGATCGTCTCGACGCACCAGCTCCGGCCGGCAGGGCCGACGATCGACCCGGAGGCGCAGGCGCTGCAGCTGCTGCGCTCACTGAGCCGCCAGGACTTCGGCAACCCGGGGCTCGAGTTTCACGACGACGGCCGCCTCGAGGCGGTGCCGAGACCCTGGGTCAAACCGCACCCGGCAGCCGACGTTCAGCCGTCCTCGGTTCCGACGGATTTGAAATCGACGCCGAGCGAGCGCAGCTTGCGGTAAAGGTGCGTGCGCTCCATCCCGACGCGCTTCGCGAGCTTCCCGACCTTGCCGCCGCAGAGCACGAGCTGCTGCTGCAGGTAGGCACGCTCGAACTGTTCGCGCGCTTCGCGCAGCGGCAGCGCCAGCAGGTCCTGCTTGACGAGGGGTTCGTTCGTCGCCGCCGTGTCGGTGATCTCGGCCTCGACCTCGTCCAGCGAGATGTCGTCGTCCGAATCGCTCAGCAAGAGGCGCCGTACCATGTTCTTCAACTCGCCGACATTGTCGGGCCACGGGTAGTTGCGCAGCCGATTCTGCGCGGCGACGCTGAAACGCCGGAACTCGAGGCCCTCGGAGTCGACGAGCCTGTCGACGTAATAGGTCAGGAGCTCCGGCACGTCCTCGGCGTAGTCGCGCAGCGGCGGCACGCGCACGCTGAGGACATTCAGCTGCGCGACGAGGTCGCGCCGCAGCTCCCCGGTCTCGACCAGCGCCTCCAGGTCGTCACTGACCGTCGCGACGATGCGGGCGTCGAGGCGGACCGGGCTGCTGCCGCCGACGCGCCGGTACTGGCCGTCCTCCAGCGCCCCCAGCAGGATCCGCTGGCCGGTCATGCCGAGGTCGGACAGCTCTTCGATAATCAGTGTCCCGTTGGCAGCCCGGTCGAAGACACCGGAGGTGATCTCGCCGGCGTCGGTTTCCCGGCCCAGCAGGCGTTCCTCGACGTTGCTCTCGGTCAGCGACGCCGCGGTGACACTGATCAGCGGGCCGTCGGCGCGCGGGCTCAGCGCGTGCATGTAGCGGGCGAAGGCGCCCCGACCCGTCCCGGGCTCGCCGCGCAGGAGCACCGGGGCATCATGCCCCGCATACTGCTGCACCCTGTCCCGCAGGTCCTTCATCAGCTTGCTGCGGCCAACCGGCGCCAGCAGGCTCGGCAACAGCCGGGTAGCCGCGCTGCGCTGCTTGCCACCGGCCTCGAGCGCACCCTCGACGGTCCGGAGCAGCTTCGCGAGCGACAGCGGCTTCTCGACGTAGTCGAACGCGCCGAGGCGGGTCGCCTCGACGGCCGTGTCGACGGTGCCGTGTCCCGACATGACCACGACCGGGCAGTTGAGGTCGCCGCTGTCCGACCACTCCCTCAGCAGCGTGATGCCGTCGGTATCCGGCATCCAGATATCGAGAAGGATCAGGTCGAAGCGCGTGGCGCTCTGGGCGCTGCGCGCCTCGGCCGCGTTCGCCGCCTCCGTAACGCCATAGCCCTCGTCGCCCAGGATGTCGGCAATCAATGCCCGGATATCCGCTTCATCGTCAACTACCAGAACTTTACTCACGCTCTCTCCCTCCTTTGCTCCTGGCGGCGGGGTGCGCGGGCGATCATGGCCTCACGCGCAGCCTCGTCGACGGGCAAACGTATGCTGATGACCGCGCCGCCCTCGCGGCGATTGCCGGCGCGAATCGTGCCCGCATGTTCCTCGACCAGTTTCTTCACGATCGCGAGACCGAGACCCGTGCCCTTCGGTTTCGACGTCACGTAGGGATCGAATACCTGCGCGATTGCACCGGTTTCGAAGCCCGGGCCGTTGTCTTCGACGCGGATGTTGATCACGTCGATACCCTCGTACTCGCCGGCGCTGACCGACAGCTCTATCTCGCCGTCGTTGCGGGTCTCGAGCGCCTCGATGGAATTGCGGATCAGGTTGTGCAGGATCTGCCGGATCCGGCCGATGTCGGCTTCGAGCTTCGGCATCGTCGGGTCGACCTGCACGCTGATGGTGACGCTGCTCTCCTGCGCCCGGTAGAGGTCGACGACCTCGTGCGCCAGCTCGGCGACGTCGAAGCGCTCGATATCCATGTCCGGTGCGCGCGCGTAATCGCTGAAGGCGTTCACCATTTCCTTCATCGACTCGACCTGCTGGACGATAGTGTGCGTCGCGCGGTCGAGTACCTGGGCATCCTCGTGACTCATCGTATCGAGGTACTTCCGGCGCAAGCGTTCCGCCGACAGCTGGATCGGGGTCAAGGGATTCTTGATCTCGTGAGCAAGCCGGCGGGCGACTTCGCCCCACGCGGCGTCGCGCTGCGCCTGCAGCAGCGCAGTAATGTCGTCGAACACGACCACGTAACCCGCCGGCCGGTCATCGTCTCCCGGCAGCGTCGTACACGCGCAGGTCAGTACCCGGCGGCCCACTTCGCCGCGCAGCACGATTTGCTCGCGCCACTCGGTCTCGCCGGCCGCGAGATGGACCTGCGCGACATCGACGAACTGCCCCAGCAGCGGTTCGTTCTCCGCCACGTCCACCAGCGACTCGCCGACGCGGTTTTCCAGGTCGACGTTCAGGATGGCCCCGGACGCCTGGTTCGCGGAGCGGATCTTGAGATCGGAGTCGAGCGCAACGACGCCCGTCGACAGGCGGGCCAGGATCACTTCGAGATTTCGGCGCTCGGCCTCGACGAGCGCCTGGTTGAGCGACGCCTCGCGGCGCGCGGAGGCGAGGCGCTGCGTCATGTCGTTGAAGGAGCTGACGAGGAAACCGATCTCGTCCTTCGACGGCTGCGGCAGGCGCATGTCGAAGTCCCCCTTGGCGACCGCACGGGTCCCGGCAACGAGCGCCTGGATGGGCGCGACGAGGCGCCGCGCCAGGACGAAGGCGCCGTAGATAGCGGCCAGCAGACTCAGGAGGAGCACGACTGTGAGGGTCAGTGTAAAGGTGCTCTTGAGCGGACCGCGCAGGTAGAGGAGCCGCTGATATTCCGTGTTCGACATCTCGACGCTGTTCGCCATACGCCCGAGACGCTCCGTCACCGGGAAGTGCGCGAGCAGGATGCCGACCGGGTCGGCGCGGCCGGGCGCCGTCACCACCCAGGCGGTGCGGATCTCGTAGCTCCCGTCGTCCAGCGGATCCAGGCTGACGAAAGGGCGTTCCTGCTGCAGCTGCAGCAGGACTTCGTCCGGCAGCGGCTTGGGCAGCGTGCCCGCCGAGCTGTCCGAACTCGTCGCGATGATCCGGTTGCTGTCACCGAACAGCGTCAGCTCGCTCGCGCCGCTTTCCCGGCGGAGCGTGCTGAGCTCGAAGAGCAGCTGCCGGTCGCTGACCTGTCCCAGTCGCCGTGCGATCTCCCGTGTCTCTATCAGGTGTTCGCGCTGCCGGATGTTGAGCACGGCGTCGGTTAGCTCGAGCGCGTTGTTCAGGCCTTTTTCGACCTCGACGTTGAACCAGGTGTCGATGCCCTGGTTGATGAACTGCGTGGAAAAGTAGAACACGACCAAGAGCGGCAGGGCGGCCAGCCCGATGAACATGGCAACGATGCGGGCCTTGAGCTTCGCGCCCGGTACGTGAGTCCGGTACTCACGCACGAGCCGGCCGAGGTTTCCGACGAACAGCAGGAACAGGATCACTACGCCGGCGATGTTGATGACCAGGAGCGAGTTGTGCAGCCGGTTGAACTGGTCGGAATTCTGGGCGGTCTGCGAGAGCAGGAACAAAGCCGCCAGTGCGAGGCCCACACCGGCGATCGCGAGCAGCGTGTAGAGGATTCGTTTCAGCGCTCGAGCGACCATTCGAACCACTCACTCTTGAGCTGCCACTGCGATCGCCAGAAGAACAGCAGCCTGAGTGGTGCCGGGTACTGCCGGGTCTGCAGGAGGGCCCGCATCCGGGCGCGATAGGGCTTGCCGTCGGCGAGCAGGTTGTCGTCGATCAGCGGCAGGTCGTCGATGCGGCCAAGGGAATTCAGGGCGGAATACAGGGTCGCGTGCGTATCCTGTTCGCCGCTGTTGAGGTTACGCACGAGATAGCGCTGGCTCAGCGGGCGATACTCCAGCTCGAAGTCGACGACGAGCTCCGCGTCGGTGCTGTCCGGGTAGAAACGCTTCGAGCGGATCACCTGCACCTGCAGCTCGATCGTCAGCGGGACGCCGCTCTCGAGTGCCTCGAGCGCCTCGCTCGACAGGATCAGCTGCAGCCTTGCGTCGAGACGATGCACACCGTCGATGAGGCGGGTCGACGCTGAACGCACCTCGAAGTAGCCCTCGCGCAGGAGCTGTTCCTGGGCGGGGACGCTCGCCGGCGCGATGATCGCGAGCACGGCGACGGCCACCAAGAATCTTGTCACTACGGTCTGCATCAGGCCGCGTTGTCCCGGGAATCGAGTTACCGGCCCTGGTTGGTCCTGGCCAGGGCCGCGTAGAAAAATCCGTCCATGTCGCGGGTTCCCGGCAAGAGCTGGTAACCCGGACCTCTTTCCCGCATTAGAACGCGGATGTTGTTATTTGGCAACACGCTTGAGGGGGCTGCGTCCGGCGTCGCGCCGAGGAAGCGGTTTACGACGGCTTCGTTCTCGGCCGCGAAGATCGAGCAGGTGACGTACAGCAGCATGCCGCCGGGACAGAGCAGCGGCCAGAGCCGCTCGAGCAGCCGCCCCTGCGTCGCCGCCAGAGCCGTAATGTCGGAGTCGCGGCGCAGGAGCTTGATGTCGGGATGGCGGCGAATCACCCCGCTGGCCGAACAGGGCGCGTCGAGCAGAATGCGGTCGAACGGCCGCCCATCCCACCACGACTCGGTGTCGCCGACGTCGCCGGCGATCAGCGTCGCATCGAGGCCCAGGCGTCCGAGATTCTCCCGCACGGTATCGAGACGTGCGGCATCCACGTCGATGGCCGTGAGGTCGATCTCGTCACCGCCGAGCTCCAGCAGGTGCGCCGTTTTGCCGCCCGGTGCCGCGCAGGCATCTAGCACGCGGCCCGAGCCCTCGGCGAGCAGCCACGGCGCCGGGACCTGGGCGGCGGCATCCTGCACCGACACGGCCCCCTCGGCGAAACCCGGCAGTTCACTGGTGGCGAGGGGGTCCATGAGCAGCACCGCATCCGGCAGGCCCGGCGCCAGGGCGAAATCGAGATCCGCCGCGGCGAGCCGGCCCAGGTACTCGGCCTTCGTTCCGTGCCGGGTATTCACGCGCAGCCACATCGGCGCCCGCTCGTTGCCCGCGGCGAGAATGGCATCCGCGTCCCCGGGCCAGTCGGCGCGCACGCGCTCGATCATCCACGCGGGGTGATCGAAGCGGGCTTCGTCGGTCACCGGCGCCTCTTTGCCGCGCCCCTCGCGGATGAAGCGTCGCAGGATGGCGTTAACCAGCCCTGCATAGCCCTTGAGGCCGAGCAGGCGCGCCGCCTCCACGGTCGCTGACACTGCAGCGTGCTCGGGGATACGCGTATCGGTGAGCTGGAACAGGCCGACCGCGACCAGGGATTCGACGATGCGGTCGCGCTTGCGCGGCCGGCGATCGAGCAGGGCGTCCACGTGCGCCCGGATCCTGAAGTGGTGCCGTATCGTGCCGAAGGTGATGTGACGCAGCAGCGACCGGTCTTCCGGCGCAGCGCCTGCCTCGTATTCCCAGAGCGCGGCGTCGAGCGAGCGCCCGTCGGCGGCGACGGCGTGAACCGCGCGCGCGGCGGCCGCCCTCACCGAAGCGCCGCGACGACTCACGGACGGCCGAAGCGGGCGGTGGCCAGCTCGCGCTGGCCTGCGAATTCTGTACCCGTGACCCGGCCCCGGCCCGGTCGCTGCAGCGACTCGATCGCAAGGCAACCCTTGCCACAGGCGACCACGAGTCCATCACGACCGGCCGCCACGACGGTGCCGGGCTCGGCGTCGACGCCGGCGACGGGCTTCGCGAGCCAGATCTTCACCGGCTCGCCGAGCGCCTCCGTCCAGGCGCCGGGCACGGGATTGAATGCGCGAACCTGCCGGTCGATGGCGACGGCCGGCAGCGACCAGTCGATCTCCGCGTCTTCCCGCGTGATCTTGCCGGCATAGGTCGACTGCGCGTCGTCCTGCCCAATCGCCTCGAGCCGGCCCGCGACGATGTCGTCGAGGCGCTCGACCAGGAGATTCCCGCCGAGCAACGCGAGCCGGTCGTGCAGCTCGCCGGCCGTTTCCCGCTCGCCGATAGCGAGTTCGGCCGTCGCGAAGACGGGGCCGGTATCCAGCCCGGCCTCCATCTGCATGAGGCTAATGCCGGTCACCGCGTCACCGTGCAGGATGGCCGCCTGGATCGGCGCCGCACCGCGCCAGCGCGGCAGCAGGGACGCATGCACGTTCAGGCAGCCGAGGCGGGGAACGTCGAGCACGGCCTGCGGCAGGATCAAACCGTAGGCGGCCACGATCAGGAGGTCGGGCTCGAAGTCGCGCAGCATGGCGACGGCGTCGGCATCGCGCAGCGTCCGCGGCTGCCGGACCTCGAGTCCATGCTCGAGGGCATAGGCCTTGACCGGACCCGGCGTGAGCTTGCGGCCGCGGCCGGCAGGACGGTCCGGCTGGGTCAGTACGGCCACCGGCCGCGCGCCCGAGTCGACCAGGGCTGCGAGCGAGGCACGCGCAAACGCAGGCGTGCCGGCAAAAAGCAGCCGGGGCCGGGTCACGCGCAGGCGCCGGGAGCGGCAGGCACCCGGTCAGGCAACCTGGGCCTGGTGACGACGCTCCTTTTCCAGCCGCTTGCGGATGCGGCCGCGCTTGGCTTCGGACAGGTAGTCGACGAAGAGCTTGCCGTCGAGGTGGTCCATCTCGTGCTGGATGCAGACCGCGAGCAGCCCCGTCGCTTCCATCTCGACCTCTTTGCCGTCGCGATCGAGATAGCGAACGCGGATGTGTTCGGCCCGCTTGACGGGCTCGAAGAAGCCCGGCACCGACAGGCAGCCTTCGTCGGAGACCGTCACGCCGTCCTTCTCGACGATCACCGGGTTGATCAGCGCGTGCGGCTCGTCCTGTTCGCCGGAGACGTCGGCGACGAGCACGCGCTCGTGCACGTCGACCTGCGTCGCGGCCAGGCCGATGCCGGGCGCGTCGTACATCGTCTCGAACAGGTCGTCAATAAGCGTCCTGATCCGGTCGTCAACGGCCTCGACCGGCGCCGCTTTCGTGCGCAGCCGGGGATCCGGGAATTCCAAAATTTTGAGTTTTGCCATAATTCGGTACTGCAATATCGTGTCGCGAGGTCCGAGCATCGGTGCCGGGGACACTGTCCCGACCCGGCTTCCGGGTCTCCGAAAATTCTGTAAATGTGCCCTAAATAATTGACTTAATTAAATATGATGACTGACAATGTCCAGCATTGGCGGGGCCGGAATACGCTTCGCGGAGCCCGAAATGTGACGTAATTGGCAGCCACAGAGGCCACTTGCAGACATATTATAGCAACGCGCGAAATATCAAGGCCCTAGGGGTCGACAGCGAATGTCATCGAGGGAGCTCAAGCCACCCATGTTTCTCAGCAAACCCGAATCCAGGATGCCGGCCCGACTGGCAGCAGCGCTCGGCGCACTGCTGCTCACGATCAGTGCCGGCAACGTGTCATCGAGCGAATCTCCCCTGACGCCGGTCGCGATGCCGGTCGGCGCGTTCGCCCTGCAGGCCCCGAGCCTCGCGCCGGACGCCCCGCGTGAATACGTCGTCCAGGAGGGCGACACGCTCTGGGACATCGCCTCGACCTTCCTCAGGGACCCGTGGTTCTGGCCGGAGATCTGGTACGTCAATCCCGAGATCGTCAATCCGCACCTGATCTACCCGGGCGACGTCCTGGCCCTGGTCTACATCGACGGCCAGCCGCGCGTGACGACGGCACGCGGGTCCTCGCTGCGCCTGTCGCCGCAGGCGCGGGTCACGCCGCTGAGCGAAGCGGTCACCAGCATTCCGCACGAGTCGATCGCGGCTTTCCTGACCGGCGGCGCGATCATCGAGAAGAGCGAGGCCGACAAGCTGCCCTACCTGCTGGAAGTACGCGGCGATCACATCATCGCCTCGGCGGGCAACGAGATATATGTGCGCGGTGTCGCGGGCGACCAGGCGGGCACCCGCTACTCGGTCATCAACGTGGGCGAGCCGCTGCGCGATCCCGACAACAACCGCGTCATGGGTTATCACGGCCTGCTCGTCGCTGAAGGCTCGCTGCGCCGCGGCGGTGACCCGGCGACGGTCGAGCTGACCGCCAGCACGCAGGAAGCCCAGCGCGGCGACCGCCTGATTGCGGCAACGGTCGACATGCCGCTGAATTTCCTGCCGAAGGCGCCCGACGCTGACATCGACGGTCGCATCATGGCCGTAATCGGCGGCGTATCGCAGATCGGCCAGTACCAGGTCATCGTCATGAACCGCGGCGCGACCGACGGGCTCGCGGCCGGCGACGTGCTGACGGTATTCCAGGCCGGCGAGACGATCTCCGACCGTTTCGGCGGCGGCAAGGTGAAGCTGCCGGACGAGCCGGCCGGCACCGTCATGGTCTTCAAGACCTACCCGGAAATCTCCTACGGCCTCGTCATGGAAGCGACCGAGCCGCTGCACGTACTCGACGCGGTGCGTAACCCGATCTGAGTCCTGCACACAGTACGCGACGAACGGCGCCTTCCGGGGCGCCGTTTGCGTTCAGGGTGCAGTAAATCGTTACAAGCGACCGATTCTGGCGCGCGTACCCGGGGCGAAAGCCTTAAGATCGACCCGGTAATGTCACAGGCAAGGCGGATGTCGCTGAGCGCCACAACCCGGGCCGTCCTGTCCCTCGCATGGCTCAGGACCGATGAATATCGCGTCCTCGTCGATCGCTTCGGCGCGGCGGACGCGATTGTCGGGCAGGGCCGGTCCAGGCTCGAGGCCGCGGGCCTCGGCGCCGACAAGGCCGCCCGTATTGCAGCGCCCGACAGCGCGGCCGTCGAAGGCATCGCTGCCTGGCTCGAGGCGCCCGACCAGCGGCTCCTGTTCATCGACGACGCCGATTACCCGCCGCTTCTCGGGGACATCAAGGACGCGCCGCTCGGGCTGTACGTCAAGGGCTCCGCCGATGTCCTGTCCCTGCCGTCGCTCGCCATCGTCGGCAGCCGCAACCCCACGCAGGGCGGCGTCGATAATGCACGCCGCTTTGCCAGGCATCTCGCCGGCTCGGGTTTCGTGATCACCAGCGGCCTCGCCGAGGGGATCGATGCGGCCGCCCACGAAGCTGCGCTGGCCGGCTCAGGCGGGACGATCGCCGTAACCGGCACCGGCATCGACCGGGTCTACCCGGCCAGACACCGCGAACTCGCGCACCGGATCGCCGCGGCCGGCGCGATCGTCACGGAATATCCGCCCGGCACACCGCCGCGGCGCCAGCACTTCCCGGAACGCAACCGCATCATCTCGGGGCTCAGCGTCGGGACGCTCGTGGTCGAGGCCGCCCGCCGGAGCGGCTCGCTGATCACGGCCCGGCTGGCCGCGGAGCAGGGACGCGAGGTGTTCGCGATTCCGGGTTCGATACATAACCCGCTCGCAAGGGGATGTCATCGCCTGATACGTGACGGTGCCAAGCTCGTCGAAACCGCCGAGGACATCATGGCGGAACTGGCGCCCATTGTCGGTCACCTCGCCGCGAGCGAGGCGGAAAACGGGGTCCCGGCGACGCCGCCGGAAGCCGCGACGAGCGAGCACGATACTTTGTTAAATGACATCGGCCATGACCCCGTCAGCGTGGACGATTTGCTGGAACGATCCGGTTTGACGATCGCCGAGCTTTCCTCCATGCTCCTGATCCTGGAGCTTGAGGGAAAGATCGAGAAGCTGGCTGGCGGTCAATACGCTCGATTGAGTAACGCTTGAGCCGACCGCTACAGGATAGTTGCCCCATACAGGAGCCGCTCCAGGCATGAAGGAAAACGTACTCGACGTACTGATGTATCTCTTCGAGACCTACGTCGACACCGAAGACGACCCCGAGCCCGACCAGCACGAACTCCGAGACGAACTCTCCCGAGCCGGCTTTGCCGACCCGGAGATCGAGCGTGCGCTCGACTGGCTGGACGGACTCACGGATCACCAGGAAAACCTGATCTTCAACCGCTCCTCGGGCGGGGGCACGCGCATCTACAGCGAACCCGAGCTGGAGCGACTCGATTCCGCTTCGCGCGGTTACATTCTCTATCTCGAACAGATCGGCATACTCTCGCCGCCGCAGCGCGAGATCCTGATCGACCGCCTGCTCGCGCTCGACGCCCCCGACATCGACGTCGAGCAAATCAAGTGGGTCGTACTGATGGTGCTGTTCAGCCAGCCCGGCCAGGAACTCGCCTACGCCCGGATGGAAGACCTCGTTTTCGACGAGACCACGGGCCTGATTCACTAGCAAAATAGTTCGGGGTCAGAGTAAAAACCGGCCGCAGCGGTTTTTACTCTGACCCCGAATATTTGACGGGGTCGCCGCGGGCGGTTCCTTGACAGGCCTTCCTTAAATCTGTAATTCAACCGCGGCACGGTCCAGGTATTCCTGCCGGACGGCACTCGAGCAACCGGAGCGGTATGTCCAAAAACCTCGTCATCGTTGAATCGCCGGCCAAGGCGAAGACCATTTCCAAGTATCTCGGGAAGGACTTCGACGTGCTCGCATCCTATGGGCACGTGCGCGACCTGGTGCCGAAGGAGGGTGCCGTCGACCCCGATCACGGCTTCGCGATGAAGTACCAGGTGATCGATCGCAACGAGAAGCACGTCAATGCGATCATTCGCGCGCTCAAAAAAGCCGACGCCCTGTATCTCGCGACTGACCCGGATCGCGAGGGCGAAGCGATCTCCTGGCACCTGATCGAGCTGCTCCGGGAAAAGGGCGCGCTGGACGACAAGGACGTGCATCGCGTCATCTTCCATGAAATCACCAGGAATGCCGTGCGCGACGCGATCGAGCATCCGCGCGGCCTTTCGGACGACCTCGTCGGTGCGCAGCAGGCGCGCCGCGCTCTCGACTATCTCGTCGGTTTCAACCTGTCACCGCTCTTGTGGAAGAAGGTACAGCGCGGGCTTTCGGCCGGTCGCGTACAGAGCCCCGCGCTGCGCATGATCGTCGAGCGCGAGCTGGAAATCGAAGCGTTCAAGGCGCGCGAGTACTGGAGCATCGAGGCCGACCTTGCGAAGGACGAACAGCCGTTCGTCTCCCGCCTCGTCAGCTATCGCGGCGAGAAGGTCGAGCAATTCAGCTTCGAAAACGAAACCACGGCACGCGAGGTCGAACGAACGCTGCTCGACGCCGCAGACGGCGAGCTGACGGCGGTCTCGGTCACGAAGAAACAGCGCCGCCGTAATCCGGCCGCGCCTTTCACGACCTCGACGCTGCAGCAGGAAGCATCGCGCAAACTCGGCTTCAATACGCAGCGCACGATGCGCGTTGCCCAGAAACTCTACGAAGGGATCGAGCTGCCGGGCGAAGGCAACGTCGGCCTCATTACCTATATGCGAACGGACTCGGTAGCGCTGGCGCAGGTCGCTGTCGACGAGATACGCGACGTTATCGCCGAGCGTTACGGCAAGGAAAATGTCCCGGAGGCACCGCGGGAGTTCAAGACGAAATCGAAGAACGCCCAGGAAGCGCACGAAGCCATCCGCCCCACCTCGGTCGCGCGCGCCCCCGACGAGATCAAAGGCGCCCTCGACGAGGACCAGCTCAAGCTGTACTCGCTGATCTGGCGCCGCACGATGGCCTGCCAGATGATTCCGGCCGTCTTCGATACCGTGGCGATCGACTTCGCCGCCGGCAAACCCGACGACGGCCACCGCCTCCGTGCCAATGGCTCGGTCCTGGTCGTGCCGGGCTTCATTGCCGTCTACCAGGAAGGCAAGGATGATGCGACCACCGACGAGGGCGACCGCCTGTTGCCGGAAATCGCGGAAGGCGACGTCGTCAAGCTGGTCGAACTGAGGCCCGAGCAGCACTTCACCGAACCGCCGCCCCGTTTCACCGAGGCGAGCCTGGTCAAGACGCTGGAGGAATACGGCATCGGCCGGCCGTCGACCTACGCGAGCATCATCGCGACGCTCAAGAACCGCGAGTACGTCGAGATGGACGGCAAGCGTTTCATCCCGTCCGATATCGGCCGCATCGTGAACGGTTTCCTGACCGACCACTTTACGCAGTACGTCGACTACGATTTCACGGCCAGGCTCGAGGACGAACTCGATGCCGTGTCGCGCGGCGAAGCCGACTGGATACCGGTCCTCGACCGCTTCTGGAAGCCGTTCCACGAGCTGTGCGAGGAAAAGGAAGCGACGGTCACGCGCGAACAGGTCGCGCAGGCCCGGGAACTCGGCACGGATCCCAAGTCGGGCAAGCCCGTCACCGTCCGCATGGGACGCTACGGACCCTTCGTCCAGATCGGCACGAAGGATGACGAAGACAAACCCAAGTTCGCGGGCTTGAGGCCCGGGCAGAAGATGAACGACGTGACGCTCGAGGATGCGCTGGAGCTCTTCAAGCTGCCGCGCAAGCTCGGCGAGACGGCAGATGGACAGCCCGTGTCCGCCAGCATCGGCCGCTTCGGCCCTTACGTCCGCTACGGCGACAAGTTCGTGTCGATACGCGGTGACGACGATCCCTACACGATCGAGCTGCCGCGCGCCCTCGAGCTGATCGAAGAGAAAAAGAAAGCCGACGCCGAGCGCCTGATCCAGGACTTCGAAGACGAGGGCATCCAGGTGTTGAACGGCCGTTACGGTCCCTACATCACCAACAAGGCGAAGAACGCCCGCGTGCCGAAGGACAGGGACCCGAAGAGCCTGACGCTCGAGGAGTGCAAGGAACTGCTTGCCGCCGCGCCCGAACGCGGCCGCCGCGGCAAGAAGAAGGTCGCGAAGAAGAAGACCGCGGCGAACGACGACAACGCGGGCGTCACCAAGGCCGCCGCCGCGCGCAAGAAGTCGACCAAGAAGAAGACGAAGAAAAAGGCTACGCGCAAGAAAGCCGCGAAAAAGAAAGCTGCGAAGAAGACGTCGAAGAAGAGCGGCGACTGACGCAGAGCCAACGAAAGGTAACGAGACATGATCGACACAGACGCGGTCAAGGACTACCTGCTGACGCTGCAGAACCGCATCGTCGCCGAACTGGAAGACATCGACGGCAAGGGCCGCTTCAGGGGCGACGCCTGGCAGCGCGACGGCGGGGGCGGTGGCGAAAGCCGCGTACTCGATGACGGCGCGATCTTCGAGAAGGCAGGCGTCAATTTCTCGCACGTGTTCGGCAACGAGCTGCCGCCGTCGGCGACAAAAACCCGGCCCGACCTTGCCGGCAAGGGCTTCGAGGCGATGGGGGTCTCGCTGGTCCTGCACCCGGTCAACCCGTACGTGCCGACGACGCACGCAAACTTCCGGCTGTTTTACGCCGGTGACGAAGACAACCCGGCCTGGTGGTTCGGCGGCGGTTACGACCTGACCCCGTATTACCCGTTCCTCGAAGACGTCGTCGACTGGCACAAGACGGCAAAGGCCGCGTGCACGCCATTCGGGCCTGACTACTACCAGCGTTTCAAGCACTGGTGCGACGAATACTTCTTCCTGAAGCACCGCAACGAGACGCGCGGCGTCGGCGGCCTGTTCTTCGACGACTTCAACGAACTCGGTTTCGACAAGTCCTTCGAATTCGTGCGCTCGGTCGCCGATAGCTTCATGCGCGCGTACGCGCCGATCGTGAAGCGCCGCCACCAGCACCCCTACGGCGACCGGCAGCGCGAGTTCCAGCTGTACCGGCGCGGCCGCTACGTCGAGTTCAACCTGATCTACGACCGCGGCACCGTCTTCGGCCTGCAGTCCGGCGGCCGTACCGAATCGATCCTGATGTCGCTGCCGCCGCTCGTCCGCTGGGAATACGACTGGCACCCGGAAGCGGACTCCCCCGAGGCCAAGCTCTACAGTGACTATCTGAAGCCCCGCGCCTGGCTCGGCGACAATGACTAGACACGCCCGTCGCACGCGCGGCCGCAGCGCGCGAACCCGCGACCACGGAGTCGCGATACATGGGTAATCCCGAGACCCGTTCCGGTTCGCTCAGGCCGTTTCACCTCGCCCTGCCGGTCGACGATCTCGACCGGGCCCGCGATTTTTACTGCGGCCTGATGGGCCTCGGCACCGGTCGCACGGCAGATCGCTGGATCGACCTGGATTTCTTCGGCCACCAGGTCACCCTGCACCTCGTGGACAGTGACGGCGATGCCGTCGCGACCAACCCCGTCGACGGTGACGCGGTACCGGCGCGGCACTTCGGCGTGGTACTCGATCGTGACGACTGGGACCGCCTGGCCGAGCGCCTGGAGGCCGCCCAAATCGATTTCCTGATCGCACCGAAGATCCGCTTCGAGGGCGAGGTCGGCGAGCAGGCCACGATGTTCTTCCTCGACCCGGCGGGCAACGCGCTCGAATTCAAGAGCTTCCGCGACCCGGCGCAGCTTTTCGCCACCGAATAATCGCGGGGACGCAGCCGGCGGCGGCGCTGGCCGCCTCGTTTCGGGATGTGCTAACGTCACGACGATACGGGGGCTGCTGCGGTACCTGGTAATCCGATCCCGGACCAGCGGGTCTTGCCGTGCCCCTGTCGACTTCGTTCGCCGGCACACCACTGTGATTTCGAGCCTCCGCTTCGCCAACCGATATGCCCCGCGCCTCTTGTCGCTCGGCCTGCTGTTGATCGCGGGCGTGGCCGCGGGCGGCGAGGGCCCGGTGCTCCGCGATGCCGGGCCGGGCGTCGGCCTCCGGCTCGCCGGCAGCGAGAACCCGCAAGCCAGGAAGGTCTACATCGTGGAGCTCGCGCGGCCGCCGGCCGCCGCCTACCACGCCGAGGTAGCCAAGTCCGCCAGCGGCCGGATCGGCGTCTCGCGGGCGCTCAAGTTCGACCGCAATGCGGCCGCAATCCGGGACTACACACAGCGGCTCGAGACCGAGCAGCGCGCGGTGCTGGCGAAAGCCGATTCCGGCACCGAGATGATCTACAGCTACCGCTACGGGCTCAACGGTTTCGCGGCGCTGATGACGCCCGCCTCGGCGCACAAGCTCGAGCACCTGCCGGAAGTCGTCAAGGTCTGGGAAGACGAGATCCGGCCGCTCGCCACGAACTTCAGCCCGGAGTTCCTCGGCCTGTTCGACGGCGGCGACAGCCTGCGCGGGGGCCGCGGGCTGAGCGGCGAAGACGTCGTCATCGGCGTGATCGACTCGGGCATCTACCCCGAGCATCCCGCGCTCAGGGACACGCAGGCGGCCGATGCGCCGCGACACTGCCGCTCGACCTGGGGCGAGTCGTCACTGCTCGGCCGCTGGCTGTGCACGCGGTACCGTCGCGCCGAGGACAAGCTCGTCTATGAGCCGCTGGAAGACTGGGCCGGCGACTGCGAGACCGGCGAACAGTTCGAGGCCGCCGACTGCAACAACAAGATTATCGGTGCGCGCTGGTACATCGACGGCGCCGAGGCGAGCGGCCCGATCGATACCGGCGAGATTCGCTCGCCCCGCGACGTGGACGGACACGGTACCCATATCGCCACGACGGCGGCGGGCAACCGCGTCACCGCGTCGATCTTCGGAACGCGCATCGGTAACGTCGAAGGCATCGCGCCGCGGGCGCGGCTCGCCGTGTACAAGGCCTGTTGGCTCAGGCCGGGGGAAACCCGTGCGGCCTGCAACACGTCCGACCTCGCCCGGGCGATCGACGCCGCCGTCGCGGACGGGGTCGACATCATCAACTACTCGGTCGGCTCGTCGCTCGCGAACCTGACGGCCCCCGATGACGTTGCGCTCATGAACGCAACGCGGGCCGGCGTGCTGGCGGTCGTCGCGGCCGGCAACGACGGTCCCAACCTAGGGACGATCGGTTCGCCGGCCGGCGGGCCATGGGCACTGACCGTGGCAGCGTCGACGCGCGACGGCGAGACCTCGCGCGAAGCACTCGAGATCGCCGCCCCGCCCTCGATCGCGGGACGGTACGCCGTTCGCGAAGCCGCCTTCACGCCGCCGCTCGCCGATGTGGACCCGATCGAAGCGCCGATCGTGCTCGCCGACGACGACACGATACTCCTCGACGATGGCACCAACGGCACGCGCAGCGATGCCTGCCAGCCGCTCGTCAATGGCAGCGAGGTCAGCGGCAACGTCGTGCTGATTGCGCGCGGCGGCTGCCCGTTCGACGTCAAGATCGCCAACGCCGGGGACGCCGGCGCGGCGGCTGCGCTCGTTTATAATCTCGCCGACGAGCCGATCGTCATGCAGGGCGACCCGAATCTCGCCGAGATTCCCGCGCTGATGATCGGGCAGGCGGATGCCAACCTGATCATCGCCGAGCTCGACGCCGACACAGAGGTCGACGTGATCCTCGACAAGGGATTCTTCCTTTCGGAGACCCAGGACGGCAACGAGATCGCGCGCTTCTCGTCGCGTGGCCCGGGCCCCGCCGCCAACGTGCTGAAGCCGGACGTCACTGCGCCCGGCGTCGACATCCTGGCGGGCGTCACGCCCGAAGCGATCAATACGACCACGGGCGAAACCTGGGGCTACCTGTCCGGCACGTCGATGTCGACGCCGCACGTCACGGGCGTTGCCGCGCTGCTCAGGGAGGCCTATCCCGACTGGTCGCCGGAGGCGCTGAAGTCGGCGCTGATGACGACGGCCCGGCAGGACCTGACCCGCGACGCGGCCGGCACGCCGGCGAACCCGTTCGACTTCGGCTCGGGTCACATCGTGCCCAACGCGGCTTTCGAGCCCGGCCTGGTCTACGAGACCGGCGCCGACGAGTATGACGCGTTCGCCTGCGCGACCGATTCGCCGGCCATCGACCCGGCGCGCTGCGACGAACTGCAGGCGGCGGGGGTCTCGCTCGACCCGGCGGACATGAACCAGCCCAACATCGCGATCGGCAAGCTCGCGAGCCGGCAGACGGTGACGCGCCGCGTGACCAACGTGAGCGAACAGAGCGAGACCTACGTCGTCGAGATCGCCGCCCCGGATGGCATCGCGGTCGAGGTGGTACCGCGCACACTGGCGCTCGGCCCTGGCGAGACGGCGAGTTTCGACGTCACCTTTACCTTCGAAGGCGGCACGCTCGATCTCTGGCGTTTCGGCAGCCTGACGTGGAACAGCGCCGACCATGCCGTCCGGACCGCGCTCGCGATACGCCCGGCCTCGATCGTCGCGCCCGCCGAGATTACGAGCTTCGGCGGCACGGGCTCGCTGTCGTTCGAGGTTGGTTTCGGCTACTCGGGCCCGTACACGCCGCGCGTCCACGGGCTGAGGCTGCCACTCGTCATCGACGGCTTCGTCGACAACGACCCGACCAGGACCTTTACGTTCCGGGGCACCGACGGCGTCACCGCACACCTGATCGACGTCCCGGCCGACCAGCTCTACGCACGCTTCGCGCTATTCGATGCGCTCACCGACGGCGACGACGATCTCGACATGTACGTCTACTACTGCGTCGACGGCACGGTGTGTTCCGAGGTCGGCAAGAGCGGCGGACCGACCTCCCAGGAGCGCGTCGACCTGGCCTTCCCGGCCGCCGGGCGCTATGCGGTCCTGATCCACGGTTACGAGACGGACGAGATCGCCGGCGGGCCGGGCGCCAATTACCGGCTCCTCGGCTGGTCGATCGGGCTGAACGACGACCAGGGCAACCTCACCGTGTCCGGCCCGGCCTTCGCGACGGCAGGGTCCACCGGCACCGTGAACGTCAACTGGTTCAACCTCGCGTCACAGACGCTCTATCTCGGCGGCATCTCGCACAATACGCCGTCGGGCATCGGCGGCCTGACCCTGGTTACGATCGGCAACTAGCCGTTGCGGCAGGCGCCGCCTACGTCAACAGTCGGTCCGCGGCTGCGCGTCGCGAGTACCAGAGCAAAAGCAGGGCGACGACGAAGACGACGACCTGGATGATCAGCGGCTGGGAGCCGAACACCGCCAGCGTGTCGGCAAGGACGAAGGTATAGAGGTCCTGCAGTACGAGGGCGACGAGCGAGACGGCGAAGAACGGCACCGCGAGGCGCTTGCGGAGCAGCAGCAGCAGGCAGCCCAGCACGCCGGCCGTCGTGGCGATAGCGGTCATCGACGTGGCCCATGCCGGCACCGCCAGCAGCAACTCGACCTGTTCCGGCGTATACGCCGCCGCGAGCTGCTCCGGTGTCGCCGATACCTGCATGACGTAGAGCATCAGGCCGAAGAGATTCCACACCAGCGCAACGGCGCCGATGACCCAGAATGCGAAGCCGGGCTTCGGTTCGAGCGTGTCGACCATGGTTTTCCCCCTGCGGTCTCGAGCGTCCGTCGATGTTCCTCCCGGCCACGGGTCAATGCAAGCGGACACGGGGGATCAGGACACCAGCATATCCTGACCGCTGGTCGAAAGGGCCCTGATCCGTCCGCCCGCAGCAGAGCCGGAGCGCGCGTGTACCGGGCTTCAGCAGCATCGGGATGAGCGTCGGGCCTGCGCGCATATCCCGGGAGCTCGAGGGACTTGCGTCACGCCTCCGCCTTGCGCCAGTGTATAGCTTCTGCGCATCAGGGATGGTCAGGAGAAACCAGCAAGTATGAGAGATGGTGACGGAGACCCTTTTTCGACGGGGGCGGGCCTCGGAATACTTTCGGACTTGTCCGCGAGTCACGAACAGGCACTGATAGGCCGCGAACTCGACGGCTACCGGATCGTCAGCTTTATTGCCGAAGGCGGCATGAGCCGCCTGTACAGGGCGACTCGCGTCGACGGTAGCTTCGACCGTGATGTCGCCATAAAAGTGTCGGCGATCAGTGGCATCAGCACCGCTATGCGCGAGCGCTTCATGCAGGAACAAAGCGTTCTGGCAGCCTTGAATCATCCGCATATTTCGCAGCTCTACGACGCGAGGCTGACGACGGAAGGCTGGCCCTACATCGTCATGGAGCTGGTTGAGGGAGCACCGATAACTCGTTTCTGCACCGAGAAAGAGCTGGCGCTAGCGGACCGCATTCGGCTACTGATCGACGTCATCGACGCCGTGGCATTCGCCCACGGAAATCTGATCGTACACCGGGATATCAAACCGGCGAATGTTCTCGTTACGGATAACGGCGAGGTCAAGTTGCTGGACTTCGGAATCGCCAAGTTGCTCGAAGACGGGCCGGAAGACCTGACTCGATCAGGCGCGATGACACCACGGTACGCAAGCCCCGAACAGTTGCTGGGCAAGCCGATATCAATCGCCTCCGATATTTACCAGCTTGGTCTTCTGATGTCCGAAGTTCTCGGAGGTGGGCTACCCACCGAGGGAGAAACGCTGACCGACGCAATACAGCGCTCCGTCGATGACCGTTCGGTAGTTCTGCCAATCGGCGCGCGGCAAGCCCTGCCCGGCGAGATCAGATCGATAATAGAGAAGTGCTTGCGCGCAAAGCCGGCAGATCGCTACCGGGACGCCAATGAATTGCGCAGCGACCTGCATGCCTACCTGTCAGGCTACCCTGTAACAGCGGCCGGTCAGCAATCCGGCTATCGAATCCGGAAATTCGTCCAGCGCAACCGAGGCGGCGTCCTCGCGGGATTGCTCACGCTCATGAGCCTGGTGGCCGCGACGGTAATCACGGGCCTGCAAATGCTCGAGGCCAGGCAGCAGCGGGACATTGCCGTCTACCAGCAACAGCGGATGCAGGCCAGCAACGAATTTTACAGCCTGCTTCTGGAGGAAATGGGCGACAGTTCATTCACCTCAGTCGAATTACTGGATCGAGGCCGGGCCCTGCTAGGCAGCCAGTTTGACGCCGGGCAGCCGTTCATGGCTTCCGTGCTTTTCGACGTATCCAAACGGTATGCGAGCCTCGGCGAGACACGGAGCGCAAATGAGTTGCTCGAACAAGCCGAGCGGATTGCTCGAGAGCACAGCGATACCAGCGGGCTTGCGGCCGTTCTCTGCAGGTCGGCCCGTAACAACCAGGCCCGGGATCCCGATGGCGCAGCCCGCCAGCTCGCAGAGGGTCTGTCTTTGTACCGGTCCCTGTCTGCTCCAGAAATCGAGACCCATGTTGAGTGTTTGCGCGCGAAGTCGCGTGCCGAACTGCAGGCCGGCGACGGCGAGGCAGCGCTGGCTACCTTGTTCACCGCAAAGGACCTGCTCGAGGCACATCCATTCGCGGGAGCCAACCTGCGTGGGGTCATACTGAACGATATCGGGTTTCAGTATTACCGCGATGGAAGACTTAACGAGGCAATCGAGTATCTCGAGGATGTGCTTGAGCTGCTGGAGACGACCGGCAGGGGAACGACGCTGGGTTACCAGCGTGTAGCCGCCAACAGAGCGGTCACGCTACAGACGCTCGGCCGCACGCCGGAAGCTCTTGACGCATTCTCCGATCTCGTGGAACGCATGCGGGACAGCGGCTTCGAGGGACGCGGTGCCGCATCGCTCCTCACACAGTACGGCAATTTGCTCATGTCCGTGGGAAGGGTTGCGGACGCCGAGGCAATCTTTGTCGAAGGCCTTGCGGTGGCGGAAGATGTTGGCAACGGTAGCAATGCCGCCTATTTGCACGTCGGGCTCGCGAAAGTTTACCTCGCCAACGAGGCATTCGGGCGCGCGATGCGCAGCCTGGAAACGGCACAATCCTATATCGAAAATAACGAGCGGGCCGACAGGCAACTTGCTACGAGCATCCGCGTGCTCCGCTCGAAAGTGTATCGCGGTTACGGGGAACTGGACGCTGCGGCGCGTGAGATCGATGGACTCCTGGTCGATACGGGCTACCCGGAAGCACGGGAAACTCCAGGGCTGATCTCGGCGCTGATCGAGGGCGCCGAGGTCTACCGTCAGCGTCGCAACTTCGTGGTCGCGGAGGAACTTGCCAACGGCCTCATAGAGCGACTCGAAGATCACACGCGCCCGGAGACACAAAACAGCATTTATCTTGGGCGGGCACTCGTTCAACGTGCCGAAATTCGACGTGATTCCGGCGATGCGGAAGGTGCCTTGGCTGATCTTGCTTCTGCGCTGCCGCACCTCGACTACGCGCTTGGTGAAGACCATCCGGAAGCTCAACAGGCGCGTCGGCTACTCGCGGAGTACCGCCTGCATTGACCCTGGTTGGCCCGCGGGAAGTGGGTTGGTCCTGTATCCGTGGACCCTCCGGACACTTGCCGGCAAAACCCGGAAGATCGGCCACAATCCATTCTCGAGACAGCAATGCTGCGGCGCGCTGGATCGCACCCCACCTTCGTGCCAGACTCCAATCGCCTGGACGCCGGAGCATCAATATGGGGGTTTTCGAATATATCGGGGTGCTCATCTCGGTAATCATGGGGCTCGGCATTACCCACCTCGCCACCGGCATGAGCAAGACCATCCAGCATCGCGACACGGTACGCTTCTACCTGCCGCACACGCTGTGGACCGTTGCCATACTGATCTACATCCTGATGATCTGGTGGGGCATGTTCTGGTGGAGCCAGCACGAGGACTGGTTCGCTTACGAGTACCTGTTCATCACGCTCTACGCGATCGTCCTGTTCTTCCTCGCGTCGATCCTGTACCCCTGGGACATGCCGGCCGATATCGATCTCGAGGAAAGCTTCTTCCGCAATCGTCGCTGGTTCTTCGGCGGAATGGTGGTGGCATGGCTGATCGACATCCCGGAAACCGTGTTCAAGGCAGATGCGGGTCTGCGCAGCGTCCCGGATGACTACTACGTGTTCGTCGCGATCGAGCTCTCGATCGCCATGACCGGCTTCCTGGTAAGGAACCGTACCGTGCATTTGCTGCTGCCCTTCGTTTACCTTGGTTTCACGCTCTTCTACGTACTCTCGTCGGTCGTCGGCCGCATCGACACTTGAGCACACCGTTTCGATTCAGACCCGGAAAAGCCCATGCGCACTATCGTCATCCTGCTCTCGCTGTTCGTCGTTACCGTCACCCCGGCGGCGGAGTTCGAATACTGGCCGGGGGCCAGCTACGACCCTTCGATCCCGAGCGTCGCGGACGTGCTCGGCTACACCTCCGGCGAGCGCATCACCTGGCATCGCGACGCGATCCGCTACTTCGAGGCGCTGGAGGCCGCGGCGCCGGGTCGCGTCAGCGTCCATCGCTACGGGAAGACCTGGGAGGGCCGCGAGCTCGTCTACGTGGTCGTAACGTCAGCGGCGAACCTGGCGCGCATCGACGAGATCAAGGCCAACATGCAGGCCCTGCGCAACGCCGGCGTCACGAGCCGGGCCGACGCCGAACGCATCATCGCCGACCAGCCTGCGGTCACGTGGCTGTCCTACGGCGTCCACGGCAACGAGATCTCCTCGACCGATGCCGCGATGCTGACCGCCTACCACCTGCTCGCCGCCGAGAACGACCCGCGGGTGGACGACATCCTCGACGAGACGGTCGTCGTCATCGATCCGATGCAGAACCCGGACGGCCGCGACCGGTTCATTCACCGCTACGAGATCGCGCGGGGTCTCGTGCCGGATTCGGACCGGCTGTCCGCCGAGCAGAATGAGCCCTGGCCGAGCGGGCGCACGAACCATTACCTGTTCGACATGAACCGCGACTGGTTCATGCAGACGCAGCCGGAGACGCAGGGGCGGGTCGCCGCGATCCAGGAGTGGTACCCGGTCGCCTTCGTCGACGCGCACGAGATGGGCTCGGACTCGACCTATTACTTCGCGCCGGAAGCCATACCGTTCAACCCGCACCTCGCCGCGGACCAGCGCGCGAGCCTCGAACTCTTCGGCCGCACCAATGCGCGCTGGTTCGACCGCTTCGGCATCGACTACTTCACCCGCGAGGTCTATGACGCGTTCTACCCCGGTTACGGCGCCAGCTGGCCGTCGTATTTCGGCAGCATCGCGATGACCTACGAGCAAGCCTCCTCACGCGGGCTGGTGTTCCGCCAGTACGACGGCGTCGAGGTGCCCTACCGCGAGACCATTCGCGGTCACTTCGTGACGTCGCTGGGCACCGCCGAAACCGTTGCCGCCAATCGTGAGAAGTTCCTCGAGGACTTCTACGCCTACCAGGTCAGCGCGATCGAGGAGGGCCGGTCGGGCAATCCGCGCAGCATCATCATCCCGACGCAGCGGGACCAGGCGGGCGCCGACAAGCTGGCCGGGCTGCTCGTCCGGCAGGGCGTCGAGGTCAGGCGGGCAGACGCGAACTTCCAGGCCTGCGGGCGCAGCTATGCCCCCGGCAGCTACGTCATCGATCTCGCGCAGCCGGCCAGGCGCCTGCTGCGAACGCTGCTCGACAACGACGTGCCCCTCGAAGAGGATTTCGTCGCCGAGCAGGAGCGGCGCCGGGCCAAGGACCTGCCCGACGAAATCTACGACGTCACGGCCTGGTCGATGCCCCTGATGATGAACGTAGCCACGGCACGCTGCGGGCGGGCCGTCAGCGGCGAGTTCAGTCCCGCGGGTCCCGACCTGGTTCGTCCCGGGACGCTGACGGGTCCCGCGGATGCGGTCGCCTGGCTGGTCCCGTGGGGCGACGCGTCGGGGATCCGGCTCTTGGCACACGCCCACCGGCTGGGTCTCGCGGTCAAGAGTACGGACGAGGCGTTCACGCACGACGAGACCTACTATCCGGCCGGCACGCTGATCTTCGATGCCGCCGACAATCCTGCAGGGCTGCGCGATACGCTCGCCGGCCTGGCCGCCGAGACCGGCGCCGACGTCACTGGCGTTCGTTCCAGCTGGGTAACCGACGGGCCGAACTTCGGCAGCGGCAAGGTCGTGCGCATGAATGCGCCGCGCGTCGCGATCGCCTGGGACGAACCGACCGCGCAGTACAGCGCCGGCAACACGCGCTTCGTTATCGAACGGCAGTTCGACTACCCGGTCACGGCCATCCGCACGCCGGCACTCGCGACCGCGGACCTTCGCCGCTACCAGGTGCTGATCCTGCCCGAGTCCTACGACGGCTACGTCGGCGTGCTGGGGGAGGCCGGGGCCGCGAACCTGGGCGACTGGGTCGATCGCGGCGGCGTGCTGATCACGGTCGGCAACGCGACGAACTTCGCCGCCGACCCGGCGGTCGACCTGGTCTCGATCCGGCGGGAAGACGCCGTCGTCAGCGAGGCCGTCGTCGAATCGGTTCCGGAGGCGGGCGACGCGGATGAAGACACAGCGAAGACGACCGTCGCCGGCACCTACATCGAGGACGGCGACGAGTACCAGACGCTGATTACGCCGCCGGAGGCCAGCCCCGACTCCGTCGGCGGCGTCCTGGCGCAGGCCGTGGTGGACGGTGACCACTGGCTCGGCGCGGGCGTCGGCGACACGCTCAACGTCCTGGTACGGGGCTCCGACATCTACACGCCGAGCCGGCTCGGGACCGGCGTCAACGTGGCCCGGTTCGCCGACGCCGACAGCGTGCTGGCGAGCGGCTACCTGTGGGAAGAGAACCGCCGGCAACTGGCCTACAAGCCGTTCGCCGTGGCCGAAGCGCGCGGCGATGGCTTCGTCATCGCGTTCACGCAGGACCCGAACGTGCGCGCCTACCTCGACGGGCTCAACGTGTTGTTCATGAACGCGATCTTCCGCGGCTCCGCGCACGCCCGGCCGGTTCGCTGAGCGGCAGCATCACGGCCGGAGAAGCGCCCTGCCGTTAGCCGCGGGTCTCGAGCAGCGCCTGCTCGCTGATGCGCTGCCAGTCGGCGGAGGCCTCGCGGAAGGCGGTGAAGGACTCGCTGATCCTTGCAATCAGCGGGTCCTCGGCGGCCATCTCGGCGACGATTTCGTCCGTCTTCTCGCGCAGGAGCTCGAGCACCTCATCGGGAAAGCGCCGGATCTCGACGTCGGGGTTGTCCTCGAGGCCGGCGAGCGCCGTCGTGTTGCCGTACACGAACTCCGCGAGCATGTCGCAGTTGACGGACTGCGCAGCGATCTCGACGATGGCCTTCAGGTCATCGGGCAGCGACTCCCAGGCGTCCTTGTTGACGATCGCCTCGAGCGTGGGGCCCGGCTCGTGCCAGCCGGGGTAGTAATAGTATTTCGCGGCCTTCTGCAGGCCGAACGCGACATCGTTGTAGGGCCCGACCCACTCCGTCGCATCGATCGTGCCGGTCTGCAGCGCCGTGAAGACGTCCGAGCCCGGCAGCGTGACGGGCGTGCCACCGGCCCGGCGCAGGGCTTCGCCACCGAGACCGGGTATGCGCATCTTGAGGCCCTTCAGGTCTTCGATCGAGTTGATTTCGCGATTGAACCAGCCGCCCATCTGCACGCCGGAGTTGCCGGCCGGGAAGGGCACGAGGTTGAACGGCGCATAGAGTTCGCGCCAGAGCTCGAGACCACCGCCGTAGTAGAGCCAGGCGTTCATTTCCTGGGCGTTGAGGCCGAAGGGGATGGTCGTAAAGAACTGCGCGGCGTCAACCTTGCCCTTGTGGTAGTAGGCCGCCCCGTGACCCATTTCCACGGCACCGCGGCTGACCGAGTCGAATACCTCGAACGCCGGGACGAGTTCGCCGGCGGCGTACAGCTTGACGCGCAGCCGGCCTCCGGAGGCGCGCGTAATCCGATCCGCGACGTGCTGGGCACCCGCCCCGAGGCCCGGCAACCCCGGCGGCCAGGAGGTGACCATGGACCACTCGAAGGACTCGCCGCTGCCCTGCCCGCCGGCATCGCAGTCACCCGTCTCGGCGCTGCACGCGGCAAGCCCCGCAGCGGCGGCAAGTCCGCCGACGAACTGGCGTCGTTTCATCGTCTGTTCCCCGATAGGTAATGTCGGGCGCTAGTGTAGGGTCAGCGGCAGACACCGACAATCACGGGATGCAGCAGGGGCGAAGAGAATCCTTCAATACCACAAACATTAAATATATGGCTGAAAAATATATAATTTTTACCACTCTGGCTTTTATTAATTCCTAGTGGGAATTATGTAGATTAAAATTCCGCATTTAGGGATTTATGTGGGATTATTTTAGCCTTCGGAAGGTCCGGCCGGGCGCACGGGCCGCTGCGACCCTCCCTGGCAAGTAACGGCGCGCACGCGCCCGACCGGTAGGGCCACGCTCGCACGACCCGGCGCGCGGGGTGGTATTCGAATCCGGCGAATGCATTAATAAAGCGCCACGAGCACCGGAAAACAGGAGTTTCGCCGAGAAATGATAGGTCTGCTGCAGCGCGTATCCCGCGCCAGTGTTACGGTCTCCGAGGAGCGGATCGGCGAGATCGGCCGCGGGCTGCTCGTGCTGGTGGGCGTCAGTCGCGACGATACGGAGCGCGACGTCGCGCGGCTGGCGGAGCGAATCCTGACCTACCGGGTCTTCCCGGACGAGGCCGGCCGCATGAATCTTTCCGTTCGGGACGTCGGCGGCGGCGTCCTGCTCGTGCCGCAGTTCACGCTCGCGGCCGATACGAACAAGGGCACACGCGCAAGCTTCACGCGCGGGGCCGAGCCGGAGCGGGCGAGTGCGTATTTCGACGATCTTGTCGCAGAAGTGTCAAATAGTCTCGATACCGTGGCCACCGGCCGATTCGGCGCCGACATGCAAGTCGAACTCGTCAACGACGGGCCGGTGACTTTCTGGCTCGAGACCTGACCGATTCACACTTTTGGTATTCGACAGCGGGTATCATTACCATATCGCGCCCGGCAAATGCCGGTGCCCACTTACCAGACCGCGGTGCATCCGCAGGAGACAACGATGTTATCAGGCATCAGCTGGCCGCAGCTTCTCATCGTTCTCGTTATCGTTCTCGCCATCTTCGGGACGAAGCGTTTTCGCACGCTCGGCTCCGACCTCGGCAACGCCGTCAAGGGCTTCAAGACCGCCATGAGCGACGCCGAGGAGGCCAAGGAACAGCTCGAGGACGACTCGAAGAAGGACGCCGATTTCGACAACACGCCCGCCGAAGAAGCGCGTAAGAAAGACGCCTAGGCCGGGGCACTGCCATGACCGGGATCGCGGGTTCCGAACTCATCCTGTTGCTCTTGATCGGGCTGGTCATTCTCGGCCCCGAGCGCCTGCCCAAGGTCGCGAGCCAGATCGGCAGCTGGGTTGGGCAGGCCCGGCGCATGACCCGCGCCATGAAGCGACAGCTCGAGGACGAGCTCCGGACCGAGGAGTTCAAGCAGAAGCCCTTCGAGCCGCACGTGCCGAAAGACGACGACACCTACTCGCCGGTGCACCAAAAGACACCGTCCACGCCGGCATCGCCACCCTCGCCGGTCTCGGCCAACGCAAAGGCGAGCGAGGTCAGCTACCCCGATGAGGACGAGCTGGACACGATCCCGCCGCCGGCCCCGAAGACCGGCAAGCAGGAAACCCCGCCCGAGCAGGACGCATGAGCGAGACCGATGCCACCGATGAGCTCGCCGAAGGAACGCTGCTCTCACACCTGATCGAGCTCAGGACGCGCCTGCTCAAGATGTTCGGGGCGGTGATCGGCGTATTCATCGTCCTGGTGCCGTTCGCCAACCGGATCTTCTCGGTCGTCGCGCAGCCGCTGGTCGACGTGCTGCCTGGCCAGAAGATGATCGCGACCAGCGTAACGGCGCCGCTGTTGACCCCGTTCAAGCTGACGTTCTTCGTGTCACTGCTGGTTGCCATGCCGGTCGTGCTCTACCAGCTGTGGGCCTTCGTCGCGCCGGGGCTTTACAAGAACGAGAAACGCTTCGCCTTCCCGCTGCTCGGCTCCAGCATCTTCCTGTTCTACGCCGGCGCGGCGTTCGCGTACTTCGTCGTCTTCCCGCTCGTATTCGGTTTCTTCGTCAAGATCACGCCGACCGACGTCGAGATGACGACGGACATCTCCCAGTATCTCGACTTCGTGACGATGATCGTGCTCGCGTTCGGCCTTGCGTTCGAGACGCCGATCGCGACGGTGCTGACCGTCTGGACCGGGCTCACGACACCCGACAAGCTTGCGAAGGCACGCCCGTACGTGTTCCTCCTGGCGTTCGTCGTCGGCATGCTGCTCACACCGCCGGACATCATCAGCCAGACACTCCTGGCCGTACCGGTGTATCTCCTCTACGAAGTCGGTATCTTCATGTCCCGGCTGTTCGGCCGAAAATCGGCCGAGGCCGAAAGCGACGACGAAGCCGTCACGACCGACGGCTGAAGACGACATAAGCCGGAGGTGGCGTCTGCCGGCCGGATGCCTCGCCGCCCGGAATATTCGTGGTACATTCCCGGGCCTTGTGAAGACCGCGAACGCTCGTGAGGGCCGCCGCGACCGCGACAACCCCCGGGGGATCACCGATGACCAATGCCGCCGTCACCGCGGAGGACCTCGCGCAACAGGAAGAACTCTTCGGCCACCCGAAGGGCCTTTACGTCTGTTTCGCGACCGAGCTCTGGGAGCGCTTCTCCTTCTACGGGATGAAGTACCTGCTCCTCCTGTATCTCACGAAATACCACCTGTTCACCGACGAGATGGGCCTCGACGTCCTGGGGTCGTACGCGGGGCTCGTCTACGCGCTGCCGCTCATCGGCGGCATGCTGGCGGATCGCTACCTCGGCATGCGCAAGTCGGTGCTGTTCGGCGGCATCCTGCTGTCGATGGGCCACATACTGATGGCCGTCGAGGGCCACCAGGCGGTGAGCTACGCGGCGGGGACGACCCTGGTCGAGGATCTCGTGCTCGCCGGCGGCCAGGTGCTGGCCGCGGGGACGGTCCTGACCGAGACGATCACGATGCGCGACACCGCCGCGCTGAATGTCTTCTACCTCGCGCTTGCGCTGATCGTCGCCGGCGTCGGCTACCTGAAGCCCAACATCTCGACGATCGTCGGCCAGCTCTACAGCCAGGACGACCCGCGGCGGGACTCGGGTTTCACGATCTTCTACATGGGCATCAACATCGGTTCGTTCACCGCGACGCTCTTGTGCGGCTGGCTCGGCGAGACCTACGGCTGGAGCTACGGCTTCGGCGCCGCCGGGATCGGCATGATCGTCGGGCTCATCACGTTTACGATCGGCCAGAAGCACCTGCTCGGGCTTGCCGAGCCGCCGGAGCCGGATCGCCTGAAGGAGCGGGTACTCGGTCCGCTCAACAAGGAGCTGGCGATCTACCTGCTGACGCTGCCGGCGCTGGCACTCGTCTGGTGGCTGGTGCAGCACGAACACGTCGTGCTCGCCTCGCAGAACGTCTTCCTGATCATCGCAATCGTCGGGCTGATCCTCTACTCGATGGTGCACAGCCGGCTCGACCGGGACAACCGTGTCGCCTACGGGATCGCGGGTATTGCCGTCGCGGCCGGCATCTATGCCGTACTCGTCAACCTGCACTTCCTGCCGGGCACCGAGCAGCTCGCCGAGAACGTGATGTACGGCGCCATCATCCTGATCGTGGGTTTCGTCATCTACGGCTTCATGACCCACAACTCGGAGGAGTTCGGTCGCACGGTCGTCCTGATGATCCTGATCCTCTCGACGGTCGTCTTCTGGGCCCTGTTCGAACAGTCGGCGGGCTCGATGACGCTGTTCGCCGATCGCGTCGTGGACCGCTCGCTCGGTGACGTTACCTTCACCGCGGCACAGTTCGGCTCGCTGAACGCGGGCTTCATCATGCTGCTCGCGATCCCGTTCGCGGCGCTGTGGATCTGGCTGTCGAAGAAGAATCTCGAGCCGAGCACGCCCGTCAAGTTCGGCCTCGGCATCCTGCAGGCAGGCCTCGGCTTCGGTGCGCTCGTCTTCGGCGCGCAGTTCCCTAACGAGGCCGGGCAGGTCGCGATGATCTGGCTGGTGCTGGCCTACCTGCTGCACACGACGGGCGAACTCTGTCTCTCGCCGGTCGGCCTCTCGGCCGTCACCAAGCTGTCCATCCACCAGGTCGTCGGCGTGAGCATGGGGACGTGGTTCCTTGCGACCGCGCTGTCGGAAACGGTGGCGACGCGTATCGGCAAGATGGCGGCCATCGATACGGCCGGCGGTGAAGTGCAGGACATCGGCATGGCGCTGGCAAATTACACCGGGCTGTTCGAATTCCTGATGAAGTTCGGCATCGGCGTCGGGCTGTTCATGATCATCATCTCGCCCATTCTCAGGCGCTGGATGCACGGCATCCACTAGGTAACGAAGACGCCGGCCGCCATCCGCGCGGCCGGTGCCGCCCGAGGTTTGCAAGCGCGGCAAATCCGTTACACTCCGGGCACGGCATCAGGGGAGTGTCATGGCAGAACAAGAACAGGCCGTGAAGGTCAATCCGCCCAAGGGGTTTCTGGGTACCGTCGAACGGGTCGGCAACGCACTGCCGGACCCGGCGGTACTGTTCATCGGTCTTCTCGGCATCGTCTGGGTGCTGTCCTGGCTGCTGTCCTACGTCACCTTCGACGTGTTCCACCCGGCAACGGGCGACCGCATCGTCATCGTCAACCAGCTCGCCGGCGAGAACTTCGTCCAGTTCATGGCGACGATGGTCAACCGCTTCATGACCTTTGGCCCGGTCGGTGTCGTGCTCGTCGCGATGCTCGGCATCGGCGTCGCCGAACACTCGGGCTTCATCACGACGGCGATCCGTGCCCTGCTGAACGTCACCCCGAAAGCACTGCTGACGCCGATGGTAATCCTCGTCGGTATCATCAGTCACTCGGCGGTCGATGCCGGCTACGTGCTCGTGATCCCGATCGGCGGCGTCATCTTCTACGCCGCCGGCCGCCACCCGCTCGCCGGTATTGCCGCGGCCTTCGCCGGCGTCTCCGGGGGCTTCTCGGCGAACTTCGTGCCGTCGTCGCTGGATCCGCTGCTGCAGGGGCTGACGCTGCAGGGCGCCCAGCTGCTGGACCCGGAGATCCAGATCAACGTCCTCAACAACTACTTCTTCACGACGGCGTCGTCGGTGCTGATCACGGGCCTCGGCTGGTACCTCACCGACAAGGTCGTGGAGCCGCGGCTCGCCGGCGTCGAGATCGATGGCGACGCGGAGGACCTGCCGGAACTGCACCCGATCGAGCCGAACGAGCGCAAGGGCCTCAACTGGGCACTCGCCGCGATGGTGATCGGCATCATCGTCCTGTTCGCAACGCTGATGCCCGCCGACTCACCGTGGCGGGACGCGAACGGCGTCGCCGTCTCCTTCGGTGCGCCGATCATGCAGTCGATCGTCGCGCTGATCTTCTTCCTGTTCGCGGTGCCCGGCATCGTCTACGGCCGGGTGTCGGGGACGATGACCGGCATGAAAGACATCATCCACGGCATGACGAAGTCGATGGAGAGCATGGCCTATTACCTCGTCATCATGTTCTTCATTGCCCAGTTCGTCATCGCATTCGGCCAGTCCGGCCTCGGTACGCTGCTCGCGATTTCCGGCGCGAAAGGGCTCGAGGCACTGGGCCTGCCGATCTCGGTCACGATCGTCGGCATCGTGCTGCTGACCGGCTTCGTCAATCTCTTCGTCGGCTCCGCGAGCGGCAAGTGGGGGCTGCTCGCGCCGATCTTCGTGCCGATGCTGATGCAACTGGGCGTCTCGCCCGACCTCACGCAGGCCGCGTATCGGGTCGGCGACTCGAGCACGAACATCATCACGCCGCTGATGCCGTACTTTCCGCTGGTCGTGATTTACTGCCAGCGCTACGTGAAGAACACGGGTATCGGCACGCTCGCCGCGATGATGCTGCCGTACTCGATAACGTTCATCACGACGTGGACGGTCTTCCTGCTGGCCTTCTACTGGCTGGGCATACCGCTCGGTATCCTTTCGAGTTACGCGTACCCGCCGGCATAGATTACTGGGGGAATTCACGATGCAGGACTTCGAGAAACTCGGTGCGTTCTACGTCGGCAAGCGCTACGACAACGACGCCGACACGCTGACCGACGAGGTCGTCCTCTACGACGCCAAGGACTTGACGACCCACGCCGTGATCATCGGCATGACCGGTTCCGGCAAGACCGGGCTCGGCATCGGCCTCCTCGAGGAGGCCGCCCTCGATCACATCCCCGTGATCGCGATCGACCCCAAGGGCGACATGGGCAACCTGCTCCTGACGTTCCCGAAGCTGGCTCCGGCCGACTTCGAGCCCTGGGTGAACGCCCGCAGCGCATCCGACAAGGGCCAGACTGTCGGTGAATTCGCCGCCGGCCAGGCGGCGCTTTGGCAGAAAGGCCTCGGCGAGTGGGGCCAGGACGCGGAGCGCATACAGCGCTTCAGGGATTCGGCGGACCTCGCGATCTACACGCCGGGCAGCAATGCCGGCCTGCCGGTCTCGGTGCTCAAGAGCTTCGCCGCGCCCGGCAGCCAGCTGATGGCCGACGTCGACCTGTACCGCGAGCGCGTGCAAGCGACGGCAACCGGGATACTCACGCTCATCGACATCGACGCCGACCCGGTCACGAGCCGCGAACACATCCTCGTGTCGCGTCTGCTCGATCACGCCTGGCAGGAAGGCCGCGACCTCGATATCGCCAGCCTGATCGCCGAGATCCAGGCGCCGCCGTTCTCGCAGGTCGGCGTCATGAGCCTCGATTCCTTCTTCCCGGAGAAAGACCGTTTCGAACTGGCAATGCGGCTCAACAACCTGCTGGCCGCGCCGGGCTTCGAGGCGTGGCTCGCCGGGGAACCGCTCAACGCGCAGAAACTCCTGTACACGGAGTCCGGCAAGCCGCGCGTCTCGGTTATGTCGATTGCGCATCTCGACGATTCGGCACGGATGTTCTTCGTCTGCATGCTGCTCAACGAGCTGATCGCCTGGATGCGGGCGCAGCCCGGTACGTCGACGCTGCGCGCGATCCTCTACATGGACGAGATCTTCGGCTACATGCCGCCGGTCGCAAACCCGCCGTCGAAGAACCTGTTCCTGACGCTCCTGAAACAGGCCCGCGCCTACGGGCTCGGGCTGGTGCTCGCGACGCAGAACCCCGTCGACCTCGATTACAAGGGACTTTCGAATACCGGGACCTGGTTCATCGGCCGGCTGCAGACCGAGCGCGACAAGGCCCGCGTCATGGAGGGCCTCGAGGGCGCGAGCGACGGCGACTTCGACCGCCAGGCGATGGAACGCACGATCGCGGGACTCGGCAAACGCCGGTTCCTGCTGCACAACGTTCACGAAGACGCGCCGGTCGTGTTCAATACGCGCTGGGTCATGAGTTACCTCGCCGGCCCGCTGACGCGGGACCAGATTCGAACCCTGGCCGCCCCGCAGAAGGCCGCGCTGGCCGCGACCGGCAAAGCCGTCCGCAGGAAGAAGCAGTCCGCCGGTGCCCCGGCGCTGGCGCCCGGGGTCGATCAGTATTTCGTGCCGAGCGACGTCGAGGCGCCGGTCTACTACCCGCGGGTGCTGGCCGCGGCCGACATCGTCTTTGCGAGCGCGCGCTACGGCGTCGAGGAAGACCGCAGCGTGGTCTATACCGCGGAGGTCGACGACGGCGCGGTCGAACTCGACTGGGACCATGCCGAGCCGCTCGCCGTTCGGCTGGACGGTCTCGGCGACGAGCCCGAGCAGGATGCAAGCTTCACCGACCTGCCGGCCGCGGCCGGCGATGCCCGCAAGCTCAAGGCCTACGGAACGGAGTTCAAGCGCTGGCTGCGCCAGAACGAGACGATCAGCCTGTACCGCAGCCCCCGCTTCCGGCTCGCCTCGGAGCCCGGCGAGACCGAAGGCGAATTCCGCGCACGCCTGCAGACCGTCGCCAACGAGAAACGCGATCTCGAGGTCGCGAAGCTGCGCAAGCGCTACGCGACCAAGGTAACGACGCTGGAGAATCGCCTGATGCGGGCGGAGCAGGCAATTGCCCGGGAAAAGGAACAGTCCACCAAGAAAGTCCTCGACACGGCCGTGTCGGTCGGCACGGCGATACTCGGGGCCGTACTCGGCAGGAAGAAGCTCTCGAGTACGACGGCGACGAAGATCGGTTCCGCGATCAAGACCGCCGGCGGCGCCCGCAAGGAGGCGCAGGACGTCGAGCGCGCCGAAGAGACGGCGGCGAAGGTCCGGGCCGACCTCCAGGCGCTCGAGCAGCAGCTCGCCGACGAGGTTGCCGCGCTCGAGGCAGGCTTCGATGCGCAGACCGAGGAGCTGAAAGAGATCGTCGTCCGCGCCAGGTCGACCGATATCGCGCTGAACGCGACCGCGCTCGTCTGGATGCCGTACGCGGCCGATGACAAGGGGCGCCTGCGCCCGGCCTGGTCGGCGTGACGGCGGCGCCGATGCCGGAATGAACGCCGACAGGCTCAACCGGTGGCTGACGCTGGTCGCGAACGTCGGTGTCCTCGCGGGACTCCTGCTCGTTGCCTACGAGATTCGCCAGAGCGCCGGTATTGCGACCGCGCAGGCGCGGCTCGAGTACTCGGCCGGCTGGCGCAGCGTCGACGGATCCCGGCAGGACCGCGACTTCGCCGCGGTCATCGCGAAGTCCATCGAGAGCCCGGAATCGCTCACGCTCACCGAGCGCATCCAGCTCGACGGCTTCTACATCGGTATCGTCGACCAGGCGTACTCTGCGTATGTCGCCTGGACCGCCGGGGTGCGGCCGAATCACTACGAGTCCGCCATCGCTGCCGCGGTCGAGCTGAACATGGGCAGTCCGTACGCGAAGGCCTGGTGGCACGCGAACCGGGCATCGTGGGACGACGAGGAGTTCATGACCGCCCTCGACAGGGCCATCGAGGCCGAGCCCGCGGACAGCCTGCGCCGCTATTACGACGGCCCGCTCGACGTGCTGCGGTCGGCATCGGCCGACGCCGGCAACGGAAGCTAGGGAGACTCTGCTTAATTCTCGTAGCACACGTTGCCGTCATTTCGGCTGCCGCGCGGCGCGCTTCGCAGGGCGTATGTCAATACGCGCAAGAAGCGCAACAAAGCGGCAGCCGAAATGACGGCAACCCTCTTCCGATCAATCATTTATCGAGGGACGAACGGGTATCGGGCAAGGCTGCGTTGAGCGTCGCTCATGTACCTGCA
>JAZBNZ010000136.1:0-9631 GCA_036350895.1 Woeseiaceae bacterium
ATCGCGAGAATCAGCGCGAGACCGACTGCATCGGGCAGCAGCGCCTGCACGCCCCACGCGGTGTACGCGCCGAGCATGATCAGCTCGCCGTGCGCCATGTTGATCACGCCCATGACGCCGAAGGTAATCGCGAGGCCAATGGCGGCCAGCACCAGCACCGAGCCCAGGCTGAGGCCGAAGAACACGGTCTGCAGGTCCTGGTTGATGCCTTGCCGCCGGTCCAGTGTTCGAAGGGCGGCGGTTGCGGCATCGGCGAGTGCGGGTGGAGTGCCGGCGTCGTCGGCGAGTGCCTGCAAGCGCGCCCGGACCGACGGATGACTGAATCCCGCCAGCGCACGGGCGGCGTCGATCCTCGCTTCGGTGGAGCCGGTGTCGAGCGTCGCGAGCAGCAGCAGCGCCTCGAGACGCCGCCGCGCGCCCCGATCCCGCTCGGCCTCCAGGCGGCGCCGGACGACGTCCAGGGGAATGGCCCCCGGTTCGTCCATCATGGCATCGAGCGCCGCGCGTCGGGCATCGACGTCGCCCGCACCGAGTTCGAGCGCGACGAGCATCCGGCGCACGGCGTCCCGCTCGGCGCCCTGCAACGCGATGCGGGAGACGTCCCGCCGACCGGCAGTGCCCAGCGGTTCGCCGGACAGCGGGTTGAAGAGCTCGTAGCCGCGGCCTTCGCGGCGGGCAATGACGACCGAGCCGTCGCTGCGCCTGGCGTAGAGCTGCCCGGCCACCATTGCCTCGAGGGCGGGGATGGCGCGCTCATCGCCCGAGTCGGCGAGCGCGCGCGCTGCGGCCATCTGCGCGCCGGTGTCCGGCGAGCCCAGCCGCTCGATCAGAGACGCCAGCGAGACGTCGCCGGCCTGTACGCTCGTGCAAGCGAACAGTGCAATCGCTAGGGGGAGGATCCGATGCACGTTTCGGACTTTTTGTTGTAGTTGCCGCAGGCGACCGGTTCGCGCCAGTCGGCGACCAGGTCCCGCGAGCCTTCGAGGTAGTCGGACCAGGCGTCGCCCGGCACCGTCTCGTCCGTCTCGGACACGACGAGGAACTGGCCATCGTCCTGGATCTCGCCGATCAGGACCGGCTTGGTGATGTGGTGATTCGGGAGCATCGTGGCCGTGCCGCCGCTCAGGTTCGGTACCGAGAGGCCAATGATCGCCTCCTGCACCGCGGCAGGGTCCGTCGTGCCGGCCTTCTCGACCGCCTTCGCCCAGAGATTGAAGCCGATGTAGTGGGCCTCCATCGGGTCGTTCGTGACGCGGTCGTCGTCGCCGATGAACCCGAGCCACTCGTCGATGAAATCGAAGTTCGCGTCGGTCTCGACGCTCATGAAGTAGTTCCAGGCCGCGAGGTGCCCGACCAGCGGTCCGGTGTCGATGCCCGACAGCTCTTCCTCGCCGACCGAGAATGCAATCACCGGGATGTCGCGGGCCTCGATACCCTGGTTCGCGAGCTCCTTGTAGAACGGCACGTTGGCATCGCCGTTGATCGTGGAGATGACCGCGGTCTTCTTGCCCTCGGAGCCGAACTGCCTGATCCGTGCGACGATCGACTGCCAGTCGGAATGCCCGAAGGGCGTATAGCTGATCATGATGTCGTCGCCGCTGACGCCGTTCTGCTTCAGGTAGGCCTCGAGAATCTTGTTGGTCGTGCGCGGGTACACGTAATCCGTGCCCGCCAGCACCCAGCGCTCGACACCCTGCGCGCGCATGTAGTCGACTGCCGGTATGGCCTGCTGGTTCGGCGCGGCACCGGTGTAGAAGACGTTCTTCGACGACTCCTCGCCCTCGTACTGCACCGGGTAGAACAGCAGCCCGTTCAGCTCTTCGAACACCGGCAGCACCGACTTGCGCGACACCGACGTCCAGCAACCGAACACGACGTCGACCCTGTCTTTCTCGAGCAGTTCGCGCGCCTTCTCGGCGAAGAGCGGCCAGTTGGAGGCGGGATCGACGACGACCGGCTCGAGTTGTCGACCGAGCAGTCCGCCCTCTGCGTTCTGCCGCTCGATCAGCATCAGCACCGTGTCTTTCAGCGTCGTCTCGCTGATGGCCATCGTGCCGGACAGGGAGTGCAGCACGCCGACCCTGATCGGCTCCTCGTCCGCGAGTGCGGCAGAAGCGGCGACAGATGCGAGTAGCGCCAGGACGGCGCGATGGAGTCTGGACAGCATGAAGAATCCCCCCTGGTCCGGGAAACGAAGCGAGTCATCCAGTGGATACAGCAAACTGCGTGCCATCTGTCGATCGGTCGCCGCGGCACACGCTCATACTCGCGCGGCGGGTGTTTCTGCGGATGAACGCCGCGGACGCCCGCGAGCGACTGCACCATGGCAGTGCGCGTGGTGCAGGGGCCGCCCGCTCGTGGTGCAGCGCGGTTGCGCTAGACTACGGCGATGACCTCACCGACCACACCCATCGCCGACCACCACCGGCGCGCCGTCGAACGGCTCGTCGAGGCCTACGGCGACGACGACCGTTTCGTCGCGGTGATCATCGGCGGGTCGGTCGCCAAGGGTTATGCACGGCCCGATTCGGACGTGGACTTCATGATCGTGGCGACCGACGCGGAGTACGCCCGGCGCGACGTCGCGGACGACCTGTTCATCAATCGGACCGACCTGTGCGACTACGCCGGCGGCTTCGTCGACGGCAAGGTCATCGACATGGCGTACCTGAGGGACGTCGCCGGCTTCGGCAACGAGCCCTCCCGCGCGGCGTTCACCGGTGCGTTTACCGCGTTCTGCCACGAGCGCGAGGTCGAGACGCTGCTGCCCGCGATCCCGGTGTATCCCGAGGAGGACCGCGACCGGCGCATCCGCGCGTTCTACTCGATGGCTTTCATGCAGCACTGGCTGATGGGCGAGGCCACGCGGCACGGCAACGCGTACACGATCCAGCGGGCGGCGTCGCAGCTTGCGCTGTTCGCCGGCCGGCTGATCCTCGCGCACAACCGGGTGCTGTACCCGTATCACAAGTGGCTGAAGCGAGCCCTCGAGGATGCGCCCGACAAACCCGAAGGCTTCATGTCGTCGCTGGACGGGCTCAACACGTCGCCCTCTCTCGAGACGGCGGGCCGCTTGTTCAAGAGCATCCGCGAATTCCGGGACTGGGGCGTCGAGGATCTCGACGCCTATCTCTGGTTCATGCGGGAGGTCGAGTGGGACTGGCGCGACGGCAAACCGTCTCTGGAAGATCTCTAGATAGCGAATGGCGGCATGCTATCGTGCCGATGCAAACGAGCAAACCGGGGACAGACCTGTGCATTCCATCAGCCGCCGCGACCTCATCAAAGCCGGCGCCCTCCTGGGGCTCGCCGGCAGCCGTCCGCTCCTTGCCGGGGAGACCATGCTGACACGGCCCATCCCTGCTACCGGGCAAGCCCTGCCGGTGATCGGGCTCGGCACCTACGATGTCTTCGACGTGGCGTCCACGCCGGATAACATCGCTGCCCGCCGCGAGATCCTGGACGTGCTCGGCAATGCGGGCGGCAGCGTGATCGACACCTCGCCCATGTACAACCGCTCCGAGGCCGTCGTTGGCGATGTGCTTGCAAAGGGCAATGACCGCGCGGACTTCTTCCTCGCCACCAAGGTCTGGACCGATGGCCGCGAAGCGGGCGAACGGCAGATGCGCCGTTCCGCCGAGCTCATGCAGACGGACACGATCGACCTGATGCAGGTGCACAACCGGCGCGATCTCGATACGCACTGGCAAACCATCCGGGCGATGCAGGAAGCGGGCTTCATTCGGTACAACGGCGTCACCGACTACCGCGCCAGCGCCCACGAAGCGATGATCGCGATCATGAGGCGGTACAGACCGCAGTTCATCCAGATCAACTATTCGCTCGGCGAACGCGAGGCCGAACGCGAGCTTCTGCCCCTGGCAGAGGACCTGGGGATAGCGGTTCTTGTCAACCGGCCCTTCGTCGCTGGCCGCCTGTTCCGCGCGGTCGGCGATCGGCCGCTGCCCGACTGGGCTACGGGCTTTGCAGACAGCTGGGGCCAGTTCTTTCTGAAATACATCGTCAGTCACCCGGCCGTGACTACCGTGATCCCGGCGACCAGCAAGCCGAGGCACATGGTCGACAATGCCGGTGCCGGCTTCGGTCCGATGCCGGACCAGGAAATGCGGCAGCGCATGGTGGCGCTCGTGGGGACGCTCTGACGGCGGCTCTGCGGCATGACCGGCCGGACGGATGTGCTCGATCCGGGCGTCGCGTCGGCGGCTTACGCGGTACAATCCGGTCTTCAACTGAGGACCAACCGTGCTCGAACGACTGGACGAAAAAGAAGCCCGCGTCATCGGCTGCCTGATCGAGAAATCGATCACGACGCCGGACCATTATCCGCTCACGCTGAACTCCCTGACGAACGCCTGCAACCAGAAATCGTCCCGCGATCCGGTGATGTCGCTGAGCCAGGGCGAGGTGCAGCATACGGTTCGCGCGCTCGAGGCCAAGCATCTCGTGCGCACGGAGGAGAGCTTCAAGAGCCAGACGGAGAAGTATTCGCAGCGCTTCTGTAACACGCGCTACAGCGACCTGCAGCTCGACCCGGCCGAGGTCGCCGTCGTCTGCCTCCTGTTACTCCGCGGCCCGCAGACCCCGGGTGAATTGCGGGCTCGCAGCGGCCGGCTGCATGCGTTCGCCGACAACGCGGACGTCGTGGCGACGCTCGACGGGCTCGTCAATCGAGAGGCGGACCCGCTCGTCGTCAGGCTGCCGCGCACGCCGGGGCGCAAGGACTCCGAGTACATGCACCTGTTCTACGGCCCGGTCGATGTCGACGCCTACGCCGCCGAGGCAAGTGCCGCAAAACCCGCCGCGGCGTCGGGCGGCGGCCTCGCGGAGCTTCGTGAGCGGGTCGATCGTCTCGAGGCGGAGATCGCCGGGCTGAAAGAGCAGCTCGGCATCACGCCCCAGGACTGATACGTCAGCGCCGCTCGGGCGTTACGAAGCGCTTGAAGAAATCCGACATCGACACGGTGGCCAGGTCGGTCAGCTCGCCCGCGTCGAAGAACGACCCCCGGCAGGAACCGCACTGCTCGAACCAGATATGCGGCTGAGCGGGATCGACCAGCCGGTTCATCGACCCGGCGCAGCGCGGGCATCGATAGTGCTCGACCTCGTTTTGCAGCTTGCCGGTCCTGGCGTCGCCGATGTCGAGCACGGCGGCGGCCTCCTTCGTCCGCAGCTTGCGTAGCTCGCCGTCGTCGAACCACAGGCCGTGGCAGCTGGAACAGCGATCGACTTCCGTGCCGTCGATCATGATCTGCTCCATGTCGGAGCGGCACTTGGGACAGCGCATCGCCCCGGAGAAGTACATGCCGGCCCCGCTCGTGCCCATGCCGATTGTGTAGGTCGGCGCCCGCTTGCGGCCCCTGGTGTCTGCAGGCTGATGCCGATGCAGCAGGATGATCGCGATCATGACCACGGTGATCCCGCCGAGCAGCAGGTAGGCCTCGACGTAGGAGGTTCGCTCCGCGAGCAGGCCGTAGGTCTTCGACCCGGCCGACGAGCCGAGATTCGCGAGCGACATGTATATGGCGAACTGCGTGGCCGAGGTGGCGCTGGCGCAGATCGCCATTGCCAGCGCGATCATGCACACCATGGTTACCGGCCCGAGTAATACCCATGCCGCCAGCATCACCTTGACGTAGGTCGTGTTCTCCCAAAGGTACTGAGTTTCCGCGAGCAGGAACGCATGGACGGCGACGAGCGAGATCGTCAATACCAGCATGCGCTTGGCGCCGAAGCGATCGATCATCGGGCCGAGCACCAGCGCCGTCGCGGCGCCCGCCAGCCCCATGGCGGCGACGAGTTGCGACCACTCGGGCGTCGTGAAGCCGAACAGGTTGATCGCAGCGATGGGCATCAGCGCGTGACCGTAGCCGTTGATGAACCCGTCGAGGATCATGATCGCCATCACGATCAGGCTGACGCGGGTCCACAGGACCGCGTTCAGCCCTTTGACCAGGCTCGCGAACGAACCGCCTGTGCGTCGCTCGGACATCGCATTGCCGGCGCTCCAGGGCAGGCGGCGCTCGCCACGGCGCTCCATCGTGAGCATAAAACCCAGCAGCACGAGGGCATGGACGGCCGCGCAGGCGATGGCGGTAACCCCCATGCCGAACTCGACCAGCATCGTGCCGGTTACCGCCGAGGTGACGCCCCAGCCGATCGCTTTGCCGAACACCATGAAGCCGTTCAGGCGGCCCTGTTCGTTGACGGGCGTAACGTCGATCGCCATGCCGTCCACGGCCACGTCCTGTGTGGCCGCGAACACGTTGATAAAGAGCCCGAGCATCATCAGGAGGCCGATCTGTTCCGCCGGGTTGTCGATGACGACGAGGCTGAAGAACGACAGCGTCATGCCGAGCTGCGCGCCCAGCACCCAGGGACGCCGCCGGCCCATGGGCAGGAACTGATAGCGGTCCATCAGCGGGCCGGACAGGAGCTTGAACGCCCACGGCAGGATGATGACGGCGAGGAAGGACGCGATCTGGCCGGCGCCGACCCCCTGGGTCGCCAGCCAGGCGGGCACGGCGATGTTCATGAGGCCGTAGGGGATGCCCTGCGCGAAGTACATGGACGAGCCGGCGGCGTAGCGCATGCGCGCGCTTTCCGCGAGAACCCAGTTGATTGTCATTGTTGTTGTTCCGAGCCTGCTAAGCCGGGATAGTAACCCGGCGGCGTTCTCACAAGGCAAGGCGCTACGCTTATTGTCGCCGGCGCGGCAATATCGGGCACTGACACCAGTGCGGGAAGCTCGACATGCGCGACGAGACCAGCAATATCGTTCATGGCGCCCTCGGCGGCGGCTACCGGTTCCTCGAGACGACCACGGAGCTGCCGCGGCCGATCGACGAGGTGTTTGCGTTCTTCGCCGATGCGGGGAACCTGGAGCGCATCACCCCGCCGGAGCTTCGGTTCCGGATCCTGACGCCGACGCCGATCGACATCGGGGAAGGCGCACTCATCGACTATCGCCTGAGGCTCTTCGGCATCCCGTTCGGCTGGCAGACGCGCATCGTCGACTGGCAGCCGAACGAGCAGTTTCTCGACGAGCAGCTGCGCGGGCCGTACCGGAGCTGGCGGCATCGGCATACCTTTGCCGCGTGCGAGGGCGGGACGCGGATGACCGATCGCGTGGAGTACCGCCTGCCGTTGCATCCGCTCGGTTCTGTCGCGCTGCCGCTCGTCCGTCGGCAGCTGGACCGGATATTCCGGTACCGGGCGAGCGCCATCGTGGCCATGCTGGCGGTTGCCACGTAACACCGGGTTGCGCAGCCGACACCGAGAGGGAACGGTTAACGCGTCATTTCCCCACCCTGTAGTCTTCGGTCCGCTCGAAGTACAGATCGAGCCCCATCGCCTTGTAGTTTCGCCACGTCAGGCCGAGGATCTGCCAGTACGGCCGGAACGTCGTCCAGCCATCCCGCTCGTAGATCCAGATGAAGAAATTCACGAGTTCGTAATCGATCTCGTCGCCGGGGACCGTGGCCTCTTCGAGGAAAAATGCTTGCGCCCCGTTCTGCATCAACCTCGACCACATATTCTCGTATGCCTTGCGACTGTCTTCCGGCACCTTGTTCGTGTTCAGCCATTTCCTGTACTGGCCGCATTCGAATTCGATGAATCGTTGATGGGCATATTCGATCGTTCGGGTCTCGTGGTCGTCGGTCAACAGTCGCTCCTCTGATCTGCAGGGCTCAATCGTGTCGTTGTAGTCGCTTGCTGCGGATGGGCGATACGAAGCTCGCGCGCGGCCGTGGTCTGGAGCTGTGTCGGCCTGTTGGGGGTGCTGCGCTTGCCTCGATCGAGGACGGCCGATACTAGGATCGAGTCCGCCCGGATGCCAATAGGCGATCGCCGGAATTCCGACCGTCGGCGGCGATCTGTTTGTTTTGAGTACGAATTTATTTTCGGCAGCGCCGCAACGCCGCGATTGGCAGCTGCGGGCGAGCCCGCTCAAAAATCCTTGCGGGAATCCGCCACTTGGGTGGGTTCTTCAGATGAAATGAAAAAACATCGCCGCAAGTTCACCCTGGCTGCTTGCGCAAAACCGGGCAGAGACACTCGAAATCCGGCTTGCAAACCGCGCGAGTGCACAAGCTGTGGATAAGCCGCTTTGCTGCCCGCGTCTCGCGATGCCGTCAGGCACTCAACGGAGGGTGTGTTTGTGGGTTTCCCTTACACTAACCGCGGCGGAATGCTGCTAGCGTCTCGTGTAAGCAGCTTTGTGCTCGATAACCACTCGCTGGTGGAGGTGAGATCCCGTGACAAGAGAACTGGACCAGATCGAAAAGACGATCGACAAGACCCGGGAGCAGTTCCTGGATACCGCCCGGCGCGCCACCCGTGAACTCGACCAGCGGCGCAAGCGTTTGCGCAAGGAGATCGAGAAGGCGAACACGCGTGCCAAGCGCACGGGGGATCAGCTCGCCAGAAAGACCGAGCGGCTGGCCAAGACGACCGCGAAAAAGGCCAGGCGTGACCTGAAGAAGCAGATCGGCAAACTCGAGAAGGCGCTCGACGGCGCGAAGAAGGACGCGGCCCAGTTCCGTCAAGACCTGAAGCCGGTCATGGCGGATCTCGCCAGTGCCCGCAAGCACCTCGCGCACGCCCTGCATATCGACAAGGCCCTGGCCAGCATCCGGAAAAAGCTGACGAAAGCGCCGGCGGCGAAGAAGAAAACCGCGAAGAAGAAAATCGCAAAGAAGCCGGCTGCGAAGAAAGCAGCGGCCAAGAAAAAGACCGCCAAAAAGACTGCAAAGAAGACCGCCAGTAAGGCTCCGGCCAGGAAAGTGACCCGCAAGAAGGCCGCAAGGAAGAAGGTCGCCAGCAAGCCGGCTGCGAAGAAAGCGCCTGCGAAGAAGACGACGAAGAAAGCGGCAAAGAAAGCGACCAGCCGCAAGAAGGTGGCGAAGAAGGTCACGAAGAAGGCCGCGAGTAAAACTGCGGGTGAAAAGCAGGCAGGCTGAGCGGCGGCTGTAGCCGGAGGGCAGGGACTCGCGATGGGCGGCTGGCTCTACCTGTTGTTGTCTCTTGTCGGCGCGTGGCTGACCTACAACGCCGCGCGGCCGTCGCGTAACCCGAAGCTGCTGGTGATGAGCTGGCTCGTCGGGTTCCTGACGACGGATCTCGCCCCCTTCCACGTACTGATCGCCCTGATCATCACCGCGGGCTTCGCCCTCGGAGGCGTGCTCGATACGCTGCCCGGGCAGGCCGGCTTCGTCATCGTGGCGGTGAGCTCGCTGTGGCTGCTCGTGCTCTGGTTGCCGAACCTGCGGGCGGCGAGGGCGGCGGCAAGAACGGCGGCGGAGATGCAGCTCGATGCCGTCGAGCCGATCTCGCGCCGCTTGCTGCTCACGCCCTTCAAGCGCGTCTGCGATGGCATCGAGGTCGAGCGGGATATCGAGTTCTCACGGCGGGGCGGCAAGGTCCTCAAGCTCGACATCTACCGGGGAGCGCCCGGCGGGGAGCGCCGTCCGGCGCTGCTGTACCTTCACGGCGGCGGCTGGCTGATGGGCGACAAGCGCACGCAGGGCCAGCCGCTGTGCAATCACCTGGCAAGCCTCGGCTGGGTTTGCGTGAATGCCAACTATCGCCTGAGTCCCGGTGCCACCTGGCC
>JAZBNZ010000137.1:0-4905 GCA_036350895.1 Woeseiaceae bacterium
CAGCAGGATGCCCGCCGAATTGACGAGGCAGTCGAGCGTGCCGAACTCGTCGATCGTATCGGCGATCAGTTCCTCGCAGTCTTCGGACTCGAGGAGTTCCCCGGCCCACGTCGCTATGCGGTCCGACACGTCGGCAACTTCCGCCAGCCGGGCTTCGTCGCGCCCGGCCGCCATGACGTCCCAGCCGGCGTCGGCCAGCGCGATCGAAGTTGCCGCGCCGATCCCTGAACTCGCGCCTGTTACCAGAGCCACACCCATGTCGTTTCCCCGCAGGAGTTACGTGAGGGACGCAGTGTATCCCAGACGGGTGCCACCGCCACGTCGCGCACCTGTTTTTCTTGTCGGTACGCGCTGCGTAGGGTGCTGTCTAAACGGATCGAGGCGTTCGGGTCGCGGTACACTGTGCGCATAACCCGACCAACTGGACCGCGACGAGACTCCATGCAGGACCAGCCGACAATCGATCTCAATGCCGACCTCGGGGAGGGCGAGGCGACCGATGCCGCGCTGCTCGACGTCGTCACTTCCTGCAACATCGCCTGCGGCGGCCATGCCGGCGATCCCGAATCGATGGCGCAGACGGTAGCGGCGGCGATCGAGCGCGGCGTCGTCATCGGTGCGCATCCATCGTACCCCGACCGGGAGGGCTTCGGACGGCGGAGCGGTTATACGCCGGCCGAGGACATGGTCCCGGTGATCGTGCAGCAGGTCGGCGAACTCGCCGCCATCGCCGGGGCGTCCGGCGCGGCGCTGAGTCATGTGAAGCCGCACGGCGCGCTGTATAACGATGCCGCCGACGACCGCGCGCTGGCGCTGGCGATCTGCGATGCCGTGCGTGCGGTCGACCCCGCACTGCGCCTGGTCGGGTTGCCGGCAAGTGCGCTCGAGGCAGCGGCCCGCGATGCAGGGATACGCTTTGTGGGTGAGGGCTTCGTCGATCGGGCCTACCGCAGCGACGGCAGGCTGGTCGCGAGGTCCGAGCCGGGCGCCGTTTACGCGGAGCCGGCCGCCGCTGCCGCGCAGGCCGTCGATATCGCTCTCCACCGATCGGTGAGGTCGTCGACCGGCGAGCCTGTCCACCTCGATGTCCGTACGCTTTGCATCCACGGGGACTCCCCGGCGGCGGTGGCCAGCGCCACTGCGGTCCGTGCTGCGCTTGACGCGGCCGGCGTCGCTGTCCGGGCGCTGGCTCAAGACCGATGAACGCCAGGATTTTGCGCGTGGCCGACGACCGCTTTGCGGTCCCGGTCGAGAGCACGGCGCGAGGCCAGGCGCTGGCAGCCGAACTCGCGCAACTCGACGGCTGCATCGACGCGGTCGGCGCGATTGCGTGCGTCGAGGTGCGCTTCGATGCGGCGGCGACGCCGGCAGCCCGTTTTCGCGCCTCGATTCGCGACGTGCTGTCCGGCTTCCGAGGCGCCGAACCCGGGCGAGGCCTGGTCCACGAGATTCCGGTCGAGTATGGCGGTGCTGCCGGTCCCGACCTTGACGGCGTCTGCGCGGCACTCGGCATGACGGTCGAGGAGTTTGTCGACCGTCACACCGGCGGGGAATGTACCGTCGCCATGCTCGGGTTTACGCCGGGTTTCGCCTATCTCGACGGCATGGATGCCGGGCTCGCCGTGCCGCGGCGCAACGTGCCGCGGAGCGACGTGCCGGCGGGCTCGGTGGGCATCGCCGGCCCGCGTACCGGCATCTATTCGCTGCAGGGGCCGGGCGGCTGGCGTATCGTCGGCCGAACGTCGCGGCAGCTCTTCGACCCGGACGCACCGGAACCGTTCCTGTTCGCGCCCGGTGATCGCGTGCGCTTCGTCGCGGTGAACCGATGACACTCATTGTCGAACGGCCGGGGCTGCAGACCCTGGTGCAGGCCGGACCGCGGGACGGCTACCGTAATCGCGGGGTTCCGGGTGCCGGCGCGGCGGACATCCTCTCGCTTGCCCTTGCAAACCGACTGGTCGGCAACGCGCTCGATGCGGCCGCGCTGGAGGTGACGCTGTCCGGCGTCGGGCTGCGAGCCACCGCGCCCTGCCGGGTCGCCGTCACGGGCGCGTCCTGCGCGCTCCGAATCGACGGATCGGCAGCCGGTATGCACCGGTGCCTCGAGCTCGCCGCTGGGCAGCATCTCGATGTGGGGGCCGCGGAGAGCGGGGCGCGGAGCTACCTCGCGATAGCCGGCGCGTTCCGGGCCGACAGTGTGCTCGGATCGGCGTCGACCTACCTGCCTGCCGGCCTGGGCGGCTACCGTGGCCGGTCCCTGGCGGCCGGGGACGTGCTCGAGATTGCCGGGGACCCGCAGGCCGACGGCAGCCGCGAGACGCCAGGGCGGTTCAGGCTCATCTATACCGACAGCTGGACGCTGCGTGCGCTGCCCGGTGCGGAGATGCATCTGCTCGTTGAGGAACACGCAGAGCGGCTGTTCCACGAGCCCTTCAGTGTCAGCCCGCGCAACGATCGCATGGGAGTGCAGCTCGACACGCAAGCCTTCCGCCTGGATTCGACGGGCCTTCTGGATTCCCGGCCGGTCTTTCCGGGGACCGTGCAGTGTCCCGAGTCCGGGATTCCGTTCCTGCTCGGCGTCGATGCGCAGACGACGGGGGGCTACCCGCGCATTGCCGAGGTGACCCGTCTCGATCGCCACCTGACCGGGCAGCTGCGCACCGGCAACCGCGTGCGCTTCCTGCAGCGCAGTGCCGATGAAGCGGTCCGTGAACTGCACGCGGCCCACGAGTTCTGGTCGGAGTGGCTGCCCGGGATCGACGCGCTGCTATAGGACATCCCCGGCGCTACGGGGTTTCCGGGTCGGGGGGGCCTCGAATTTCGGATTCGCCTCCGCGAGCGAGCGCCTCAGGCGGTCGACGTAGTCCGGCGGAAAATGCCAGGCGGGAAGATTGTCATAGCGCACGAGGCCGCGCTCTTCCGGCGGCAGGTTGTAGAGCAGGGTCATCAGCATGTCGGAGCTGACCCAGGGGCTCTTGCGGAAGTAGCCGTGACCGCCGCGGACCTCGCCGGCGTCGGCCTCCGTGACGTTGATGAAGCGGAATTCCGGATGCTCGTAGAAGTAATCGAGGTTGGCGTCCGGATCGATATCGCCCATGAACTGGCCGACGCGCTCGCGGGAGAACAGCTTCTGCGACATGCCGAGCGCGCCGTCTATGGCGGACTGGTACACCGTCAGTGCCCGCGGCACGCGCAGGGCGCCATCGAGCAGGTAGCCCCCGAACACCGCTCGATCCATGTCGCTGCCGATCAGGATGACGTTCTCGAGCTTCAGCATGCGAATCTCGTCTTCGCTGCGGTTCGACGCGTAGATGCCGAGGTCGGCCAGCATGCGGGCCACCAGCCTTGTCCCCATGCTGTAGCCGATCACGTGGATACGCTCGACGTCGGTGCCCAGGGCGATCTGCACGACCAGCGCCCTCAGGTTTCTCGCGGAATTGATGGCGTTATCGAGGTCGCCCAGGTACGCGAACATGCTGAACTTCGTCGGCCAGGAGTACGCAATGAACGCGCCCTGGTAGCCGAGGAAGTGCCAGAGTTCGGCCGCGACGAGCAGCGGGTTTTCGAAGTTGACCTTGTAGCCGTGGACGTAGATGTAGACGTCCTTGTTGGGGGAAGTGCCGAGACGCCTGTCGATTTCCTCGAGGAAGCGTTGCTTCGGCGCGTCGCTCCTCTCGGCATCGGGCACATTGTCGAAAGGCCTGATGGTCTCGGCGATGATGCCGAACTCCTCGACATTTACGACCTCGAGCGGGTAGTCGCTGGTGCGATTCTTGAGCAGGGAAATGCGGCGCGCCTCCTCCCAGGTGATCGTGTCGTCGTGACCGAGCCGGGTATCGGCGCGACCGACCCTGAGCACAAAGCCTCGCTCGTGCGTGTAGTTTTCGTACTTGCGGTCGTCTGGCGCCGCCGGGGCCCGGTCGGTTGCATACAGGATGCCGGGCGGGAGTCCACGGCTGATGGGATCGTTGTCGATGAAGGGATCTATCTCGCCCTCTTCGTAAACGTCCGGCGCAGGCATCAAAAAGATCTGGTCGGGTGCGGGCTTGTTGCCGGCGCAGGCAGCCAGCATCAGCGCCGCCAGTGCGCCGATAGTCGGGGGAATATAGCGTCTGGAAGCCACGTTCAGCGCCCTCCGGGGAATCCAGTCCAAGCGGTGAGTGTATTATTGCCGAATTCGGATCAGTGACGGAAATGCACGGCTGCCACCGGCGGCCCGACCGACCCAATGCGCGATATCGTTGTGCACAATCGAACGGCCTGGGATGCCGAATCCAGCGGCGGCGAGAGCCCGTGGTGCGTTCCCGTCGATGCCGGTACGGTCGCCGCGGCTCGTGAGGGTCTGTGGGAAGTGCTCCTGACCCCGATGCGACCGGTGCCGCGCCACTGGTTCGGCGACCTCGCCGGCAAGCGCGTGCTCTGTCTCGCCGCCGCGGGCGGCCAGCAGGCGCCGGTGCTCGCGGCGGCCGGTGCCCGGGTGACCAGTTTCGACCTGTCGCCCGCGCAACTCGCGAAGGACCGCCTCGTGGCCGAGCGTGACGGGCTCGAGATCGAGCTCGAGGAGGGCGACATGGCGGACCTGTCGCGCTTCGGGGATGCCAGCTTCGACCTGGTATTCAATCCCGTCTCGAACGTATTCGCGCCGGATGTCAACGTCGTCTGGCGTGAGTGCCGCCGCGTGCTGGGCGAGGGCGGGCGACTGCTGGCGGCGTTCATGAATCCGGACTTTTACCTGTTCGATCACGCTGCGCTGGAAAGCGGTGGTGCGCTGGAGGTTCGCTACCGACTGCCGTTCACGCCGCAGAGCCTGCCCCCGCGCCTGTATGACCGGCGCATCGACGGTCGGGAGGCCTTCGAATTCAGCCACAGTCTCAACGAGCAGATCGGCGGGCAGATTGCCGCCGG
>JAZBNZ010000138.1:0-8073 GCA_036350895.1 Woeseiaceae bacterium
CCTGGAAGGCGGCGTCGACCAGGTGATCCAGCCACTGGTCAACGAGTACCAGGCCGACCGGCTGGCCGCGATCACGCAGTAGGCGAGCCCGCCTGACGCTGTCGAAACGCGGACGGTGGGTACAACCCCCGACATTGCTGACGCGTGGACTGTAGGAGCGGCTCTTCAAGCCGCGACCACAACAATCCGTATTCCCTGTGCGATCAGCGGCCGGTTGGAGCGGATCGAGTCCGCCGACGCTTCCGTAAGCCGTTGGCGATTGGCCCTGCATCGCGAATCCTTGACCACGCAATAATCATAGACTCGTCTCCGCCGGCCTGGCCTGGCGCACGACGATTGTCGCCAGGATCGTCAGTGCACACAGGACGCCGCTGCCGGCGACGGCCATCTCCAGCCCGAACCTGCCTGCCGTGGCGCCGACGAGCAGGCCGCCGAGCGACGTCCCGCCCATCACGACGATCGCCCAGAAGCTGCCGACCCGGCCGCGCATCTCGTCGTCGATCGTCGTCTGGATCAGGACCTGCGAACCGATTGCGCAGAACGTCAGGATAGCCCCGAGCAACGCGACGAGGACGATGCCCGCTCGAAAGTCCTTCGTGTAGCCGAACACCACGATCAGGAGCCCCGAGACGAGGATGCCGGCCTTGATGACATTGACCGTCATCCACTTCGACCGCCGCGACATCAGCAGTCCCGCCACGACCGCGCCGCCGCCGATGGCCGAGGTCAGCGTCGCGAGCCCGGCGGCACCGCGTTCATACACGACGTCGACGAAAGCCGGCAGCATCTCGAGGCCACCGCGGGCGAACACCGAGCCCGCCGCCACGGCAACCAGCAGCGAGCTGACGACCGGGTGCGTGAACACGTAGTGCGCGCCCTCCTTGAGCTCGGCCCAGGCGTGCTTGCGCTCGCGCTTCGCGCCCTCGGACGGGTTCAGGCGCACGACGACCATTGCACCGATCAACGCCAGGTAGCTCACGCCATTGACGACGAATGCCGTGCCAACGCCCCATATCGCAATCACAGGGCCCGCAATCGCCGGCCCGACGAATCGCGACAGGTTGAAGGCCACCGACGTCAGCGCAATCGCGCTCTCGAGCTGCCGCTTGGGCACGAGATTGGGCACGATCGAGAGCCTGACCGGCACGTGCGCCCCGTCGAGGATGCCCTGCATCAGCGAGAGCAGCGCCAGCACCCGGATGTCGATGAATTCGAGCGCCGTCAGCAAGCCGAGCAGCAGCATATTGATGACGCTGCACGAGTTGACGAGGATCGAGGTCGCCTTGCGATCGAAGCGATCGGCGAGCACGCCGAAGATCGGGCCGAACACGACGGCAGGCGCGAACTGGGTAAAGGCGATGATCCCGACCCAGAGCTCGGAATACGACAGCTGCCAGGCGAACCAGCCGAGCGCGACTCTATAGACCCACAGCCCGTGCAGCGACAGCGTGTTGCCGGCGAGATAGATCGCGAAATTAGGGTGCCGAAGCGCGGATTCGCTCATGAACTGACGCCGAGTGCCGCTTCGATCTCGAACACGTGCGGATCGTCGACGCCGAGTCTCCGCAGGGCCCGGGCGAGTTCGAGAACGTACTCGTCGTTGGGGCCGCTCTCCCCGCGGCAGCGGCGGATCTGGGCCACCATGTCGCCCAGGGACGCCGCGCCGAGGAATGCCTCGTTGTCATACGGTGCAACATAGGTCACGCCGGCGACGTCGCCGGCGTCCGTATGGATTGTGATTTCGTGACGAACGTAGCCGTTCTTTTCCCGGTGATCGAGATGCTCGAATACGTCCGCAGACACCAGGAACGCCTTGCCGTCACAGCGCTCACCCGGCGACTCGATCAGCGTCACGACACGGCCGGGTTCCTCTGCCGTGCCGCGATGGTCGTGCGAGCCCTGCCAGAAACGGCGGCCGAAACCCTCGATCCAGGCCGGCCGGGACTCGAGGAACGGAAAGCCCTGCCGCCAGATCAACGAGCCGTAGCCGAAGACCCACGCTGTCCGCGTCGCTGCTGTATTTTTCATGTCCTGCATCGATCCAACCTAACACGGCAGCGCGTGTCCAATGAGTCGCTATACTGGGAACGTGAATGCCACGAGACGCATACGATGCGGCCGCCGGTTCTGCCTCGTCGCCCTTCTTCTCGCCGCGATGCCATGCGCTGCGGACGATGTAACGCCCCTCTTCTCCGACACGAACGTCATCACGGCAGAACTCGCAGGGCCCTTCCGCACTTTGCTGAAGGACAGCGAGCAGCGCGGTAAACACGCGATGACGCTGCGGGTCGGCGACCACGCACTCGACGTCGAGGTCCGCATCCGCGGCAAGAGCCGCGCACGAATCTGCCGCTTTCCCCCCTTAAGGGTTTATTTTACCGGGGATACGGCGGGCACGCCCTTCGACGGGCAGGATTCCCTGAAACTCGTTACACACTGTTTCAATAACGACAGGGGCGAACGCAACGTGATCGAAGAGTACGCGGCCTATCGCGTACTCAACACGCTGACCGAGGCCAGCTACCGGACGCGAGGCCTCGCCACGACGTACACCGATACCGAGGACAAGCTGCCGAAAGCTGCGCGACAGCATTTCGCGTTCTTCCTGGAAACCCGCGGCCAGCTCGCCAAACGGCTCGATGCCGACAAGGCCGATATCGAAGGCGTGCGATTGTCACAACTGGATACGCAGCAAGCGGCCATCGTTTTCGTCTTCCAGTACCTGATCGGCAATACCGACTGGTCCCTCGCCAGGTCCCACCTCGACGACGAATGCTGTCACAACGTGGATCTGCTGCTGGGCGAGAACGGTCTCATTGCCGTGCCCTACGATTTCGACCAGTCCGGCATGGTCAACGCCTCGTACGCGAAGCCCGACCCGTCCCTGCACCTGCGGCGCGTTACCATTCGCCGCTATCGCGGCTATTGCATCGACCCGGCCGCCGTGCGAAGTGCCCTGCTCCTCGTCCGCGACCGCCGCGATGCCATCAATGCAGCGCTCCGGGATATACCGATCGCCAGCGATCGCCACATCGAGGACATTCTCGATTACCTGGAGCCCGCCTTTCGCGAGGCGGAAGACGCCGACGAACTGCTCGAGGACTTTGCGAAACGCTGTCTCTGAGACCCTGATGAGCCCGGGTGTTTCGACCACCGGCCGTCAGTAGCGATCCTCGGGAACACGCACACGACAGCCGCCGGCGGATGCTCCGGGATCGGCAAATCGGCGCCGGGCCCTTGGCTCCTTTATAATCGGCGCCCTCGACACCATCCGGATGCCCCGTCAAAGTGATCTCGCCATCGAATTTCGCACGCCCTGGCTGGCAGCATGCCTTCCGCGCAGCGGCCTGCGCGCTGCTGCTCGTCGCAGTGCCCGTACCGGCCCAGGACGATTCGCCGATTCCCAGGGTTCCCAATGAAGGCACCGTAAGCAGCGAGCAGATCGAAACGGCGATCGCCGCGGTCGAAAGCCGGGACGGGCTGGTGGAAGAAGTCCGCGCCCGCATCATAGAAGAGCTCCGCGACGCGCAGTCGCAGCTGCAGAGCCTGGCGGCCAGCAAGGCCGCCACGGAAGCCTTTACCGAGTCACTGACGAGCGCGCCTGCCGAAACGGAGGCGCTGCAGGCAGAACTGGCGGCTCCCGTGCCGCCGCCACCGACCGCCGAATCGATGGGCATCACGGCAGACACATCGTCGTCCGAACTCGAGCAGGAACTCGCGCGAAAGCGAGCGGCGCTTGCCAGCGCCGAGACGGCGCTCGCCGATCTCGAAGCGGAGATCGCGGCGACTTCGGACCGGCCAACCGAGGCGCGCGAACGGATCGAACAACTCCGCAAGACCCGGGCCCAACTCGAACAAGTGCTCTCGGCAACGCCGACGGAAGGCGAGAATCCACTCCTCGCCGAGGCTCGAAAACTGGCCACCGAGCTCAGGCTCGACGCCCGCGCCGCTGAACTGAGCCGCCTGGAGCAGGAACTCTTGAGCCAGAATGTCCGGCTCGAGCTGCTCAAGGCGCAGCGCGATCTCAAGACCCGCGAAGTCACCCTGCTCCGGCGAGAGGTCGCCGTGATACAGGAAGCCACCAATGCGGCGCGCCAGGATGTCGCCGCAAAGCTGCTCCGGGACGCAGCGATCGCGGAGCTTGCTGCCGCCGACAAGCATCCCGTCGTCCGGGAACTGGCCGCGGAAACCGTCGCCCTCGGCGCTGAATTGCCGCCGGTCGTCGCCAACATACAGCGCACGACAAAGCAGCTCGAGAACGTCGAGGTACAGGCGAGGGAGATCGAAAAGTTGCTCGAAATCTCGCAGCAGCGGCTCGAGGTCGGCGGCGTGAGCCAGGCCATCGGCCGCCTGTTCGTGGAGGAACGCCGCAACCTGCCCCAGGTGGCGCAATACCGGCAGCACGTTCGCGAGCGTCGCCGCGAACTGGCGGATATCGGTCTCGCCCAGGTCCAGATCGAGGAGCGACGCCGCGCCCTGACGCCGGTCGACCAGCGCGTCGACGAGCTGATGACCGGTGTTGTCGAGACGGTCGACGATGAAGCGGAGCTCACCGTCATCCGGGCGGAGATCCAGAAGGTGCTGAACAGCCGGCGGGCCCTGCTCCGCGAAATGGCAAGCAGCTATACGACCTATCTCCGCGCCCTGAGCGACCTCGACGTCGCAGAGCGGCGGCTACTCGACACCGCCAACGAGTACAAGAATTTCCTCGATCAGCACCTGCTGTGGATACCGAGTGCATCCGTCGTTGGTGTCGCAACATTCCGGGACCTCGGTGAGGCCACGCAGTGGGCGCTGTCACCGCAGTCCTGGGTCGAGACGATCCGTGTGCTCATGATATCGCTCAAGGAGAGCATTCTTTACTCGCTGCTGGCGATCTTCCTGGTAGCAGCAATGCTGTTTCTCCGGCACCCGCTGCGACAGAAGCGGCAGTCGATCAACGAACGGGTCGGCCGCCTGTCGACCGACAGCATCTGGCTGACCGTCGGCGCACTCGGCATCGCGGTCGCGATGGCGCTTCCCGTGCCGCTGGCGCTCTGGGCGACCGGCCGGTTCCTGCAGGAATCAAGCGCAGCGACCGCGTTTTCGAACGCCGTCGCGGCAGGCCTCCTCGCCACCGCGCCGTTCTTCTACAACGTCAGGCTATTCCGCATTATCTGTGGCCCGAGAGGGGTGATGCGCACGCACTTCGGCTGGCATGAAAGCTCACTGGCAATCATACGCCGCCAGCTCGATTTCCTGGTCGCCGTCGGCGTCCCGATCGTATTCGTCGCCGTCATGATGTTCTGGGCCCCGCTGCCGGCGATGCGCGATAGCCTCGGCCGACTCGCCTTCGTAGGCCTGATGGCCGTATTCACCCTGGTGGCAATCCCGCTCAGTAACCCGAAGACGGGCATCGCCCATCATTTCTACGCCGCCGAGCCCCGCCGACTCACCAGCCGGCTGCGCTGGCTCTGGCATGGCCTCGCGGTGGGTATACCGCTGCTGCTCATCGGACTGGTACTGCTCGGCTACATCTACACTGCCGCGACGCTGACCCGGCAGATCATCGACACCATCTGGCTGGTTCTCGGTGTCGTCGTCCTGAACCTCGTCGTGCTGCGCTGGCTGTCGCTCGCCCGGCGCAAGATCCTGCTCGAGCGAGCGCTCGAGGCACGGGCGGCGCGCAAGGCGAACAAGGACGCTACCGACACCGGGGAGCCCATGCAGGCTGAAGAAGGCGGTGAGGGACCGCCAATCGCCGAGCGCAAGCCGATGGATCTCGATGCCGTCGACCAGCAGACGCGCCGCCTGCTGCAATCGGCGCTGTTCGTCCTCGCGGCGATCGGCGGCTGGGGCATCTGGTCGGAAATCCTGCCGGCGCTCGGAATCCTCGAAGAGGTCTCGCTGTGGACGGAGACCGTGACGATCGACGGCTCGGAAACGCAGGTGCCCATCACGCTGGCCGACCTGCTGCTCGGTTTCGTGGCGGCCATCGTCACCTGGGTTGCTTCCCGCAACCTGCCCGGCCTTCTCGAAATCGCCGTGCTGCGGCACCTGGAACTCGAGCCCGGCGGGCGCTACACGATCATTACGCTGGTCCGCTACATCGTCGTAACGATCGGTGTCATCGTCGTGCTCAACGTCATCGGCTGGAGCTGGTCACGCATACAGTGGCTCGTAGCCGCGCTGTCCGTCGGCCTCGGTTTCGGCCTGCAGGAGATCGTCGCCAACTTCGTCTCGGGCCTGATCATCCTGTTCGAACGCCCGGTTCGCGTCGGCGACACGGTAACGGTCGGCAACCTGACCGGTACCGTCTCGAAAGTCCGGATACGTGCGACGACGATCACCGACTGGGACCGCAAGGAGATCATCGTACCGAACAAAGCGTTCATCACGGACCAGGTGGTCAACTGGACCTTGTCCGACCCGATCACCCGCATCACGATCGACGTCGGAATCTCATATGGTTCCGACGTCACGCTGGCGCACCAGGTGATCGAGGATACTCTGCGCAAGCAGCCACTGATCCTCGACGACCCCGAGCCAAGAGCCTACTTCACGGGTTTCGGCGACAGCTCGCTGAACTTCCGCCTTTACGTCTACTCACGGCAACTCAGTGACCGTTTGCCGCTCACGAACGTCGTGCACCACGATATTTTCCAGGCACTGAAGGACAACGGCATCGAGATTCCGTTCCCGCAGCGGGACCTGCACGTGCGTTCGATTTCGCCGGGCGTGCGGTGGGAAGTTGGCGAGACGCCCGCCGACAAAGGGGATTAGCCCGTAACCGGCTGCAACCGGAATGGCCCGGGCGGCGCCCACGACCGCCACGGAACACGCGCGACCTGCCGTGGAAACGGGGTGCTGCGCCTGGACGCAAGCGGCAGACAATCGAGCCGTACCGCGATAACGTAATAATGAAAGGCCGCTCCTGGCTCCGTCCGGAGCGGCCCGTCAACGTTCAAGGAGTACTCATGCTGGTCTTCGCCGCCGCCGTTGCTATCGTTCTCGTCGTCTCCTTCCTGTGTTCGATCTTCGAATCGGTGCTGCTGTCGATAACCCGGCCGCAGGTCGAATTGCTCGCACGCGATCACGCACGTGCCGGGTCGCTGCTCGCCGGTTTCAAGCAGAATATGGATGTACCGATCGCCGCGATCCTGATCCTCAACACGGCGGCACACACGATCGGTGCAGCCGTCGCCGGCGCGAGCTATACGAACGTATTCGCACCCGAGACGCTGTGGATCTTCTCCATCGCCTTCACGCTGGCCGTGTTGCTGTTCACGGAAATCATCCCGAAGACTCTCGGCGTCAGCTACGCACAGGCACTCGCTGTCCCGGTCACCTACGGGATTCGCCTGCTGACCATCGGCCTCAAGCCCCTGGTCGTCGTCAGCGAACGCATCTCGCGCTCGCTGAGGCGCGACACCGAGCTGCCCGTCACGTCTACCGACGAGATACGGCTGCTGGCGCTCCTGGGGCGCAGCGAAGGCGCCGTCGGCCAGCGGACAGCGGGGATGATCCTCGGCGCCACGCATCTCAGGAGCCTGCAGGTGCGCGACGTCATGCTGCCCCGGGAGGAGGTGTTCTTCCTGTCGGCCTCGATGACACGGGAGGAAGCGCTCGACTACGTGCATCGCTCCGGGCACAGCCGTTTTCCATTCTCGCCGACCGGTGACATCGAGGACGTCAGCGGCATTGTTCTCGTCAAGAATCTTTTTCACTGGCTCCTCAGCAACCCTTCGTCGTCGATCGACTGGGAAGCCGTGTCACAGGAACCGCTGATCGTGCCCGAGAGCGTCGAACTGCCGCAGCTGATGAAGACCTTCCAGGACACGCAACGCCATCTCGCCATCGTCGTCGACGAGTACGGCAGCGTCGAAGGCATCGTGACGCTCGAGGACGTCCTCGAGGAGATCGTTGGCGACATCCGCGACGAGAGCGACCTGCCCGCAGACGACTTCTACAAGCGGGCGGACGGCGCGCTGGTCGTCCGCGGCCACGTCGACCTGCGCCGGCTGTGTGCTGCGCTCGACATTCCCTGGCAGCCGGAGTTCGAATCCGCAACGATCGGCGGCCTCCTGACCGAGA
>JAZBNZ010000139.1:0-5023 GCA_036350895.1 Woeseiaceae bacterium
AAACCCTGGTACGTACTCTCGGGCGGTTACGCGGGCGGCATCTTCAAGTCCACCGACGGCGGCGATACCTGGGAGAAGAAGACGACCGGACTGCCCGAACTCATCGGCAAGATCGGCATCGACGTCTCGGCAAGCCACCCCGCGCGTCTCTACGCCATCGTCGAGGCCGAGCCTGGCGAAGGCGGGCTCTACCGCAGCGACGACGGCGGCGAGACCTGGGAACTCGTCAACGGCGACCGCATCCTTTGGACCCGCTCCTGGTACTACCAGCACATTGCCGCCGACCCGGTGAACGAGAATATCGTCTACGTGATGAACGCGCCGATGATGAAGTCGATCGACGGCGGCGTCACCTTCGAGAAGATGTCCCTGCCGCACGGCGACCATCACGATCACTGGATCAACCCGAATGACAACGACAACATGATCAACGCCAACGACGGCGGCGCCACGATCACCTTCGACGGCGGCGAGTCGTGGTCCAGCATCATGAACCAGCCCACCGCGCAGTTCTATCGGTTGAATACGGACAACCAGTTCCCCTATCGCATCTACGGCGGCCAGCAGGACAATTCGACGGTCGCGATCCTGAGCCGGACCTTCGATGGCGGCATCGGGAATGACGACTTCTTTTCCGTCGGCGGTGGCGAGAGCGCCCACATAGCCTTCGATCCCGATGACCCGACGCTGGTCTATGCGACGACGATCAACGGCACTCTCACCGAAATGAACGTCGAGAACCGGCGCATGCGCGAGATCAAGCCCTACCCCGAGTTCGTGTTCGGCCGGGACTCCTCCGAACTGCGCTACCGCGCCAACTGGAACGCACCGGTGACTGCATCAAGGCAGGACCCGTCGGTCATCTATTACGGCACGCAGAAAGTGTTGCGCACTAAGGACCGTGGCGTCACGTTCGAGGAGATCAGTCCCGATCTCACAAAGGACGAGGAAGACAAGCAGGGCCGCAACGGCGGACCCATTACGGCCGAAAACGTCGGTGCCGAGTTTTACGGCACCCTGCTCACGATTACGTCATCCCCGCATGCCTACGGCGAAGTCTGGGTCGGCAGCGACGACGGTCTTGTCCACGTCACCCGCGATGACGGCGAGAAATGGGCCGACGTGACGCCCGGCGACCTGAAGGGCGCGATGGTCAACGCCATCGACGTCAGTCCGCACGAGCCGGGTACCGCCTACGTCGCGGTTGCCGGTTACAAGATGAACGATTTCCGGCCGTACATTTACAAGCTGACGGACTACGGCCGTCGCTCGACACGGCTGGATGGCGACCTGCCGAAAGACAGCTTCATCCGCGTCGTCCGCGAGGACTCCGAGCGCAAGGGACTGCTCTACGCAGGCGGCGAACAGGCAATGTACGTCTCCTTCGACGACGGCAAGCACTGGCAATCGCTGCAGCTCAACCTGCCGCCGGTCCCGATCACGGACCTGCAGGTTCGCCAGGGCGATCTCGTCGCCGCAACCCAGGGCCGCGGGTTCTGGGTCCTGGACGACCTGTCGCCGCTGCGCCAGGCCGATGCCGGGCAGGCAAAAAAGCCGGTGCACCTGTTTGCCCCTGGGCCGGTCGAGATGGTTGCTGCCGGTGGCGGGAAAGGCGAATTCGAGGGCGAGAATCCGCCTGCCGGCGCGGTCCTCAACTATCACTTCCGCGAAGCGCCGGAAGGCCCGCTCGCCATCACCATCGAAGATGCGGCCGGTAACGTCGTCCGTCGCTATTCGAGCGAGGAAGGCGACTTCGAACGCTGCATCACCGGGAACATGGACCAGCGGATTCCGTTCGAAATCGAGTACCCGAGCGCTGAGCAAGGTGCCAACCGCTGGATATGGGACCTCCGCCGTGACGGCCTGAACTGTATCGACGATCTCAAGATCTTCGAGGGATTCGGCGGTGCCCGCGTAATGCCCGGCGAGTATCGCGCGACCGTGACGGCTGGCGACGAATCGGCGAGCGCCGACATCACCTTGCTGCCCGACCCCCGGATCGATGCCACACCTGCGGATTTCGAGGAACTCGATGCCCGCATTTCGGACGCCACGCGCTTGCTGAACGAGCAGCTGACCGGCGTCGCCGCAATCCGAAACTCCCGCGCGCAGATCGAGCGGCTCATGCAGGAATACCCGGGTTCCGAGGCACTGCAGACTGCCGGGACCCGTGCCATCGAGCAGCTGACGACCTGGGAACAGAAGGTCTACCAGGTCGATTTCGAGACCTACGAGGATGAGGACAACCTTCCCGGCAAGTTGATCAAGCAGACCCGGCACATACTCGACGTGATGGACAGTGCCGGGCCTCCCGTCGCCGCAGGGGCGCGAGAACGTCTCGCGGACCTGCAGCGCGACTGGTCGGCACTGCGGGCCGAGCTCGAGTCGATCTACTCGACGGACGTCGCGGCGATCAACGACTGGGCCGGGGAGCGGCGCATCCCGCATATTCCAACGCCGTAGTCGCGCAACCGGGAGACCCGCGTTGAGTACACGAGTGCTGATGGGGGCGAGCGCCGCCTTCATGGGCCTGGCCGGGTTTACCGGCTCCTTCCTGCCCGAGGAGTCTCTCGAACTCCTCGGCACAACGCCGGACACCCCCACCGTCATACTCGTGCAGGTCACGGCGGCCCTGTACATGGGCTTCGCGATCCTTAACTGGATGGCGCGCGGCAGCGTGCTCGGCGGCATCTACGGCCGGCCGCTGACGATGGGAAATTTCCTGCACTTCGCCGTCGTCGCCGCCCTCCTGATCAAGGCGAGTATCGTCCACCAGGCTCTCGGGATCGTGGTCACAGCCGTGCTCTACAGCGTTTTCGCGGGCTGGTTCGGCTTCGTCACGTTTACCCACCCGGGCAGCGGGCGAGACCGTTCGGCCTGACCGAGGCAGCGCCAATTCGGACCTTCTTCGCCCGGCCCCGGCAGATACCCTTATGTCAGCTATTTGCACGTCGCCGACCGGAGCGGTGTATAATGCTCTGCTCTTCCGGATCGGCATGAGCGATCCTGGCCCATCGGCGACTTTGATTCTTATCCATGGAAACCGTAATTCGACTGCTCGATGAACTGGACGACTTCGTCGTATCGACGGCGTTTCGTTTACTGCGCGTTTTCACCTGGACCCCGCGTGAGCGCCGGCGTCGCCCCCGGCTGAACGGGCGGCTGCCCGTCAACGCGACGCAGCAGGCCGCGACGGCCTGATCCGGCGCACCGGCTACAGGGCCGGAACCCGTTTCTCCAGACACAAAAAAAGGCCCCTCGATGAAGGGCCTTTTTCGTGTTTGGAGCGGGAAACCAGGTTCGAACTGGCGACCTCAACCTTGGCAAGGTTGCGCTCTACCAACTGAGCTATTCCCGCACAGGGCTGCGCATTGTATCCCGTGGCCCGTTCCTGTCAAGCGTTTGAAGGCGTCGGGGATGCTCATTTTTGCAGCCATCCAGCCGGCACCGACTCGGCTCCAGGCGGACCAAGCCCCTATCTCCGGTCTACAGCTATTCAGATGGCGACGATTTCATCAAATTCAAGCTCCAAGTACCTGACTTTCCTGAGAAAGCCTTGGGGAGCACCGCCACCTGGCCGAGGCTATTTTCCGCCCGCGACGCTCTGCAGCCAGTGCGACCACCCCGCGACCGGAACCAGGACTAGTCCACCGACTCCTTCATCGACGGCCAGGCTGCCTTCAGGTAGGCGAACATCGAGTAGATCGTCAGCACGGCCGCGAGGATCAGGAGCACGTAGCCGACATGATAGACGTCGATGCCGAACAGGGGCTTCTGCCAGACCATGAACGCGATCCCGAACATCTGGAACGTCGTCTTGAGCTTGCCCGAGAACTGCACCTTCACGGTCGCCCGGGCGCCGATGCTGGCCATCCACTCCCTGAGTGCGGACACCGTGATCTCCCGCCCGATGATGATCATCGCGATCACGTCCTCCCAGAGGCTGGACTGGGCCTGCACGAGCATGACGAGGACGATCACGACCATGAGCTTGTCAGCTACCGGGTCCAGGAACTCGCCGAAGCGGGACATCTGGTTGTAACGCCGGGCGATCCAGCCGTCGATCAGGTCGGTGATCGCCGCTATACCGAACAGTACGGCAGCGATGGGCCGTGCATTGTCGAAAGGCGCGTAGAACATGATCACGACGACAGGAATCGCCGCGATGCGGAATAGCGTCAGGATTGTCGCAAGATTGAGTTTCACGAAGGGTCGGTCCGCTCAGGTGCCGTCAGCGTGCAGATCATTGTATATGGTTTCGGCCAGCTTGCGGCTGATCCCGTGCACTTTCGCGAGGTCGTCGACACCGGCCGCCTCGACGCCCTGCAGGCCGCCGAATTGCCGCAGCAGCTCTTTGCGTTTCTTGGGCCCGAGCCCCGGAATCTCCTCGAGTCGAGACGTCCGCCGGGCCTTGCCCCGCCGCTGGCGGTGCCCGGTGATCGCGAAGCGATGGGCTTCGTCCCGAATCTGCTGGATCAGGAGCAGCGCCGGCGAATCCGGTGCGAGCGTCATCGGGACCGGCTCTCCGGGCCTGAACAGGCGTTCGGCGCCGGGACGCCTTGCCCTGCCCTTCGCCACCGCGACGACGTTCAGCCAATCGAGCTCGAGCTCCTCGAGCACCTTCATGGCCTCGCCGAGCTGCCCCTTGCCGCCATCCACGAACAGCACGTCCGGCATCGGCACCTCGCCCCGCTTGACGCGTGCATAGCGGCGCGTCAGCGCCTCGGCCATGGCCGCGTAGTCGTCTCCTGCCGACGCAGGCTTCAGGTTAAACCGCCGGTAATCGCTCTTCTGCGGCCCTGCTTCGTTGAAGACGACGCAGGATGCAACCGTTGCCTCACCCGACGTGTGGCTGATATCGAAACACTCGAGCCGGGCCGGCGGCTCCTCGAGGCCGAGCACCTCGCCGAGCGCCTCGAACTGCTTCCGAACCGTCGCGTTGCTGGCAGCCCTGAGGTTCAGGCCCTGCTCCGCGTTGGTGTTCGCGAGCTTCAGCCAGCGCAGGCGATCGCCCCTGACTCGG
>JAZBNZ010000140.1:0-3514 GCA_036350895.1 Woeseiaceae bacterium
ATGGCCTGTAGGAGCGACTCGCGAAGCCGAAGCGCCCCACGCACCCAGCCCAAATCGTGGACTGTAGGAGCGGCTCTTCAAGCCGCGACCCCGCCGCAGTCCAGTCCTGCGCGTTGTCACCCACACCCGAAAGCCACCGCCGGACGCAAGGAGCTCCTACGGGATCGTCATCTCGAGCGCGTCGGCTATATCGATCCGGATCAGCGGCGGGTTCTTGCCCTCGGTCGTGACGTACAGCGAACGGCCGTCCGCCGAGAAGGCCACCGACTCGGCATCGCGCAGCGGCCGGATCGAGAGACCGAGCGGCTCCTGGCTGAGCGCCTGGTACCAGCTCTGGTTCGCCTCCCGCCGATAAAGGTAGACTGATTCGTAGGTCAGGATGACCGCGTGTCGGCCATCGCGCGAGAAATCCATCGCCGCCGGCTGCCATGACCAGTCCTTGACCAGGGCAGCGATTTCGATCTCGTGCCGCGATGGCGGCGGCAGGCTCCTGACCGGTCCGAGGAAGGTCGCAGTCTGGATGCCTTCCTCCGCGGGCTGGAGCGGCACCGCATACAGGCGCGGCGGCAAGTCCCGCTTGCTCAGGACGTAGGCGCGGCCCTCACCGGCGTCGACCGCCAGCGACTCCGAGTCGCGCGAACCGTCCGGGTAACGGAATTCGACGGTCCAGTCGGTCGTCTCGCGGCGCTTGCTATCGGGCGCGAGATCCGGCTCGGCCACGACGTGGAGGCGGTAGGTCTCGTAGCGGGCATCGTTGTCGCCGATCTCGGCGACGACGAGGTAAGGGGTGTCGTCCAGCGTAAACGCCGCGAGGTCTTCCCAGTCGCGATTGTCTGCGGCGTCGATCCTGAGTCGGCCGATGTCCTTCCCGGTGAGATCGGTGGCGTGCACTGTCGCCTTGCCGTCGTCGTTGATGAACCAGAGGACGTCGTTACGGCGGCGCGATGCCACAATGCCGCTGGCCTCGTCGAGGCTCTGCTCCTCGATCTGTCCCGCCAGGCTGATCAGGCCGCGCTCGGCCGGTGGCTCCGAGCCGTCCGAAGGCGCACAGGCGGCCAGGGGGATGATAAAAATGGCGTGCCAGCGCATTGGTGGCTCCTCCGGGGGCGTGCCGCGCAAGATCGAGGGGCGACAGGCTACCCCGGTTCAGCGTGCAAAAAAAAGCCCGGCCGGAGCCGGGCTTCGGGTACTTGCGTGCGTATGCCCTAGTCGGCGAAGTTCCAGCGGAATTCGACGCCCCAGTAGGCAGGCTCGTTGACGAACGCCGTCAGGTTCAGGAAGTTCAGCGCGCCGTCGACCGTCACTTCGTCGGTGATGTTGCGGCCCACGATCGCGAAGTCCATGCCGTTGTTCATCGTGTAACCCGCCCGCAGACCGCCGAGCCAGCGTTCTTCCTGCACGAACTCGACCGAGCGGTGCAGGAACAGGTTCGATTCGCCGCGGTAGTTCCAGTCCGTGTTGAAGTAGAGGTCACCGTTCGTCAGCGGGTAGGAATACTCGAGCACGAAGTTGAAGATCCAGTCCGGCGTACGCGGCAGCGGGTTGCCATCGATGAACACTTCCGTAACCGGACCAAACGGGCCGACGCGCGTGCCTGCGATTTCGTCGAGACCAGTACAGGACGGAGCCGAACCGCAGAGATCGTCACGCAATTCGGGGTCGTCGATTTCCGTGTCGTTGTAGCTTAGGTTAGCGGAGACGAACAGGTTCTCCGTCAAGATTAAGTCGAGCTCGGTCTCGAAGCCGTAGCCATTCACCTTGTCAGCGTTCAGGAGCTGGTTGACGTTGGCGACGCCGCCGGTTGCCGTCAGCTGGTGATCGCTGTTCTGGAATGCATAAACCGCCGAGTTCCAGCGGGCACGGCCGCCGAGCAGCGTGCTCTTGAAGCCGAGTTCGCCTGCGAGGCTGTCCTCTGTCTCGGCGGAGCTGACGAAGCCGAAGCGCCCGAGCGTTACCGGTCCGCGCGACCCCGTTGCGACACGCCCGTACCACGTCCAGTCCTCGCTCGCGTCGAAGCTGAGTGCAACGTCCCAGTTGAAGAAATCGTCAGACACCGAGATCGCGGCCGGAGTGACCGTTCCGCCGGCCGCGGCCGGACCGACGCTCAGGTCTTTCTGATCGTCCGTCCAGCGGGCTCCGACCGTCAGCGTCCACTGGTCGTTAAGGTCGTATGCCACCTGGCCGAACAATGCGACCGACTCGGTTTGCTGGGACACCAGCGCGGACGCTGCCGGTGCCAGGAAGTCCCGGTTGAGAAGATCGAAGTCCTCGTCGAAGTAGTACAGGCCGACCTGGTAGAACAAGCGGTCACGGTCACCGGCGAAACGGAATTCCTGGGTGAGCTGGTAGTGATCGGTCAGGCCGTCGCCGGTCGCGACGTTGAAGAAGACCTGCCGCCCGAGTGCGCCGATATCGGCCGGGTCGAAGGAGATCTCGCCGCCGTCGACGTCCGCCGACTGGAAGTTTTCAACCGTGTCATAGCCCGTGATCGAGGTGAACGTATTGCCGTCGCCCCATGACCACTGCAGGTTCAACGCGGCGCCGATATGGTCGAGCGTAAGATCGGCAACGTCGTTGTCGTGGCGCGCGATTTCTTCATCGAATCCCGGTCGCAGGCCCGGTGAGCCCTGTTCGATGGCGTTCGCATAGAAGACCTGCGGCTGGCTGCCGTCCTGGTTGAAACCATGCAGCTTCAGGAGACCGGCGAAGTTGTCCGTCGGGGTCCACGCAAATTGCACACGCCATGCCAGCTCCTCGAACGACCCGAAGTCGTCGCCGGGACCGTTGACGATGTTGTCGATCCAGTCACCGCGTTCCTGGTATTTGAGCGATACGCGAGTCGAAAACGTCTCCGACGCCGGCAGGTTCGCCGCGCCCTCGACGGCAATCGTGTCGCGGACTCCGTAGGCGGCACGTACGTAGCCGTCGATATCCTGTCCCGGGCGAACCGAATCGATCTTGATCGCGCCGGCATTCGTGTTACGGCCGAACAGTGAGCCCTGCGGGCCTTTCAGGACCTCGACCCGGGCGATATCGAACAACGGCAGGCTGCGCAGGACGTTGTTTTCGAGCGCGATTTCGTCGAACACCATGGCCACAGGCTGGTTGGCGTTGACGTCGAAATCGATGTTGCCGAGACCGCGCAGGTAGAAGCGGGGCTGCGTACGGCCGTTCGAGGTCTCGATATTGAGACCCGGGACGCGGGCGGCAAGCGCCCGTATGTCCTGACCGCCATTCAGGTAATCGTTCACCGCTTCACCGGTGATGGCGTTCACCGACAGCGGCACATCCGCGAGAGTCTGCTCGCGTTTCTGCGCGGTTACGGTGATTTCTTCGAGTACCTCGATCTGGGCACTTGCAGGCGCCGCGGTCAGGCCGAGCGCGAGCGCCAGGAAACCGGCCCCGATTGCTGGCGCCGTTGTGGTTGTTGGTTTTTGACAACGCATTGAAAGTCTCCTGCGGGTAGGTGTCGCGAGTATACGCCGAACCAAAGCTTGTTGTGGAGTCGCAATAA
>JAZBNZ010000141.1:0-6584 GCA_036350895.1 Woeseiaceae bacterium
AACCAGCGACATCTATCGCGTCAGCGCGGCGGGCGAGGTCTCGCTCTACTCGACGGCCGTGAACCACCCCAACGGTATGGTGCTGTCGCAGGACGGAACGACCCTCTACGTTGCCCAGATGTTCTCCACGATCCGCCCGGTCGTCGGGGTCAACAAGCTATGGTCGCTGCCACTCGACGGCGGCCAGCCAACGGGTGAAGCCGAGCTCGTGGCGACAACCGGTCCCGGGTCCATGCCGGACGGGCTGGCAATGGACGCACTCGGCCGCGTCTACATTGCGGCGAACCGGGAGCGGAAGATCTGGCGTTACGATCCCGCCAGCAAGGCACTGGTCCTGATCGCGGAAGGCATCCCCGGCGCGGGCAGTCTCGTATTCGGCGAGGGTGACTTCGATCGTCGTTCGCTCTACGTCACGAGCACTTACGCGAACGGCGACGGCGGCAAGATCTGGCGTATCCCGGTCGGTGTCGAGGGCGCGCCGGTCACCCGGTAATAATCTGCGACGCACACCTGATGCCGTCCTGCGGCGGCTATTGCCCTGCAATATCCCGGTAGCTGTCCTCGTAGATCTCGCGGTTGCGATCGCCGTCTGCGATTCGCGCGAGAATCCAGCGAATCTCGGCCAGTGCCTCGGCCTTCCGGCCCTGCGCCAGGAGCACATAGGCGAGATTGTTTCTCGCCGGGTGGAGATCGGGCTGCGTCGAGAGCAACTGCCGGTACACGGCCTCGGCCTCTGCGTAGTGGCCGAGCTCATATGCCGCGCTTGCCTGGCCGAAGAGGGCGGTCGCGTCGCCCGGCCAGCGATCGACGCCTGCCTGCCAGGCCGCATAGGCGGACTCGAGGTGGCCGGTTGCTTCCACCGCGGCAACCGACTCGAAGTAGCGGACCTTGTCCGGCAGTGCCGGAATTTCACCGGGCGGGAGCACGACCATGGCCCAGAAGCCGCCGCGTCGCCACGTGTGCAGGAAGGTCCGTGTGGGCGTGACTCGCCGGCGTTCGGTGCCTGAGCGCAGAATGATCCTGTCGGTCAGCGGGTCGACGCCGACGATGACGGCGTAATGCCACTGTGGAAACCAGTCGACACCTAGATTCTGCAGCACCAGCACCGGCCGCCCCGCATCGAGTTCCGCGACGACGGCCGACAGGGTCCCGTCGATGACGTAGGGGACGCGCTCGTGCGCCCGGGCCGCGGCAAGCAGCTCGACCTGCAGGCTGCCTTGACGACCGGGCAGATACACCTGCCCCGTCAGCGCCTCCAGCTCGACGTCCGCGCCGCTGGCATCGAGCACCGTCGCAAGTGCGGCCGGGCCGCACTGGTAGCGTTCCTGGGGGTAGAAGGCTGTTCGCTCGAGCTCTACCGGTGCCTGGAGTACGCCGTAGGAGCGGACGTTCTCGTCAAATCCGGCACAGGCCGACAGGACCACGGCGCCCCCGAGGAGCGCCATGGTCCGGAGGTTTCTCTTCACGAATCCCGGGAATTCCCGGCGGCGTCAGAACGAGCTGAAGATGTTGGTAACGCCGACGAGCTCGAGAATCAGCAGGACGAGGAACACGGCGCCGATGATCGCGAGCACATCCCCGCCGGCGACGTGCTGGTCGATCGCGTTGTTGAGCGCGAGGATCTCGGCGTCCGTCATGTTGTCGACCCGCTCCATGACCTGGTCGGCGGAAACACCGTAATTTTCGAGTTGCTGTGCAACGTCGCTTCTGGCAAGGAGCGCAACCAGACCCGCGACACGTTCCGCGCGTACTTCGTCCTGGATCAGTTCCTGAGGGCTGATGACGGCGGCGCCCGCGTAAGGAGCGAACCCGACGGCAACGATGGCTACGGCGACGGTGCGGGCTACTACCCGCGTGAGGTGTGACAGCGTCATGTGAGCTCCTGATTTGTGCGAAAAACTGTTTGTATTACACCGGAATCCTACCGGAATTGGAATGCCGGCGCCCGAGACGCGCGTAACGGCGGGGTTCAGGGTGCTGGCGGCCGTCAGCGATCCACAAACTGCTGTAGCCAGGCGGGATAGGAGCGGGATGCGACCGCTGTCAGCGCGAGGGGTGGCGGACTGCTGAACACGTATCTCGCACCCGCATCGAGATTTGCGTAGAGCCGGTCCGTTCCGTCGCCGAACCGGGGTGCGAAGGCCTCGAGGGACAGGCTCCACCAGGGACTTGCAGCAGCCCAATCGTCGCCGGATGGCGGCTGGTCGAGTACGCCCAGGGCGCCCCTGACCGTGCTGAGTTCGAACTGGCAGCCGTCGGTAACGTGGCCTCCGAAGTCGGTGAGCTCGGTTGGCGCATCGGTATCGAGCGACAGGATTCGGAGCCGTCGCGCCTTCTCCACGTAGACCCAGCGATCATCGTCAGCGCTGCGGACGTTTCGTAAACCTCGGCCGTCGGTGACCGGCCGCGACCACTTCACCCAGGCATCGCGATAACCGGTTACGGAATCACCGTACGGCGCCTTCCCGGAGGCCTGGATCTGCGCCTTGATCTCGAGGCGACTTTCGCGGAGCTTCACGCCGGTAGTGGTGCATCCCGGCAGCAGCAGGTACTCGTCGGTTCGCTCGGCTTCGGTGCGCGCTGAATCCGAAGGATCGAACCAGGCGGTCATGGAGTCCGGCAACGCGCCCGCGAAGAACCAGCGAGCCTCAGCACTGTAGTACATCTGGCCTCCGCTGGAACGCGACGAGCATGGCATGATCCCAATCCATCCTGTCGCCAGCGTACCATCTAGCAGCACCGGTATTGGCATCGAGACCGTGCCTCGCGAAGCGCCGGTACATCCAGGCGAGCGTCGCGTCGATGGAGACCGGTGATCGCCGTTCGTAGTCATCGAGGCGTCGCCGCCGCCGGTCGACGAAGAAGATCTCACCGCTCTCTGACCTGCGGCAGTCGAAACCGCCCTCGTGGACCAGCCGGTGGTGATGCCGGCACAGCAATACGAGGTTGTCGAGGCGGGTCTCACCGCCATGCTGCCAGTGCTCGATATGGTGGCCGTCGCAAAAGCGCTGGGCGGTACAGCCGGGGAACCGGCAACCGCCGTCCCGGGCCAGCAGGGCCCGGCGCATCGGCGGCGGGATGGTCCTGGAGCGCCGGCCAATATTGAGGGGCTCGCCCGTAGGATCCTCCTCGATCGTCGTGACCGAGCAGTCGCAGGCAATCCGCTCCGACGTTTCCGCGGAAACGTGAGGCCCATGCTCGAGGTGAGCCACCGATGCTTCCGGTGACCGATGCACGTGCACGACGACCTGGTAGCGATCGGCGGTCGAGCCCGGTTTCCCGGGCTGGTTCAGGTAGCTTTCCGCCATCTCCCGCAAGGCATCGGCACGCCGGGCGGCAGCGGGCTCCGGATCGTCTGATTGAACGTCATTCAATTCCATGGCCCGCTCGAGCGCCTTGACGACCAGCTCGCCCTGATCGGCGGGCAGCCGGGCACTCAGGATCAGGCAGCCGTCTTCGTCGTAGCGATAGCTGACGTCACGACACTCGTGAAGCTCCTGCGCAACGCCCGGCTCCTGGAGTTTCTCCACACGCCGGTACTGCGCGACGAAGCGCTCGACGTGATACGCCGTGCCGTGGTGCGCAATGTTGAGCAACAGGTCCTCGTTCTCCGGCGTGGCCACTCGCGTCATTGCACGCACCTTCGAGAAGCTCACGGTGCCTTCGGCGAACGCCTTGTGAATCTTCGGCAGGCCGGCGAGGGCGTGTGCCATGCGCAGGCGCTCGCGTGCCGCGTTGAAGCCGATGCCGCACTTGAAGTTGAGCCAGTGGGCGCAGGAGGTAAAGCCCAGTTCTTCCCAGTAACGCTGACTGTCGAACTCTCTCAAGAGCTCCAGAAACTCGGCCTGGGCGACGGTAATGTAAGCGTTCAGCTCGGCGAGGCGGTTGCCGAGCTGCTCGCCATCGGAACGGTCATCGAAGGATACGACAGCGGCCATGTTTCCCTCCGTGGAAGCACTGTTTGAATATCCAGTATTATAGCGCTAAACCTATGAAAGGTATAGGAAAAAGTGGCAGTCTAAAGCGCTCTTAGGGGGTATAGATATATCCCTCGGAAAAAAACACAGGCACGCGCTGGTGACCGCACACGTCAGGATGACGAAGCTGTATTTATCCGGACTGGAAAGTTAGTTGTTGGTGGTTGCCTGGACGGCAGCTCCGGCTGGAAGTGGTCGCTCAGTGGCTGCTATTGAGCATGTGTACTGGTAGCCGCAACCGGCGAGAAGCTGCCCCTGCTGCCTCAGTCTACTGGTCCGATTCTATGGGCCGAACCAGTCGGCCAAGAACCGCCGCTCACTCGGTTGCATTGGAAACCGGAGAAGGACCGCCAGCTCCGGACAATCGGCTGAATAGGGAGCAGGTATAGACAATGGACGATTTGCTGCGCGACACTGGGGCGATATGTTCTAGAGTAAACAATAACCGGAGATTGGAGACGAGATGAAGCGAATTTCAAATGCGTTGCACCTGGCTGTTCTTGGACTATTCCTGACCGGTTGTGCTTCGCAGACTTTTACTATCAATGGTTCTACCACTGCCGAGCCGTCCGAACAGAGTTCGCAGCACTTCTTCATTCATGGCCTCGGCCAGGAGAAGGTTGTCGACGCCGCGAGCCTGTGCAACGGGGCAGAGAATATAGTCAAAGTCGAGGCACAACAGACATTTGTCAACGGCCTGCTGGCGACCATTACATGGGGCATCTACACACCGCGAGATGTGATGGTTTACTGCAGAGCCTGAACGGAGTTGGGCGGCGAGCGGCTGGCGTCTTGAGTCACAAAGCGCCCGGTCGCTGAAGACAATCCTGGTATTTTGTCACCATAATCATGGACCGAACAACAGCGTCATTTCGGGTCACTCGGCTCTCCTGATTCGCACTCTGACAAACTAAATGCAAATTCCGACCGGCTGGTTCGGGTTGCGGGCTGCCAGATTACCTCAGAGCGCCTGGGCTACCGGAGTCGGCCAATTCCCGTCATTCGTCCGCATTTACAGTATGTCGGTTCTGACATATAATAGCGCACGAGATGAGTCCAAAGGATAAGCCACTTGTATGGATGCATGGGCAGGTTAAAACGCCTCCGTTCTCAAAGTTGGCGAGGCTCCAGGCGGGTTTTCTACTACGACTCTTGCAACGAGGCGAGAATATTGCCATGCCACATTCCCGCCCGATGCCATCAATCGGTCGAAGGTGCCACGAGCTGCGTATCCCAGACGACAAGCTGGGCTGGCGCATCGTCTATCGAATAGATGAGGACGCCATTGTGATCGCGGAGATTTTCTCCAAGAAGACCGGCAAGACACCGAAGAGCGTCATTGATACTTGTAAAACGAGACTTCGAGAGTACGACCATGGATAAGCGCAAGAAGGAAAGACTGGCGAAAAAGGGCTGGAAAACCGGCTCTGTTGCCGAGTTCCTGGATCTTTCGGCCGAGGAATCAGCCTACATCGAAATGAAGCTTGCGCTGAGTGAGAAACTCCGGGAGCGGCGACGCCGGAAGAAGCTAACTCAAGCCGAGCTGGCCAAGGCTATTGAATCCAGCCAATCTCGGGTTGCAAAAATGGAGGCCGGCGACCCGACTGTTTCGATTGATTTGCTCGTCAAGTCGCTGCTTGCGCTCGGTGTCACAAACAAAGAACTAGCGCGAACGATCTCTTAAAGCTCGACCGACAGGTATTTCCAAGATCAGTCGTTCGTTCACATCGCCGGCAGACGAGTCAGTACGGTCAGGAGGAGTCAGTCGAGACCGGCTGCCAGGAATCTCCCTAGCGGTTTGCTTGCGAAGATAAGAATTGCGGCCGGTATTAGGAAAATACTCAGGGTTAATCCTGCTCTACCGAAGATTGCCGGGCCGGCTACAAGAAAGCCGAATACGACGTTTGCTAGCAGAATAACTCCTGCGAATCTCAACATGATGGCGCTAATTCCCGCGTATGTCATTTGAGATCCTCGCGTTCAAGAAATTTATGCTCCCAACTGTTGTCTAGAGATCCTGGCAAACGCCAATTGGAAGCTGCATACGGCCAAGAGCAACCGCACAGATCGCCAGTGCCATTTCGTGTCTTCAAGGCACCGGCGTCGAAATACCCCTCCCCAGCAGCCAGCTATCTGTGTCGATCGTTCCCTCTCGCTAGCTTCTTGCGAGTATTCGCATACCAATCACCAAGAACCAGACGAAGCGAGCCGCGCTCTGCGAGCGCTTGATCATAGTGCTGCAAATACTCTCGACCGTACTCCACGACCATAGATTGATGCCTCCTCACGTCGGCCGAGTACCGTACTGTGGCGTCAGCAAACCCAGTGATTACGCAAATCAGACCACCAAAAACAGCGAGGGTGGGAAACGAAAAGCCGTCAGTTACCACGAACCCCGAAATCGCAACAGCCATTAATCCCACAAGCCCCCCCCCTGACGAAGTACTGCCAGCGATGAACTGCGGGGACCGTTGTGTTGCTCTGTTCGAACTCTATCCGCTTCTCTGTCATGAGACCTACTCTTGAACAAAGTTCTTGACGATCGATTCGCTGGCAGAAACATCGACAGGCAGGTTTGGGTCACAGGCGGAAAGTATAGCGTGAAAA
>JAZBNZ010000142.1:0-10904 GCA_036350895.1 Woeseiaceae bacterium
GGCGTAACGGTTCATGGCATGACTCCGACGGCCTGGTTGTAGAGAGCCGTTTGACGATTGACCTCGATCTCGAAACGCGCCGCCTGCCGGCTCGCGTCGAGGTAGACCTCCTTGAGGGCCAGGAGCTCGATCAGGCCGACCTCGCCCCGTGTATAGGCGAGCTCGCCCATCTCGTAGCCCTCCTTCGCGAGCGCCGCTCGCTCGCCAGCGAGCTCGACGTTCTTCTGCGCGGCGGATAGCGAATGTGCAGCCTCGTGCATGCCGAGCTCGAGCGCTCGCGACGTCGTCCTGAGCTCCGCCTCCCTGGCGGCAACCAGCCGGCCCGCCAGCGTGACCTGCGTATCGACGTGCGAGCGGCCGCCGAAAGGCACCGTCACGATGATGCCGATACTGTCCTCGTAATCCTGGCCGAACACGCTGCGTTCGCGGCGCGGTCCGACCGTCAGGGTCGGCGACGTGATGCCGGCCTCGGCCACGACATCGCGTGCCGCCTGGGCACCCTCGACGGCAGCCGCCGCGAGCTCGAGGGCCGGATGGCTGGCGCTAATGGTCGCGCGGGTGGAAAGCGCCTCGACGCTGGCGGGTGGGCGCCGGTCCAGGCCGGTCACGCTGCGGTAGGTTCGCTCGGCATCGACCAGCACGACCTGGGCATCGGCCACTCTCGCCTCGGCATCGAGCTCGGCGCTGCGGGCAAGCAGCACCTCGCGGCGGGCAACGTCGCCGAGTTCGTGGCGGCGGCGGACGCTCGCCGCAAGCCGTGACGCCAGCGATTCCGACTCCTCGAGCAGCTCGAGCTCGGCCTCGGCCCGGGCGATCTCCCACACGAGACGCCGGATCAGACCCGCAATCTCCCAGCGCAGTGCCGCCGCTGCCGCATCCGTCTCGCTCTGCAGCGTGCGTCCGAGCTCGCGGGTCGACCGGCGCTGCCCCCACTTCCAGAGGGTGAGCTGGATGCCGGTTTCGATTTCCTGCAGCCCGAGGTCGTCGCCCCAGCGGTCGCTCTGGTAACGGGCCATGAGCGCCGGCTGCCCGGCCGTCCAGCTGCCGCCGCGGTGCTGCCATGCATCAGCCTGAGCCTGCCGCGCCTCGAGTTCGACGTAGCCCGGTGCGTACTCGACGGTCCGGTCCACGACGTCGGCAAGCGTCATCGTCGCATCGATAGGCAATGCCGCGTGCTCGTGAGCATCGGGTTCGTCCGCCGGTGCCGGCTGCGAGGCACAGATGGCCAGCGAGCACAGGAGCGACAGGCTTCCGGGAAGCCGGCCGGGCAGTTTTCTCGGGTCGTGCAAGCTGGCCACTCCGTCCGTCTCGGGGACAGGACACCCGGCATCGGGCATCGTATGCCATCGAACATAGGCAGCCGCCGCAGGTAGTACAATCCGGCTCATGACGTATGGCTATACGTATAAGTGAAGAGGGCCGTCGTATGTCGAATGACGTAGAGGGACAACGCCGGCGGCGATGGGAGATCGCAGGCTTCGTCGCGATCGCCGTGCTGATGCTCTGGGACCTTGGCGTCGACTACGCCGAGGGCACCGGCTGGGCGCACATCACCGTCGAACTCGTGATCCTGCTGATCGCCGTCACCGGCGCGACGCTCATCTGGCGGCGGCTCAAACTGACGCAGCAGTGGCTGTCCGTCGCGCGCGAGGAAGCCAGGCAGTGGCGCGAAGAGAACCGGGAGCTGATGGAGGGCCTGAGCTCGGCAATCGCGCGGCAGTTCGAGCGCTGGGGGCTGACCGAGGCCGAGACCGAGATCGGCTTCCTGCTCCTGAAGGGCCTGAGCCACAAGGAGATCGCCCGCCTCCGAAGCACCAGCGAGCGGACCGTCCGGGAACAGAGCCGCGCGGTCTACCGGAAATCGGGGCTGCAGGGCCGCGCCGCGTTCTCGGCGTTCTTCCTCGAGGACGTCATGCTGCCGGGCGAATCGACGGGCTGAGCGCCGGGCCCGGCGGCGGCAATACCGTCTAATCCAGTATGTCGGGCCTGATCCCGGTCAGCTCCCAGCGTGCGAGCGATATCGGGATGCTGTCAATCGCGTTCAGCCGGTCGAAGAACTGCCGTAGCTCGAATGCCTCGCCGCGCTCCTCGACCTGCTTCGCGTAGTCGGCCAGCGTCTGCTCGAGCAGGTACTTGCCCGTGACGTAGCTGGTGCCGTAGCCCGGCTGCCGCAGATACAGGTGCTGTTCGAAAATCAGCAGCTCTTCCTCGGTCTTCATCCAGCCGCGGGGCGTCCACTCCATGTGGACCCGGCCCGCCTCCTCCATCGTCATCTCGTTGGCGTGGGCGTACAGCGAGCCCAGCCCGCGTGCCGCCCGCTGCGCCAGCATGATCCAGACCAGCTCGCGGGAGCGCGGCCGGTCGCCGTAGAGGCCCGCGTGCATGAACATCTCCTCGACGCCCGTGGCCGTACCCTCGTTCCGGCTGTCGAATATGTTGTAGAGCAGCGCGCCCTGCCGGACCGGGCTCGGGTGCGGCTCGGTATCCATGCGGGCGAGCTCGAACCAGTGCCAGAAATGCGTGAACAGCGGTGCCGGGTCGTAGTGCGCGGTGATCCAGAAAAAATTCCGCCGGTCTTCCGGTACGAACGCCCCGAGGTGCTCGCGCATCGCGGGCTCCATGTAATCGGCAATCGTGACGATGTCTTTCTCCTCGAGGAACGCCATGATGCGCTCGACGGCCTCGTCGGCACGCGCGTCGTACTCCTCGGGGCTCGCCGCGGCCGTCGCGGGCGGCAGATCCCGGTTACGCTGTTCCTCGAGCTTGAGCGAGGACCATGCGCGTGCCAGCTCGCGTTCGAGCAGCCGCACTTCGTCCTCCCAGGACAGCGGCACGAGATGCACGTTCTGCTGGTACCAGGTGTAGTTGTCCTTGCCGATGCCGGAAGGACCTGTCTTCGACGGCGCCTCTGCCTCCAGCCAGGCGATGAGTTCGTCGGTGGCCGTCATCGCGGCCTCGATCGCGGCAGCGAGTTCATCGCTGGCAGTGCCCCCTACCCGTCCCGCGAGATCGTCGAGCACTTCGCGCTGGCCACGGATGTCACGAATGCCGGTAATCCAGAGATCGCGGGCATTGCCGGTCAGGTTCGCCTGCGCCTGCTTCATCAGCGGCGGTATCACGCCGAGCTCGCGTGTGAGCCGCGCCTCTTCCGCGTCGCTCAGCGGGAACTCGTAGGTCCAGAGTTCGACGACGGCGTGGTGCGTCGGGCCCTCGTGCGCCGGCACGTCGCTACGGTAGGTCCAGATCGAGTTGTAGAACGCCGGGTCACGCGCCCACGGTTGCAGCACGCGGCGATTGAAATCGTAGCCGTTCATCTCGGCCCGCACGAGGTGCCAGTCCACCTGCTGCGGCACGGGCCAGTCGTCGATCTCGAAGTCATCGAGCCGTGCGCGCAGCGCCTCGAAGTCGTCCTGGCGGGCCGCGAAGCGCGCTGCGGTGTAGTCGGGCGCGCCATCGGAGAGCGGCGGGGATTCGAACGCGCGCCAGTCGGCGAACAATGCCAGCAGGTCGGCGTGGGTCGGGTTCGGCTCCGCGAGGGCTGCGCTTGTCATGAGCAGGCTGGCGAGGCACGCGACGACGCCAGCTCGGAGAGGAATCAGCAATGGGGTTTTCATAAGAGCGAGTCTACCCCGGCTGCCGGGTATCCGGGGAGCCTAACGGTTCGCCAGTCCCTCGAGCCGGCGACTGACATCCGCGGCAGCGGCCTCCCGGCCGGCGCGCCGAAGCTCGCGAATATAAGGATCGGTATACGGGGTCCACTCCGGAGCCGCGCTTTCGTTCGCTGCGATGACCTCGAAGGCCTCGTCATACAGCGGCTCTGCAGCATCCGCCCCATCGACATCCAGCACCAGCCTGGCCAGCCGCAGGCGCGGTTCGATCGAGTCGGCATGGTCGCTGCCGACGGTCGTCCCGAAATAATCCAGCGCCTCCCGGTATTTGACGATGGCTTCGTCTGTCCTGCGCGTCTCCTCGAGCAGCCTCGCCCGTGCTGCACCGATGTACGCGTAATACCGGTGTCCGTCCGGGAATACGTCGCGCATCGTCGCATCGGCCGCTGCCAGCAGGGTCGCCGCCTCCTCGTGCTGCCCCATGTCCAGGTAGACGGTTCCGAGCCGGTATTTCGTAGCACCAACGTCCCAGTTCCCGGGGCCGAACGCCGCAAGCTGGATATCCAGCGTTTCCGTAAGCAGGCGGATCGCTTCCGCGTAATTCTCCCGCTCGTGCTCAAGCACCGCGAGATTCAGCAGTGCGTACGAATAATTGACATTGGTTTCGCCCCAGACCTCGCGTTCGATGTCGGCCGCCTGGGTTAGCAACCGTTCGGCATCGGCGAATCGATCCTCGACCAGGTAGGCCCGGCCGAGACTCATCGCGAGACGCGAAATCTGCGGGTCCAGTGGATCGAGCTGGCTGATCGCCTTTTCGTAAGCCTCCTCGTAATAGGGGAGCGCCTGCCTGTGCCTGCCCTGCTTCGTGTAAACGGCCGCCGTATTCGCCAGCGAGGCCGCTACCTGGAAATCGTCCTCCCCGAAGTAGGCCTTCCGTGCCTCCAGCGATTGCCGGTGGTAGTCGAGCGCCGTTTCGAAATCGTTCAGCTGGCTCGCAACCATCCCGAGCGTGTTCGTGATCCAGGCTTCCCAGTACCGGGCATCATCGCTGTCGGATTGCCTGAACCGGGCCAGTCCCTCCCGCAGCGGATCAAGCGCAGCCCGGAGATCCCCGGTCTCCCAGTCGAGTATCCCGCGGCGATACAGCGCAAGCCCGTAGGGCACGGGGTCTTCGAGACCCAGCCGCTCATACTCGGCGATCGACTCGTCGATGAGTTCGCTGGCCGACTCGTAGAAGCCGAGATCATTCTGTACGCCGGCGATCGCGAACAGGAGGCTCGCCCTGAGTTCCGGTTTGTCATCCAGATCTGTGCGAATCCTCTCGATGCCCTTGTCGATCACATCGGTGAGCAGGACGTCCTCGCCTTTCGCGGTCCGCGGTGACGCCTCGATAAACATGTTGACGAAGAAATCGGCGATCTCGTTCGCTTTCTCGGCCTCGCGCTCTGCCGCGACTGCCTGCGCCTCGGCCTCATTACGCGCTTCGCGAAGCTGCAACGTGTACCAGGCCGCGCTCGACACCAGGCCCGCGGTCGCAAGGACGACCGTGAGCGCCACTGCCGCGTTCCGGCGTACGAACTTCCCGAACCGGTAGGTCGCCGATTGACCGACCGCGGATACCGGGTAGCCGTTCCTGAATGCCTCGAGATCGGCGCGGAGGCTGTTCGCATCCGAGTAGCGCTCGGCAGGATCGATCCGCAGACATTGTTCGATCACCGGCCGCAATTCCCCCGGGATCTTTTCTGTGTGCCGTGTATCGAGGCTTGGGGTTCTGTTCTCCGCAGTTCGCCGTATGGCTTCTGCCAGCGTCTCCGACCCGGCCAGCGGCGTCTCGGCCAGGACTTCGTAGAGCAGCAGGCCGATCTGCGCGATATCCGAGCTGATGGTGACCGGCTGGCCGAGCAGCTGCTCGGGGCTGGCATAGCGCGGCGTCAGCACCGGTGCCCTGGTCAGGACCTCCTCCGATTCGAGCAGCTTTGCAATGCCGAAGTCGAGTAGCTTGACCTGGCCTTCGGCATTGACGAAGACGTTCGCAGGCTTGATATCACGATGCACGATCAGGTGGCGGTGCGCGTAAGCGACCGCTCTGACGACATCGATCATCAATCGTAGACGTTCGTCCAACGGCAGTTCGAGGCGCCGGCAATAGTCGACGATCGACTCACCATCGACGAGTTCCATAATGATGAAAGGCCAGCCTTCCTCGGTCACTCCGGCGTCGTAGAGCTGGCAAATATTCGGGTGATTGAGGGCGGCCAGGACAGCCTGCTCCTGGCGAAACCGCGCCAGCAACTCCGCGTTCAGAGAGCCGGTCGCCGTGACCTTGATCGCCACGTCACGCTCGAACTTTCCGTCAGCACGCCGTCCACGATAGACACGGCCCATTCCGCCGCTGGCAATGACATCGACGATCTCGTAGTCCCCCAGCCGGCGGCCGGCGAGAGCATCTTCAGCCCTGCCGCCGAGGCCGGACAGCACCTCGAAGGCGCCGCCGGTCGAGAGAGGATCGTCTCCCTTGTCGCTGCTCATCGAATCATTCGCCCCGCCTCCTCCTCGATCGACTCTCGCAGAGACGACGAGGACCGGCAAGCTCTGACCACTTCTTTTACCTGGAATCAGGCACTTACAGTCAGTTTGGCGGGTTTTGTCCCCGTTCCCCGATCTACAGGGTAAGGACGAACGATTTCCTCCGCGGGCGAAGGATACGAGGACAACAAGAAATGAATCTCTACATTCGACTGCTGCTGGTCTGGCTCAGGAACCTGACGCATCCGAAGCGGCATTACTCGCATGCGACCGAAAGCGGCTTCCGCGTGATGCTGCACGATCTCGACGCTTTCGGGCACATGAACAACGGCCGCTATCTCCAGATCATGGACGTCGCCCGTACCGAGTGGATGCTGCAGACGGGCGTCCTGGACGTGATCCGCAAACAGCGCTGGGCCCCGCTCCTGGGCGGTGGCGTGGTGCGCTATCGCCATTCGCTGAGGCTCTTCCAGCACTACCACGTGCGGACGCGGCTGCTCGGCTGGGATCACCGCTGGTTCTACACGGAGCACTGTTTCTTCGACCGCCGCGATCGCTGCGTGGCCGTCGGCGTCACGCGCGCGGGCCTTCGCAATGGCAGTGCGTGGGTGCATGCCGACGACGTCGTCAACCAGGTGCATCCGGGGGCTTCGTCGCCGGAGATCCCCGCCCACGTCAGGGACTGGATCGAGCTCGACAACGCGATGTATCGCCACGGTGAGGAACGCGTCGTGCGCGAGATCGACCCGGCGACCGAAAGCGGTGTGGCCTGATGTTCCCGGCAACCGATCGCACTGCGAGGTTCTTCGAGCGCGTAACGTCGCGACCGCGGCTTGTCGTCGCACTGGCGCTGCTCGGGATCGTTGCGGCGGGCAGCGGCCTGACCACGCTGGTCAAGGACACGTCCGTCAAGGCGTTCATTCCTGCAGGCCACGAGTCGCTCCTGGCCGACAGCAAGGCCGAGGACGTGTTCGGACTGTCGGATACGATCGCCGTGGCGGTCGTGCGCAATGACGGGGGCACGATCTTCACGCCGGAGACGCTGGCGCTGATCGACGAGCTGTCGGCCGCCATCGGCGATCTGGACAACATCCGCTACGACCGCGTCGCCAGCATCGCGACCGAATCGTCGATCAGCGGTGAGGGCGGCGCCGTCTTCGTCGATCCCTACGTCGACCCGTTCGGCATGGATGCCGCCGCTGCCGAAGACAGCCGCCGGCGCTGGCAGCGCATGACGCCGCACCAGGGAACGCTCGTCAGCGACGACGAGAGCGGTGCCGTCATCATGGCCGAGCTCGTCGATGCCCGTCTCGCCGATGCCACCTACCTCGCCGTCCTCGACATCGTCCACAGCATCGACAACGACGGAGTCGAGCTGCACGTCGCCGGGCCCGGCGCCGTCAGCGGTTATCTCAGCCGCTACATCGACCAGGATGCCCGCAAGCTGCAGCCGCTGGTCTTTCTGCTCGTGCTGGGCTTCATCTACCTCGCCTTCCGGCGCGCCATCGCGTTGCCGGGCCCGCTGCTGGTCGTCATCGGCTCGGCGGCCGGCGCACTGGGCATCATGGCCTGGCTCGGGATCCCGTATTTCGCGATCACGAACGCGTTGCCGGTCATCATCGTCGCGATCTCCGTTGCCGACGCGATCCATATCCTGTCCGCCTACTACCAGCTCCGGGCGGAAGAGCCCGAGGCAGGGACACGCGACCTCGTGGTCCGCGCGATGACGATGATGGCGAGGCCGATCACGCTGACGACGATAACGACGATCGCCGGCTTCCTCGGCATCGCGCTGATGTCGATCATGCCGCCGGTGACCTGGTTCGGCGTATTCGCGTCGGTCGGTGTCGCACTTGCCTGGCTGTTCTCCATCCTGGCGCTGCCGAACGTGCTGCTGCTCATCGGGCCGGGACACAGTCCGGCGTTCGCGACCTGGCGGGAACACCGACCGAGCATCACGGGACGCGCGCTGGCGCGGCTGGGCACCTTCTCGCCGCTGCGTTACCGCAGCGTGCTGGCGATCTTCCTGCTGGTCACGGTGGCGGCGACCTACGGCGCGATGCAGCTCCGCATCGATCGTTCGCAGGTCGAGAACTTCGCCCCGGACGAACCCATCCGGATTGCCGACGAGGTGATCAACGAGCGCTTCGCCGGCACCGCCTTCCTCGACGTCATCGTCGAGGCCAGCGAGCCCGGGGGGCTGCTCGAGGTCGATGCGATGGCAAAGATTCGAGCACTGCAGGCGTTCTTCGAGGGACTGCCGCACGTCCGCAAGACCGTGTCGATCGTCGACTACCTGAGCCAGCTGCACGGGGCACTCGACGAACTGCCGGAAACCGACATCGCCGACCGGCGCCTGCCGGAGAACGACGCGTTGCTCGCCGAGACGCTCTACGTTTACGAAATCACCGGCGACCCGGCCGACCTCGCCGAGGAGATCGATCCCGAGTACCGGCACGCGCTCGTCAGGGGCGTGCTGGACGCGCATTACTTCAGCCAGAACCGGCTCGCCGTCGAAGCACTCCAGGCCTACATCGACGAGCACTTCGACGAACCCGGGCTTACCGCGACGCTGACCGGCGACGTCAACGTGAGCTACCAGTGGATGGAGAGCCTCAAGGCCTCGCACTTCAAGGGCGTCATCCTCTCGCTGGCCCTCGTGTTGACCGCCTCGATCATCGTGTTCCGGTCGCCGACGGCGGGTATCGTCTCGGTCGTACCGGTCGTGTTTACGGTACTCGTCCTGTATGCCTGCATGGGCTACCTCGGCATCTACCTGGAGCCGGCCACCTCGATGTTCGCCGCGATCGCGCTGGGCGTCGGCGTCGATTTCGGGATCCATCTCGTGGACCGGCTGCGCTCGGCCGCGGACGACTACGACGGCGACCTCGGCAAGGCGATCGACCGCGCACTGCCGCCGGTGGCCCGGGCCTGCTTCTTCAACTCCGCTGCGCTCGGCATCGGCTTCTCGGTGCTGCTGGTCAGCGACCTGCCGACACTGACGCGCTTCGGGGGACTCGTCGCGGTCGCCTCGTTCGCGAGCTACCTGACCGCCCTCGTGATCGTGCCGGCGCTGTTCGCCGCGGAGCGTGCCTGGTTCGGGCAGAACCTGCATGCCCGCCGCGGTGCCCACGTGCCGATCAGCCTGCTCCTGATCGTCGCCGTGATCGCGGGTCTCTTCGGCAGCAATGCCGTCGCCGGGACGCCGGATGCAGACGATATCGCCCGCGCCGTGGCGGCACGCCAGGAGGGCACGGCTGCCCGACGCATCATCGACATGACGCTCGTCGACCGCAAGGGACGCAGCGAGGAGCGGGTTGCGATCGTCCACAAGCAAAGCGACGCCGACGCGCGGATGACGCGCATCACCTTCCTCGAACCGAAGAAATACGCGGACATGACCTTCCTGAGCCACGACCGCACGGCGCCCGGCGCGGCGGACGCCCGCTGGATGTACCTGCCGGTGAATCGCCGTGTCCGGAGCATCCCGTCGACGCGCCGCGGCGACGCTTTCTTCGGCACCGATTTTTCCTACGAGGACATGCAGTCCGAGCTCAAGTTCAAGCTCGAGGACTGGGACTTCGGATCGGGTACCCGGGACGTCGTGGACGGCCGCACACGCTACCGTCTGTCCGGCACGCCGAAGAACGAGCGCATCGCGCGCGAACTCGGCTACGGCGGATTCACCGCTGTCATCGATGCCGAGTCCTGGATGCCGGTCGAAGTCGAATTCGTCGACGTCCGCGACCGGCCCCTGAAATCGATCGCGGTCCATGCGATCGAGCGCATAGACGGTATCTGGACGCCGGCGAAGATCACGGCGATCGATCACCGGACCGGGCATCGCACCGAGTTCACCTTCAGGGACGTCGAGTACACGGCAGGTTTTGACGACAGCCTGTTCGACGCACGCTTGCTCGGCCGCGGCCTGCGAAGCGTCGCCGGGGTGCAGTGAGATGTCGCGGTATCGACTAGCCCTCGTCATGGCCGGCTCCCTGCTGGCGGCCGCGGGGGACGCTGCCGAACTCGACAGCGTCGGCGCGGACGCCGACGTCACCTACGGCTATGGCCGCGTGGCCTCGTCCAGCATGCAGGCCTTGCTCGAGTTCGTGCCCTCGCTCGAGGCGACGCTGTCGCCATCGGCCTCGTTCTCGGCCTCGGCACGGGTCCGGGTCGACGCGTTCGACGACCTCGAGCCCGGCGAGCCGGCATTCGATACCTACGCCGACGCGTCACGCATGCTGACGCTGGGTGACGCGGGCGCCGCCGAGATTCGCGACTTCTATATCGAGTTCCGGAATCGACACGGGCTGACGAGGCTGGGCCGTCAACAGATCGTCTGGGGCCGCCTCGACGGTCTCAAGGTCCTCGACGTCGTGAACCCGCAGGAGTTTCGGGAGTTCATCCTCGACGACTTCAACCAGTCACGGATCGGCCTCTGGAGCGCCTACCTCGATTACAGCCTCGGCGACTGGCGCGCCGAACTCGCGGTGGTACCGGACGGCACCGCGCATGCCATCCCGGTGGAGGGCGCCTGGTTCGAGCTGCGGGCGCCGCGATTCCGCTTCGGCGCCACACCGGACCAGCCTGGCCTGCCGGTCACGACGGTCAGGCCGGGACATTCAATCGACGAGACCGGCGCCGGGCTGCGGCTGTCTCGCCAGGTCGGCAATACCGAGCTTGCGATGCTGGCCTACACCGGGATGGATCCCGAACCCCTCGGCCGCATCCTTGCGACCGGCGGGACGCCGCAGCTCGAGCGCTATTACC
>JAZBNZ010000143.1:0-2331 GCA_036350895.1 Woeseiaceae bacterium
CAAACTGCGCCATCAAGAAAGAACCCTCCTGCCGTGACGACCCGTTCGGCGCTGCAGGTGTCCAACAACCACTCTGGGGAGAGAGCAGTGAGTGATCGGGGAAACGCGTTAACTCGGTTAGTATTTTTGTTTGTTGCCACGTTGTTCGTCTGGGGATGCTCGGGCGATGACGGTGCACAGGGTCCTGCGGGTCCTGCGGGTCCGCCGGGCGGTCCGGGACCTGAAGGTCCTCCGGGACCGAGCGGCGCGGTTCCGATTGATAGCGCCGACCGCATCAATATCGCGATCACCGACGTGGCCGTCCCGGCCGGTGGTGGTGCTCCGACGGTTCAGCTGGCGCTGACCAATGACCTCACGCAGGGCCTCAAGGATCTGCCCGCGGGCGATATCCGCTTCGTGATCGCCCAGCTCTCGCCGGGTGAAAACGGCGGCTCGAGCGAGTGGCAGTCCTACGTCACCCGCGACTCCGGCGGCATTGCCGACGCCCAGGGGACGACCGAAACCGCCACGGCGGGTACGTTCACCGATAACGGCGACGGCACCTACACCTACACTTTCGCCAGTGATCTGACGGCTTACCCCGCAGGCCCGACCTTCGACGAAAACCTGCCGCATCGCATCGGCGTGGAGATTCGCGGCCAGGCCCCGATCTCCTCCAACGGCATCTTCGACTTCGTGCCGTCCGGCGCAGCCGCGACGGTCAGCCGCGAGATCGTCGACAACAACACCTGTTTCGCCTGCCACGACCGGCTCGAGTTCCACGGCGGTCCGCGTACGGACATCGCCTACTGCGTGACCTGCCACAACCCGTCCTCGATCGACGGCGACACGGTCAGCGAGCCCTGGGGCGGTACCGTGGACATGGTGCAGATGATCCACAAGATCCACCACGGCGAGAATCTCACCAACGGCTATTTCATAATCGGTCACGGCGGCAGCACGATCGATTACTCGGACATCGTCTTCACCCAGGACTCGCGCAACTGCCAGACCTGTCACGAAGAATCCGACGCCAACACGCCCGAAGCCAGCAACTGGCGCCTCGTCGCTAACCGCGCCTCCTGCGGCGCCTGCCACGACGACATCGACTGGGCCAACGGCGGCCACCCGGGCGGCATCCCCTTCGTCGATGACACTCAGTGCCTCGACTGCCACGGCCCGGATGCGACGATCAACAACGGTGACGCGCAGACGCCGAAGGCGCACGAAATTCCTGCCGTAATCGCCGGCGAAGCCTTCGAATACGAAGTCGTCAGCGTCACGAACACGGCGCCGGGCGAGTTCCCGGTCGCGACGATCCGCGTGCTGAACCCGACCGACCCGGACTACGCGGCGGACCCGGCCAGCACGGCCTACGACATCAACGACCCGGCCGGGCCGTTCCAGACGGGACGTGGAAGCCTCCGCCTCGACATCTCGTGGACGACGACGGCACTCGGCAACATCGATCCGAACGACGACCTTGCCCGCCCGGCGGACAGCGGCGCACCGTTCGCACCGATCGTGATGGACTTCACGTCCGGCGCCACGAACGACGGCACCAACACGTTCACGAAGACCTCGGCCGAACCGATACCGACCGGTATCACGGGCTCGGGTCTCGCCGCGCTGGAAGGTCGTGCCAACGTCGACACGCCGGAATACACCGGTTCCGTCCCTGTAGAGACTGACGTGCTGCCGTTCGCGATTACCGACGCCACGGCGCAGGATCGCCGCGCGATCGTCGACATCGACAACTGCAACGACTGCCACAAGAACCTGGCACTGCACGGCGACAACCGCAGCGGCAACACAGAAGTCTGCTCGACCTGCCACAACCCGCACGCAACCGACATCGCGCAGCGCGGCACGCCGACATCCGCTTGCGTCACCGAGCTCGGTGCTGACGACGAAACGATCGACATGAAGCGCATGGTCCACGCGATCCATGCCGGCACGATCGGCGTCTGCGGCTACCGGGAAAGCGCGCATCCGTACTTCAGCGTGGTCTACCCCGGCAAGCTCAACAACTGCGAGGGCTGCCACATCAAGGGTGCGGACACGTTCTACCCGGTAGACCCGGCCGTCATCCCGGCGACCACTGTCGATGCCGGTGCGGACCGTTCGACACTGACTGACGACGTGGCGATATCGCCGAACACGTCAGTGTGCTCGTCCTGCCACGTCGACGACCTGGCCAGGCAGCACATGATTCAGAACGGCGGCGACTTCAACGCCGGCAAGGCGGACGACGGCTCGATCCAGTCGGCGACCGTCGAAACCTGCAACCTCTGCCACGGCCCGGGCCGCTCGTCCGACGTCAAGGAAGTGCACCAGGTCGGTCTGTTCGAC
>JAZBNZ010000144.1:0-6579 GCA_036350895.1 Woeseiaceae bacterium
AATGGCCGGGCGTGCTCGCCGAAACATTCGCTGAAAGCCCCGGTCACCAGCAGGACATCCATTACAACGGGCTGAGCCGGCGGGGCAACGACTGCTGTCGACGGCTCGTCATGGAGTCGGTGCAGCCAGCTCTCGCAATCGAGGCCTGTTCCGGCACCGTCCAATGCCTCGAACGACTCGCAGAAACGGGGGCGAAACGCGGCTCTTGCGTCAGAAATCCCGGCAGGCGCTGCCGGGGACAGGTGTGGCGCCGGCAGCTCCCGCAGGTCGGCGAGTTCCGGTCCCGATATGCAGCCCGCGAGCAGGGCGGCCGCGCAGACAGTGAGGCCGGTCGCCCGGACTCGCCCGGAGCGGATCATCGGCAACGACGAACGGCCGACGAAGCTCAAGCGAGGACCAGCCCGCCGGCGTGACGACACAGACCAGTCTGGCTACAATCGGGCGCAGCGGAGCGCTCGCCAGCAATTACATAAGGAATCCGTCCCATGCGTTTAAATCCCGGTATCGTACTCATCCTGCCGGTGCTCACCGGCGCGGCGGCGGCACAGTCGCTCTCCGAAAAGGAATTCGAAAAGAAAGTCGAATTGTTCGGTGAGGACTTTATCATCGAACGCATCGAGGCGCCGGTCATTGAGAACCCGCACGACTGGGTCAACCGCCAGCCCGGCGATTACGTCTACCGCTTCGTCACCGGCTCCGACGACGGCGAGACGACGCAGGTCGAGACGCACATTCCGGATTCCGAGAATCCCGATACCGCCTGGCAACGGCGGATCGGCGACGATCTTGTCGAAAGTTTCACGAGCTCGGATGAACGCGATCTTTTTATCGTCGAAGAAGTCGATCATCAGCACGGCTTCCGCGTCATGATCGAACCGGGTATCCACATTCCGCCGGGCATCACCCCGGGCGACATGTGGGAGGTCGATGCCGAACTCGCCGTCTACAACACCGAAGACGGTTCCTTCGTGAACGACGGGACGCTCGAGGCGCTGCACAGCTACGAAGGCGCTTACCGGGTCCGGACGCCGGCGGGCGATTTCGACACGGTCGTGATCCGCGAGGACTTCAAACTCCATATCGGACCGCTGAAGGCCGAGGATGACCGCTTGCTGTTCTTCGCCCGGGGTGTGGGACTCGTCGCCGAGGAGGAAGCTCTGCGCGCGTCGGCGATCCTGGTCATACGGATGAAGGAAGAAAGCGCCAAGGTGCTCGTGGAGTATCCGGAGGGAATCAAAATCGGGGCGAGTGCCGCCCGTGCAACAACAAAGGACTGAGACTGGTGGCTAACGACATCATTGAAACGGACGCGCTGATTGTCGGCGCAGGGCCCTGTGGGCTCTTCCAGGTATTCGAACTCGGGCTGCTCGGCATCAAGGCGCACATTGTCGACACGATGCGGTACGCCGGCGGCCAGTGCACCGAGCTCTACCCGGACAAGCCCATTTACGACATCCCGGGTATCCCCGAGTGTTCCGGGCAGGAGCTCATCGACAACCTGATGAAGCAGATCGCCCCGTTCGAAGCGGAGTTCCACCTCGGCGAGGAAGTCGCGGTCGTACGACCGCGCGACGACGGCGGCTTCGACGTCGAGACGGATGTTGGCACGCACTTTCACGCGAGGACGATCTTCATCGCCGGCGGTGTGGGCTCTTTCCAGCCGCGGCGCATGCGGCTTGAAGGCATCGAGGCGCACGAGGAGAAATCCCTCTTCTATCGCGTCCGCGACCCGCAGTCCTTCGCCGGCAAGCACGTCGCCATTCTCGGCGGCGGCGACTCGGCGCTCGACTGGACGCTCGCGCTCCAGCCGATCGTCGGGTCCCTCACGCTCATCCACCGCCGCGCCGAATACCGCGGTGCACCGGCGACCGTCGCGCAAATGAAAAGTCTCGTCGCCGCCGGTGAGATGCAGGAAATCACCGGCAAGGCGAGCGCCTACACGGCGGACGCCGACGGCATCACGGGCATTACCGTCGATACCGCCGAAGGCCCGGTCGAGGTCGCCTGCGACACCCTGCTGGTCTTCTGGGGCCTCGCGCCGAAACTCGGCCCGATCGCCGAGTGGGGGCTCGACATCAACCGCAAGACGATCAATGTCGATACCGAGAAGTTCGAGACCAACATCCCGGGCATCTATGCGATCGGCGACATCAACTACTATCCCGGCAAGAAGAAACTGATCCTGAGCGGCTTCCATGAAGCAGCGCTCGCGGCCTTCGCAGCCAAGGAGCGCCTCGAGCCCGGCAAGAAGGCGCATCTCCAGTACACGACGACGAGCCCGCTGATGCACAAGCGCCTCGGCGTCAAGGCCGAAGAATAGACGGGAGCGCGCAGATCGTCAGCCAGGCAGTGAGCCGCTTACCTTGGCGACGACATAGCCGCAGTAAAGCGCCAGGACGACAGTCGCTTCCCAGCGCTGGATGCCGCGCTTGCGGACGAAGAAGAACAGCACGGTGGCCGTGACGAAAAACAGGTACGGCAGTTCCCGTTTCAGCATGCCCTCGTCGAACGCGAGCGGCGCAATCACCGCCGCCGTCCCGATCGGCACCAGCGTATCGAAGACGTTGCTGCCGATGAGGTTACCGACCGACATTCGCTGATGCCCTCTCATGACGGCACCGACCGAGATGGACAACTCCGGCAGGCTGCTGCCCATGCCGATCAGCACGATCGCCACCACCGCATCACTGACGCCGAAGCGCTCGGCGACGTCGACGGCCGACGAGACGGTCAGCTCGGCACTACCGACGACCACCACCAGGCCGACCAGCAGGTAAAAAAGCGACCGGCCGAGGGGCAACGACGGCGCATCATCGGAGCCACCGCCGCTCCCGATATCCGTCAGCAGGGCAACCAGGTAAATACCGTAGACGAGGATCAAGGCGACACCTTCGACGGCGGTCACCTTGCCGTCGAAGCCGAACAGGCCGACGAGGACGAGGGAGCCGAGCAAGGTGCTGCCGTGCCGGTAGATGATGGACTTGGGCAGCGTCAGGTAGGACATGAGCCCCGCCACACCCAGCACGAAGCCGATCTGCCCGAGTGAACTCCCGAGCGCGCTGCCGACGACGACGTTCGAGAAATCGCCGCCGGCGAGATTCTTGAGGCCGGCGTCGACCGCGATGGCAAGCTCGGGCAGGTCGCTGCCGACCGACAGCACGGCGACGCCGATGATGAATTCGGAGACCCCGAAACGGTTGGCCACCGAAACGGCCCCGCGAAGGGTCACCTCGGTACCGAACCAGAGGCCCGCGAGGCCCACGATCAGCAGGACGACATCCATAGACGCCGGATTCTAACCCGGGAACCGCATTCGGGATGCGGCCTGCCCTGCCTTATCAACCCGCGGGCCGGGCATTACGCTCAGGCGCCCGGTTCGCGACGAAGCTCGAAGCGACAGGCGTCATCGCCGGCTGCTGCGCAGGCCGTCTCCACGGCGCGGTAATCGTCGTGAACGAGCCGGCGGTATAGGCGCTCGAACACGGCGGCGTGCCAGTCACAGAGAGGGATCTCCGCGCGTTCGCCTCGGACGACCGGATTGTCGACGATCTCGAACACGAGAGGCCCGAGCGACACGATCCGGAACGTGCCCGACCCGGCAAACGTCCACGCATGTTTCGCTATGGCTTTGGCGAGCATTCGGGACGCAAGGTAGGCCGGCATCAGCCTCAGGATCGCCCGGGCCGGGGCCGGGATTCGGTGCGTCATCACGTAGTCGCCGGTGGCGGTGCCGGCATCCCGCGCGATCCGCGCCGCGTGCACGGGCACCTCCCGCCGCAACGCCTGGTGCAGTCGCGCAACCGGTGCCTCGTCGATCATCTCGGTGCCGTCTGGCACCGTCTCGAGGCCCGCAGCGGCAAGCAGCGACCGGCGCGCCTCGATGCCGAGACTCTCGTCGAGGACGGGCAAGAGCTGCAGCACGGCATTGGGGCCTATCCGGGCCGTGCCGCCGCTGCTGCTCATCTAGTGCACCGATTCGCGCTCGCGCAGCGCCGTGTCGTCGAGCTGCTGGTCGCCACCGCCGCAGGCCTTGATGGCGTCGACCGGAATAGCGATCTCCACTTCGGTAGCCGCTTTCTGCGCCCTCAGGCGTGCGGCGCGATCCTGCGCGGATTCCCAATCATCGGTCTGGGCTTTGGCAAGCCGCCTGGAATGGTCGAACTTGAAGTCCACCTTCTTCTTGGACTGCGGCCCCCAGTAGCCGACGCGGCCGAGATCGTAGAACGTCCGCTCGAAGCCTGCCTTGGCAAAGGCCTTGAGACAACCGAGCAGGTAGCGGCGGCGGAAGCCGGTGCCGCGCCAGGGATAGTGGAAGAGCGCCTTCTTGATATAGAAACGCCGGTAGTTGTTCATCACGCGATCCAGGAGATCGGCCCGTTCCATTGCGGCCGGCTTCATGATCGGCGTGACGAAGTTGTACTTCGAGAAGTCGAAGACCTCGACCTTGTCGCCGAGTTCCTGGAACAGCGTCGTGAACGGCCACGGTGTGTACATTGCCCAGTTCGCGAGGTCCGGCTGCCAGTCCCACGCCATCTTGTAGGTTTCCTCCAGCGTCTCCGGCGTTTCGTTGTCGAGGCCGACGATGAATTGCGCCTCGACGAAGATGTCGGCATCGCGCAGGAGCTTGATGGCGCGGCGGTTGTCCTCGACCTTCGTCTCCTTGTTGAACTGGTCGAGCTTCAGCTGCGTCGCCGCTTCCGTGCCGAGCGACACGTGCACGAGACCCGCCTCGCGGTACATGGGCAGCAGCGCCTCGTCCCGGAGGATGTCGGTCACGCGGGTATTGATGCCCCACTTGACCCGGTCAGGCAGGCCGCGCGCGATGAGCTCTTCGCAGAACTGGATGAATTTCTTGCGATGAATGGTCGGCTCTTCGTCGGCAAGGATGAAGAAACCGACGTCGTGCTCCTCGACCAGCTTTTCGATCTCGTCGACGACCTTCTTCGGATCCCGAATCCGGTAGTCGCGCCAGAACTTCCACTGCGAGCAGAAGGAGCAGGTGAACGGACAGCCGCGAGCCATGTTAGGGATCGCGACGCGGACACCGAGCGGTACGTAGATGTATTTTTCCCACTCGAGGATCGACCAGTCCGGCTCGATGCTGTCCAGATCCTTGATCGTGGGTGCCGACGGCGTCGCGATGATCTGTTCGCCATCGCGGTAAGCGAGGCCCTTGATGCTGCTGCGTGCGTCCGGCCAGCGACCCTCTGCGACGGCGTTGACCAGGTCGATCAGCACGCGCTCGCCCTCACCCCGAACGACGACGTCGATGGCCTCGGACTCGGTGAGCACCTGCTTGTACATGAAGGTGGCGTGTACGCCGCCGATCACCCGCAGCGCATCGGGCGCTTCCTGGCGGGCCAGCTCGAGTATTCTTTCCGCGGCATAGATGGACGGCGTGATCGCGGTCGTGCCGACGATGTCCGGCTGCAGTTCGCGGATACGGGCGGAAATCTCCTCGTCCCCGAGCTTGTTGGTCATCGCGTCGACGAAATGAACGTCGTCGTAGCCGGCGGCTTTGAGTGCCCCCGTCAGGTACGCCACCCAGGCCGGGGGCCAGCTGCCCGCGATCTCGGCACCGCCGGAGTGGTAATTCGGATGAATCAGGAGGATTCTCATAATGACTTTCCGCTGCTGGTGGGCCCCGCGCGCCCCTTGACCGGGGCTCTTTTTGCGCTTTCTTGTTCGACAGGCTGCCAGATTTGACAGCCCGACACAGTAAGCGAAATCACCTAGTTAACCTGGGCGATCCCCGGGTGGCGGGCCGGGGCAAGCCGGCAATGCCGCGGGCGGCACCGCGCCGGCCGTGTTCAGCGGTCGTACCAGGACCGGAATACGAGCTTGACGCCGCGGAAATCGCCCGAGGGGCTGACGTCGTAGGCCAGGCCGAGGCGGTCGAAGCGGAGAAAACCGAACTCGAGCGGTCGGCCCCGCTTACCGATTGCCGCGCCGATCTGCCAGTAGTTGGTCACGGTATCGACCGCATCCCGGGTCACTTCGTATTCCACTTCGTCCAGAAACTCGGTGTAGGCCAGGTGCCAGTACAGGACGGTTTGCTCGTCGCCACTCAGCCAGTCGACCGGGCGCTCGAACTCGGCCGCCAGCGCGAGGAACGTGAAATTGTCCGCCCGGCCCGTGTTCGGCTCGTATCCGACGAAACCGGCGCCGGCCAAAAGCGCCGCCTCGGTCAGGCCGGCGCCGAAGGTGTAGCGGCTCTTGACCTCCGCGCGGTACGTCCAGGCCGAATCCCGCTCGCCCAGCACGCGCCCGTAACCGAGCTCTGCCCCGGGGCGTATCGAGAAGCGCCTGTTCAGCGGAACATCGGCGTCGGCGGCAAAACCGACGCTCGCCGCCGCAAAGTTGTCGAAGTCGATAAGCCCCGGAATGTCCTCGACATCGAAGCGATTGACGCCGATCGACATCGGCAGTCGCAGCGTCCACGCGATCGTCCGCTGTCCGTTCTCGTCGAAGCCGGCCTCACCGATGGTCTTGCGGGGAGCGATATTGAGAATGAACGAGCTGCGCTGGTCGGCGATCTTGTACCAGCCGGTGCCGAAGAAAGAGGCATATGCCCAGTGC
>JAZBNZ010000145.1:0-3240 GCA_036350895.1 Woeseiaceae bacterium
GCGATCCAGTGGTACCTGCTGGCGGATCACGCCCCGCTGCCGCTGACCGTCGACGGGATCACCAACGACGAGCACACGGTATTCGGCGCGGCGGTGCCGCTGGCCGTCAGCCTCGCAATGATCCTGACGGCCGTCGCGTACACGACCGTCAAGGCCGCGAAGCCACCGTTCTTCCCCGTCTTTCTCTGGATGACGATCAAGCACGGCTTTTTCGCCCTCGGCGTCATCATCACCTTCGCAGTCCTCTGGCAGCGTATCCTGGGGTCGATCGAAGTCTCCCTCGGGGCCGCCGTCGTCATCCTCGGGCTGGTTGCCGGGGCGGTTTCGGCGATGGTGAATTACATGACGATCCGTGCCGCGGTCGCCCGGGGACAGCGATAAGGAGCCGGAACTTCCGTGGTATGGTAAAGACGTCCATCGCTGCCCGACGATTTGTTACGGCCTGGTTGCCAGGCCCACAAGGATTGTGATGAAAGAAGGTCGATATTCCTGCGTCCTGCTCATCGTGGCCAGCCTCATCATGGCCGGCTGTGCGGGGCCGCGTGTCGAGCCACTCATGCCGACTCCGGTCCTGTTCAGCGAACTGGACGCCGGGCCGCTGGATCACATACCCGAGGATCAACGCTGGAACCCCCGCCGCGTCTATTATGCGACCACGCGTGAGCGGGAAGACGACCTCCAGCGTATCGACTATGGCAACGCGGAAAGCGACGTCCTGTCCGTCGGCATGACACTGATCGGTTTTGGCGGCCCGAATCTCTCCTGGTCCGAACTCAATGAGTACTCGCGCCGGGCCGACCGTCCGGAGGTCGTCGACCTGTCCATCGCCGGCCTGCTCGAGGTCGGTCACGTCGTACCGGCCGATGACGGCAGCGGAATACGGGACGTCGGCGGAGCCGCTGCCTGGCTGTTCTCGGACCTGAACGCGTCCATCGAGTCGGCCAGGGACCATGATTTGCTGATCTATGTTCACGGGGCCAAGGTCAACTTCTACAACGCCAGTGCATTCGCTGCGCAGCTGGATCATTTCATGGGCCGCGACATGACCTCGCTCGCATTCTCCTGGCCCACGCGGCAGAACATCGTCGCCTACGGCAGCGGCGGGGACGTGCAGCGCGCCTACCGCGCCGCGCCGGCCTTCGCGTCCTTGCTGGAAGTGCTGGCCAGTGAATCCGTGGCACGCCGCATCCACATCATTTGCTGGAGCGCCGGCGGCCGGGTGGTGAATACGGCACTCAAGCTACTGCACGATCGTCATGCCGACGAAGGGCAGGACCTCCGCGAGCGCTTTCGGATAGGGACAGTTTACTTCGCGGCCGCGGACGTTCCGGGCGAGGAGTTCCTCGAGACGCTGCCCGAACTCAACGAACTCGCCCGCCGGGTCGTCGTGACGGTATCGTCGAAAGATGGCGCGCTGGAGATGGCCCGCAAAGTCATGGGTGGCGGCACGCGCCTTGGCCAGCGCAACCAGGAGCTGAGTCCCGAGGAACTGGAGATCGTGAAGGCTGCCGACCGCCTGGAAGTCGTCGACGTCTCGCGTGACTGGGAAGGACGCGGCTTCGACATCACCGGGCACCGCTACTGGTTCGACCACCCCTGGGCGAGCACCGATATGATTCTCGCCGTGCGCAGCGACCTCGGTCCGGCCGAACGCGGCCTCGCGAACGCGGAACTGGGACTGCTCTGGAGCATCCCGCCGGACTATCCGGAACGGCTGCGCGAGAGTCTCACGCGGGAAGACCTGCAGATCCGGCGCGACGACTGAGCGGCCACAGACGGGGTGGGGGCTGCGGAATTCAGGGGACAGTGACTCTTGAGTGTCCGGCATGAAGTACCAGCTACCGAAAAGTCACTAGCCCCTCGGTATCAGTTGCGCGACAGTACGCGGCGAAGGACCAGGTAGCCCAGCAGGGCCGATGCCACCGAGCCGACCAGCACGCCGATTCGTGTCGCGTCCACGTACTGGAAGTTGCCACGCTCGAAAGCCAGGCTGCCGATGAACAGGCTCATCGTGAAGCCGATCCCGGTCAAAAGCGATACGCCGTAGTACATCCCCCACGTGCCGCCCGACGGCATCCTGGCCATACCGGAGCGGATCGCCAGCCAAACGGCCGCGAATACGCCGGCCTGCTTGCCGAAAAACAGCCCGGCGACAATGCCGTAGGAGACGCTGCTGAAGGCCCATTGCGCCCCTACTTCATCAAAAGTCACGCCGGCGTTGGCGAACGCAAACAGCGGCAGGATGGCGAAGGCGACCCAGGACTCCAATCCATGCTCGAGCCGGTGCAGCGGCGAATTCGCGGGCTCGTCCGGGCGCATCGGGATGGCCAGCGCGACGATCACGCCGGCGAGGGTAGCATGCACGCCGCTCTTGAGTACGCACACCCAGATGAAAATGCCGACGACTGCATAGGCCGGTATGTGCTCGACGCCAGCACGGTTCAGGGCGACGAGGGCAGCAGCGCCGGCGCCGGCAAGCAGGAGGGCGAGGAGCGATAGATCGCCCGAATAGAACAGGGCAATGACCACGATTGCCGCGAGGTCGTCGCAGATCGCCAAGGACGACAGGAAGACTTTAAGAAATAACGGCACGCGATCGCCGACCAGTGTCAGAACGCCGAGCGCAAACGCAATATCGGTGGCCGACGGGATGGCCCAGCCATCCATCGCCGCCATGTCGCCCCAGTTGAAGGCCGCGTAAATCAATGCCGGCACGATGAAGCCGCCGATCGCGCCTGCGATGGGCAGCACCCGTTGCTCCCGGCTGGCAAGATGCCCCTCGAGCAGTTCGCGCTTGAGCTCTAGCCCGATGTGGAAGAAGAAGATCGCCATCAGGCCATCGTTGATCCACAGCAGCAGGGGTTTATCGATGGCCAAGGCCCCGACGATCACTGCGACCCGCGTATCGAGCAGTGCGAAATAGGTGCCGGCCAGCGGTGAGTTGGATATGGCGAGCGCCAGCGCGGCGGCGCTGATCAGGAGAATGCCACCCGCGGACTCGTTTCGGAAAAATCGGCGCGTTGCGTCAATAACCATCTGTTCTGTTCTTGTCTCCGGCGTTTTGGGGACAGTTTACTGAACTGCCGCAGAAATGGGGTCATGCCGGAGAGTAAACTGTCCCCGCCACTCAGGTCAGTGAACCGTCCAGTACGTCACGACAAACAGCACGAAACGGTAAGCCTGGATGACGGCGACGCACAGGATCAGCAACAAGACACTCTTGATGCCGGCACCGAGCCA
>JAZBNZ010000146.1:0-5078 GCA_036350895.1 Woeseiaceae bacterium
CTCGACGAAATGTACGTCCGGCCTGTGCGTATGCCCGTGCAGGAGGATGTCGACGCCGTAGTCGAGGATCGTTCGTTTCACCGCGTCCTCGTTGACGTCCATGATGTCCATGTCGATCGTCTGGCCGCGTGCCTTGCTTTCCGCGCGCGCCGCCCTGGCGAGCAGCAGGCGCTCCTCGAGGGGCTTCGCCCGCATCATGGCCTGCCATTCCGGCTTCCGTGTCATGGCCCGGATCTTCTGGTACTCGAAATCGTCGGTGCAAAGCGCGTCGCCGTGAGAGAGCAGGACATGGTTGCCATACAGATCGACCGCGACCGGGTCGGGCAGGATGCGCACGCCGGTCTCCGTGGCGAAATCCTCGCCGACCATGAAGTCGCGGTTGCCGTGCATGAAGTACGCCGGTACGCCGCTGTCGACCAGTGCCCTGAGCGCCTTCTTCACATCGGCATAGTGCGGATTCGGATCGTCGTCGCCGACCCAGGCATCGAAAAGGTCGCCGAGTATGTAGAGCGCCTCCGCATCCTTGGCCTCGTCCTCGAGAAATGCGAAGAACTGCGCGCCGATGTCCGGCCTGTCGACCTCGAGATGGAGGTCGGAAATGAAGAGTGTGGTCATCGGCTCATTCGAAGTTGTAGCGCCGGACGCTGTTGATGATGATCGGGACTTGCGGCACGTCGCGCATACCCTTCTGGACGCCCGTCGGTACCGAAGCGATCTGGTCGACGACGTCCATGCCCTCGATCACCGTGCCGAACACCGTGTAACCCCAGCTGCCCGTGCGCGGCGTCTTGTTCGGGTCGAGACGATAATTGTCGACGACGTTGATAAAGAACTGCGAGTTGGCGGAGTGGGGGTCGGACGTGCGCGCCATTGCAATCGTGCCGCGGGCGTTGGCGAGACCGTTGCCGGATTCGTTCGGTATGGTCCGGTCGTCCTCCTTGAGCTCGAAGCCGGGCGTGTAGCCACCACCCTGGATCATGAAGTCGTCGATGACACGATGAAAGATCAACCCGTCATAAAAGCCGGCATCGACCAGGGACAGGACGTGCGCGACGGTCAGCGGGGCCGCCTTGCCATCGAGTTCCAGGAGGATACGGCCCTCGGTCGTATCTATCTCGAGGTAGGGGTGTGCCGGCACCTCCTGCGCGACCGTCGCCGCCAGGGGCAGGAAAAACGCGACCAGCGCGGTCAAGAGCCTGAATTTCATGAGCGTTTCGAACTCCTCGGAAAACGTGCGCGAACCATACCAGACGCGCCGCCGGGCCTGAAGATACCCGTTCCATAAGTGCCTGATTGTCGTTGACTGCCCCCGAGGCCCTCCGTATTATCGGCAGCCCGTTCGAGCAGGGGCCTTAAGGTTCGTGCCGCCGGGGTGACTCTTCCCGGCGGGGCATGGCGCAGTCTGGTAGCGCATCTGCTTTGGGAGCAGAGGGTCGGCGGTTCGAATCCGTCTGCCCCGACCAGGAGTCAGCTAGGTGTATTGAGGCGCCTGTAGCTCAACTGGATAGAGCATCGGCCTTCTAAGCCGGCGGTTGCAGGTTCGAGTCCTGCCGGGCGCGCCACAGCACGCCGGTTAGAGTAAAATAGAGACACCTCTCGTCCCGTGGTGGGCGTAGCTCAGTTGGTAGAGCCCCGGGTTGTGATCCCGGTCGTCGTGGGTTCGAGTCCCATCGTCCACCCCATTTTCCCCAGGGTTTGTCGCTGATCGTCGTGCTATCCCACGACGACCGGGATCGATTATGGTCGGTACTTGAAGAGCGCCTCCTACAAGGCGGATTGCTGCGGAATGCGATGCTGCCAGATACGTGGACTGTAGGAGCGGCTCTTCAAGCCGCGACCGCGAAAGTCTCGATTCGTGCTCGTTAGCACCGTCGCGGATCCCCGAGACGCATCAATCGCTCAGCCACTGCGCGTCGCAATAGGGCTCCGCCGCGAGGAGTGTCCTGACGCTGGCAGGGACCGGGCCTGCCGCCGGGCTGCCGGCGTCGAACACGACTCGCCATTCACCGTCGTCGTGCAGGCGCCAGACCGAGTTGAAGGTGCCCCATTGCTCCGTCTGGTCGCCGTTCTCGTCCCGGGTCACGATCAGCCAGGGGCCCCGGGTAAGCGCCAGGCGGCCGTCTTCCAGGACCTCGACGAACTTGGGCCGCCACCGGATGGCCGGCCCGCCGGGTTCGAAAAACACCTTCCAGGCCTCCGCGACCTCGGCAGGGCCGCGCTGCACCGAATTCCCGACGAAGCGTGCGTCGGGGTCGAGAAAAGAGCGGAACAGGTCGAGATCCTGCACCTCCGCCGACAGGCTGAACGCGATCTCCCGGCAACGAACCTCGTCGGTCGCGTCCGCGGCGGCCATGCTGGTCGCAAGAAGCAATAGCGTGAGCATCGAATGGTGTTTCATGGCATCCCTCCGGCGGCGAAGCTGTGAACCGACCCTGCCATTATGCCCCTGGAGGGCCGGCCGGACGCCCCGCGCGGAGGGCCCGGTCCACGGGCCGGCGGCCTGCGCCGGGAACCTTCGCCATCCAGCCCGGCCTAATCCTGCATGCTGACTTCCGCCACGATCCTCGGTCTCCTCGCTGTCGCGCAGCTGTCGGCGGCGCAGCCGCAGTCGATCGAGGGGCTCCACGGTCTCGGTACGGTTTTGCATCACGAGATCGCCTCGGAGCGCGCCGGGCATCGCTACCATATCCTCGTGGGACTCCCGGCCGACTACGATGCAGCGGCGGAGCGGCGCTACCCGGTGGTCTACGTCCTCGACGGCGGGGCCCTGTTCCCGATGATCCAGGCGTACCAGCGTTACCTGGTGTTCGAAGGCGAGACGCCCGAGATCATCCTCGTCGGGATTTCCTACGGCACCGACGACTGGCAGCAGGGCAACAACCGCTCGCACGACTACACGGCGCCGAGCGACGAGCGGGAGTACTACGGCGGCGCGGCCGATTTCCTTGCGTTTCTCGATGCCGAGCTGCTGCCGGCCATCGAGGCGAACTACCGGGCCGATCCGGACGAGCGCGTACTCTTCGGGCAATCCATCGGTGGCCAGTTCGTCCTGTTCACGGCCCAGAGCCGGCCAGATCTCTTCCGCGGCTACATCGCCAGCAACCCCGCGCTGCACCGCAACCTGCCGTTTTTTCTCGCGCAAGTCCCTGAAGAATCGTCGAGAGAATCCCGCCTGTTCGTCGCGAGCGGCTCGGAGGACGACCCGCAGTTCCGGGAACCGGCGCTCGCGTGGATGCGCCACTGGAACGGGCAGCCGGATTTGCCGTGGGCACTTCGCGCCGTGACGCTCGATGGCCACAGCCACATGTCGGCGCCGCCCGCGGCGTACCGGGAAGGCATGCGCTGGCTGTTCAAGCCGTGAATATTTGCTAAACTTCGCGCCCCGATTCGCGGGGCATTAGCTCAGTGGCTAGAGCAGTCGGCTCTTAACCGATCGGTCCGGGGTTCGAATCCCTGATGCCCCACCACAAAAGAAAAGCCCGCGCATTTCGCGCGGGCTTTTTGCTTTCGGCGCCTCGGGGGAAAGGCGGCCGATCTCAGGGGAGCGGTATCCGTTCGCCGCCGATCAGCGGGATCGGGTCGTCCGTCCAGCCCAGGGCCTGCCAGTCGATCTTGTTGTCGAAGTGGCAGTCGCCGCAGGCGCCGCCCTGGCCGTAGGCCTGCTCGGCCGGCGCGACTTCGTGGTTGACCGTCAGGTACATGAAGGTATCCACGAATTCGTAGTCGCCGGAGTACGTCTGCTTGCCGTTGTAGGCGACTCCGTCGCGAATCGCGAGGTCCCAGTCGTACTTGGCCCAGTATGGATTCGGGCCACCCTTGCCGCCGAACAGGTGCGGTACGAGCATCGTCTGGTTGTTGGCATCGGCTACCTGGTCGCCAATCATCTTCTTGAACGGGTAGATCATCGCGCCCGGCGTCGTGTAGTTGGCCGATGGCGAGCCGAGGTCGACCGGGATCGACGTGTACTGCTCGTTCGTGCCAATCATCATCCGATTCCACTTACCATCGAAGTAGAGCAGCGTCGGTCGGACGTTGTTCTCCCACACGAAGGTGCCTTTCTTCTTGTCGTAGGTCGGTCGGCCCGTATCCGGGTCCACGGGGATCGGGTCGATATCCTGCCCGGCGTCGGACCAGTACCACTCGGTCTTCGTCGAGGTCACCCGTGCGAAGGTCGGGATGTGGCAGGCCTGGCAAGCCAGCGTCGTGTGCGTGTCGGTTACCTGGGTCACCGCGGTACCGGCATGGATGCTCGCCGTATCGCCGTGGCAGTCAACGCAGCCCTGCATATCGCCTTCGTCGATCGAATGATAGGGCATGCCGCCGATACCGTGATCGATGAGGTCGCCGCCGGCCGTCTTCTTGGCCGCGTGGCAGTCGACGCAGTTGAAGCCGGCCTTGCTGCCGATGCCCATGTGCACGTCGTCATCACGGGTTGTCGTGTCGAGCAGCGCCATCGCGAGGTCGCCGTGCTTGACGTTATCGCCGCCGCCCGCGTTGGCGTGGCAGACGATGCAGTTCTTGGTCTGCGGTACGCCTTCGTTTTCGCCGACGCTGCGAGCGACCGCGTTGATGTCGAAGAGCAGGTTCCCGTCGGCGTCCTTGTCCGCCGGCAGGCCGCCGGTCGTCAGGCCCTTGACGTAGGTATCCGTCTGGTCATGGCAGATCAGGCAGTCGACATTTTCGGGGTTACTGAAGTCGAATGTGTTGTCCACGTAGCCGTAGCCCGCATGGCACTGGGCACAGCGGCCTTCGTTCGACGGCACTGCTATGCAGAAGTTGTTGATCAGGTCGTTCTTGCCGTGGATCTCACCTTCGTAACCCGTGATGTTCGAGGCGGTGCCCTGCCAGGTGAAGTGGGCCTTCATCAGCATGTCGGCGCCTTCGAGGCCGTGGCAGTCCAGGCAATCCCCGGTGCCTTCGAAGGTGTTTTCAGTGAAGTAGCCGACGTGCAGCTTATCCTTGTCATACGCGCCGCTGGCGATCGCGTTACAGTCAACCACGTCGACCTCGCCGTCGCCGTTGAGATCTTCCTCGGGGTCTTTCACGCCGTCCTCGTTGAGGTCCCAGCAGGCGACGCC
>JAZBNZ010000147.1:0-2906 GCA_036350895.1 Woeseiaceae bacterium
CGAACCGACGCCGAGGACTATCGCATCGAGCTTGCCGCCGAGTTCATCGACGATCTCCGGACCCGTCGTTCGCTCGTGCGCAAGCGGGTTGTCCGGGTTACCGAACTGGTTGATGAAGTACGCGCCCTGCTCTTCCGCGATGCGCCGGCCCAGGTCCTGGTAGTACTCGGGATGGCCTTTCGCTACGTCCGAGCGGGTGAGGACGACTTCGGCGCCCATCGCGCGCAGGTTGAAGATCTTCTCCTGGCTCATCTTGTCCGGCAGGACGAGGACCAGCTGGTAACCCTTCTGCGCCGCCACGAGCGCCAGTCCCAGGCCGGTATTACCGGCTGTCGCCTCGACGATCGTATCGCCCGGCCGGATGTCGCCGCGCTGTTCGGCCTCCTCGATCATCGAGATCCCGATCCGGTCCTTGATCGAACCGCCCGGGTTCAGGAGTTCCAGCTTGAGCAAGAGACGACAGGGACCGGTATCGAGCCGGTTGATCTCGAGCATGGGCGTATGCCCGACCATCTCGAGGACATTGGAAAATATGGCCATTGCGCCTATGGTTTCACAGGAAAACAGTTCGAGTCCATGTAATGAGCGAATCCCGTCAGATCAGGCATCTCATCGACAGCGTCACCGAGCGGCTCGGCGACGTGAGCGACACGCCGCGACTCGAGGCAGACCTCCTGGTGGCGCGCGCGATCAACATGCCGCGAAGCTACCTGTTCTCGCACCCCGAGGACGAGCTCGACGACGCCGCCCTGGAACGGCTCGACGGCGAGGTGCGGCGGCGCCTCGACGGCGAACCGCTGGCCTACATCTCAGGCACCAGGGAGTTCTGGTCGCTCGAGCTCATGGTCACACCTGACACGCTCGTGCCGCGCCCGGAGACGGAGCTCCTGGTCGAGCTCGCGCTGGCCGAGATCCCGCGCGACACGCACACGGCGGTACTCGACCTCGGCACCGGCTCCGGCGCGATCGCCTGCGCAATCGCGTGGACACGACGCATGGCGCACGTCACCGGCGTCGACATCAGCGCCGATGCGGTCGCCGTAGCCGAGCAGAACGCCCGGCAGCTCGACCTCGACAACCTGCGCTTCGTCGTAGGCTCCTGGACGGAGCCGGTGCGAGAGCTACGCTACCCGGTCGTCGTCAGCAACCCGCCCTACGTCGCGGCGGGCGACGAAGCCCTGGCGGCGCTCCGGCACGAGCCGCAAACGGCGCTCGTGGCCCCCGGCGACGACCTGAGCTGTATCCGCGAACTCGCGGTCCGCGTGCCCGCCGTCCTCGAAGAAGGCGGCGTTTTCCTGTTCGAACATGGTTCGGACCAGGCCGAGCGCATCGCCGACCTGCTCGACGAGCACGGCTGGACCGGCATCGAGAACTTCCGTGACTACGCGGGCCTGCCGCGGGTCACCCGGGCGCGACGGGACTCATGAGCTGTGGTAAAACGCTCAACCCCGATGAACCCCGACAAGCGAGACGACATGATCACGATCACGACCAATCACGGCGACATCAAGGTGGAACTCTACGACGAGAAGGCGCCGATCACCTGCGAGAATTTCCGGCAGTACGTCACCGACGGCTTTTTCGACAACACGATCTTCCACCGGGTCATTCCGAACTTCATGATCCAGGGCGGCGGCTTCGATACCGACATGAACCAGAAGCGGACCCGCGACCCGATCAAGAACGAAGCCGACAATGGGCTCAGCAACAAGCGCGGGACGCTCGCGATGGCGCGGACCTCGGTCGTCGACAGCGCGACTGCTCAGTTTTTCATCAACCTTCGTGACAACAGCTTCCTGGACCACGGCACGCGCGACTTCGGCTATGCCGTTTTCGGCGAGGTCACCGACGGCATGGACGTCGTGGACACCATTGCCGGCGTCCAGACCGGCAACCACCAGGGCCACCAGGACGTACCGGTCGAAGCGGTCGTCATCACCGGGGTCACGATCGACTGACGCGATGAATGCCCCCGAAGATCGCCGCCTGACCCGCGACGCGCGCCACATCGCGCTGCCGCAGGTCGGCGCCGAGGGACAGGCGCGGATCGCCGAGGGCCGCGTCTTGCTGGTCGGTGCCGGCGGCATCGGCAACGCGGTCGCGGCCTATCTCGCCGCTGCCGGTGTCGGCGAACTGGTGGTTGCCGACTTCGACCGGATCGACGAGACCAATCTCGGCCGGCAGTTCCTGTTCGGTCCGGACGACATCGGCCTGCACAAGGTCGCGGTTCTCGCCCGTCGCCTGCACGCGATCAACCCGGACGCGAGCGTGACCGAGGTCCAGTCGCGCATCGACGACGAGAGCATCGAGTCGTTCATCGGCGACGTCGATCTCGTCCTCGACGGCTCGGACAACTTCAGGACCCGCTTCACCGTCGCGGACGCCTGCGTCCGCCACGGCAAGAGTCTCGTCGTCGGCAGCGCGATCCGTCTCGAAGGCCAGGTCGCGACCTTCGGGCCGGATTACGCGACGTCGCCTTGCTACCGCTGCGTCTACGCCGACACCGACGAGTCACTCGACGATTGCACCGGCAACGGCGTGTTCTCGCCCGTCCCGGGGGTCGTCGGCACGCTGATGGCCGTCGACGCCCTCAAGCTCCTGGCCGGGCTGCCGGTCCAGCGCGGCCACCTCACGCTGTTCGATGCCCTGAGCGGCGAGTTCCGGTCCGTCAGGATCGGTAAGAAAGCGGACTGCCCAGCGTGCAGCTGAGGCGCCGGCCGATCGACTGGCTGATCAGCGTGATCGAGGCGGGCGCTTTTTTGACGGCGGTCTTCTCGGTCGCGACGGTCTTCGACCGGCTGCACCAGTACCTCGAACTGTTCTCGCACTTCCGCCTGCAGTATTTCGCCGCGGCGCTCGTCGCCCTGGTGGCGCTCGCACTGGCCCGGCGACAGCGGATGGCCGTC
>JAZBNZ010000148.1:0-2490 GCA_036350895.1 Woeseiaceae bacterium
GATGTTCGGCGCACGGACGGCGCGCTGGTAGCCACCACGCAGGCGGAACGAGTCGTTCAGGTCCCAGGTGAGCTCACCCTTGTAGGAGTTGATGCCGCCGACGATGTTGTGGTCCGCGTAGCGATAACCCGCCGTGAAGTCGAGCATGTCGACCAGCGGGAGGCCTGCCAGCAGCGGGAAGCTTGCTTCCAGGTAGACTTCCGTCGAGTTCGTCTTACCCCGGACGTTGTCCTGGGCGTTGAAGCCGACGATATCGGTCCGTGACGAGCCCGTGATCGGGTCTTGGCTGGTTGCCGTCAGCGACGGATCGGCCAGGAACGCGTACTCGTCGCCCTTGTACATCAGGCCGACGGCCAAGAGAGCTTCGCCGGCCGGCATGTCGAACATCGAGCCCGTGACGAAGCCCTCGGCGACCGTCTGCCGGATCGTCGTCTTGTTCGCTGCCGCGCGCGTGTAGTAGTCGACGTAGCAGTTGTCGTCGGAGCTCAGGCTATCGATGCCGAACGGGTTGATCGGCGCGCCGCAGATCGAGGCGCCGTGGTCATCCGCCAGCGAGAGCTCTTCGAACGCGCTGCGCGAGACGTTGCCGAGCTGGTTTTCGTCCTGCTCGACGCTGCCCCAGGAGGCGTAAAGGTTCCAGTCCCAGCCGTCGAGGAAGGTCAGCTCGCCTTCCATGCCGGCTGTTGCCTGGAACACGTTGTACTCGTTCGCGGAGATACGCGGGCCGGACTCGGTCATGCGCTTCCTGAAGCGGAACGGCAGGTCCGGATTCGGGCGCGAAGCGAGCAGCGTTGCTACGCCGGGGTCGAGGTTCGGGTTGTCTGCGTTGATGTACAGGGCCGTGGCCGGCGTCGGCGCGAGTGCCTGGTCCGCCGTGTAGTTGGCCCAGACGACCTGGCCGAAGATCTCGGTCGTGTCGTTGACGTCGAAGCCCATCTTGCCGAAGAACGACTTGCGCTCGAGCGGCAGCTCGAGATAGTTCGGCGGTGCGTAGTTGTAGGTGTAGGTCGACGGGTTGACCGGCTGCAGCGGCTCGTTGGGGTCGCCCGTGAAGTTGATCACCGGCGAGGTGTTGAAGATCGAGCCGTCCGGGTTGAAGCCGTAGTTGTCACCCGGCGCCGCGTCGCCCGGAGTATAGCCGGGAACGCCTGCGAAATACGTATCGACCGCGGCTTGCGACGGCAGGTTCGCGGTCAGCGCGTCCCAGCGACCCTGGCGGATTGTCGACGAACCCAGCGGTTCGAAGTCGCCAGTCGCCGTGTCGTAGTCGACGGCGACTTCCGAGAATGCCCGGTCGCCCTGGACGACGCCACCACGGTCGGCCCAGTTGAAGGAGCCGAATGCGTAACCGCGGCCGTCGGCGAGTTCCATGCCGCCGGTGATACCGATGTTGGTGCGATCGCCGTCGCCTTCCGAGGTTTCGCCGTAACCGCCGGTGATCTCCAGGCCCTGGAAGTCACGCGTCCTGATGTTGACGACGCCGGCAACTGCGTCGGAACCGTACACGGCGGACGCACCGCCAGTGATCACTTCGACGTTCTGGATGATCGAGGCCGGGATCAGGTTGAGGTCGACGACGCCCGTGGCGTTCGACGGGACGATGCGGCGACCGTCCAGGAGGACGAGCGTACGCGTCGTGCCGAGGCCGCGCAGCGAGACGTTGGCCTGCCCGCCGTTAGACGGGTTGTTCGACGTACTCGTGATAGACGGTACGAACTGCGGCAGTGTGTTCAGAACGGTTTCAATCGTCGGCGCGCCGGTGTCCAGGAACTGCTGGGCATCGACGGTCGAGATCGGGCTGGCCGACTGGTAGTCCTGGCGGACCAGGCGCGAGCCCGTGACCGTGATCTCTTCGATCTCGGCATCGTCCTGTGCGAGAGCCGTCGGCGCGTAGCTGGCGGCTGTCGCAAAGGCGCCGACACAGAGTGCTCTCTGAACGGCACTGCGAACTGTGCTGTGTGGTTTCATCGTGATATTTCCCCTCAAATGTTTCGAAACTCGAGTGGTAAAAATGCTACAAGCGAAGTTGTTGTATGATTTTCCCCCTCGTGTCGCGCTTGTATAACATTTTCCAATGTCAGAACCAAGTTACAGTGGTTATATGCGAAATTGGGTTCACTGTCCGGCAATCATCACCAACGTTGCTTTTTAGCAACGCAAGCGGTGATTAGCATGATTACAACAACTGGCGACAGGCGGGTTTCCGGGTTACTGCAACCGCACGTGACGCCGCCGCAGGGGGGACGATGAGCGTCGAACACTGGTCGGCGTACTACCGCGGCGGCGCCCTGGTCAGCTGCCCGACGAACCCGGAGCCCGGTTACACGGGCCGGGTGCGCGAGGCCTGGGAGCGGTTTTTCGGCGATTTGCCGCGTAATGCCGGCATTCTCGATCTGGGCACCGGCAACGGCCCGGTGCTGTTGATCGCTAAATCGACCTCGGCGGCGCAGGATCTCGAGCTTCGGCTCACGGGCGTCGACCTGGCTGCGA
>JAZBNZ010000149.1:0-4093 GCA_036350895.1 Woeseiaceae bacterium
AGCGTCGGTCGCCGCGTCGGGTTGTAGACCAGGAAGAACGAACCCGCGGTCGACGAGTTGTCCGACGACCACTCGCCCTTGCCGCGGCCCTCGATCGAGTTGTCGATCGTGCCGTTCGACGACAGCGAGCCGTCCGAGAACACGTAGAGCATCAGCGGGACGCCACGGATTGCCGCGTACTCGAGGCAGGCACCCATGCAGCGGCCGGCCCGGAAGTCCTTGACCTCGCCTTCGGCGCGCGCGCCGCCGTGATAGTCGTAGCCGCCCATCTCGATCGTCGCGGCGCCGGCATAGCCGTTCATCACGAGCTTCATGATCGAGGCGGTCTTCTGGAACTCGCGGGCATCGCGACTCCCGCCCTCGAACTCGGCCTGGCTGAATACGCCGCCCGGCCCGACGATCTCCGGGTCTTCGGCCGGGTCGATCGGCACGCCGCCGAAACGATCGGCAATGTCGGCCGCCTTGAGGTAGCCGCAGTTGACCGCCTGCTTGATCGCGAGATCCTGGGCGATCCTCGTGTTTACGCCGTTGACCTTAGACTCGCTGAGTCGGTAGATCGATTCCATCACGGCCGTGGCATCCTGCTTCGAGAGAATGCCGACCAGCTCACCGGTATCCACGAGGTTGGTCACGTCGGAGGGACGGTCGACCTTCGTCGGCCGGAGTTCCGGGTCGTACAGCATCATCGGCAGCATCGAGTTGCCGCCCGAATCGGTGTTCTCCGATCCGGCAAGCGTCAGTATCGAGCCGTTGGCGCCGGCCCGCGCGATGCCGTACATCGGGTTGTGCGGGTTGTTGCCGGTGTCGTTGTCCGACCGGGCCGGTATCACGGCGCCATTAATGTTGGCGGCCGTGGTCGGCGATATCATCGACATGATGCCGCGGTAGAAGGCACTGTCGAGGTGGAAGCCAAGCCCGAGATCGAAGTTGGCGTAGGATTCGCCGCTGATCGGGTCGTTGAGGCTCGGCACCATGTCGCCCGGCAGCCCCATCTTCTCGTAGCCACCGGTAGACAGGAAGTCGAGCTGGCCGCCTTCCTGGCCGACGAGCACGTTGGAGTTCGCGATATTCGCACCGCCCGCGAGGTCGAAGCAGATGAAGGGGATCTTGCCGGCACCGTTCGTTGCGATTGCGCAGGGATCCTGCAGGCGCGCAGCGAGATCGGGTGACAGCTCTGCCAGTGCATCGCGCGGCGTACCCATCAGTCCGGTGAGGCTGGCCGCGGTCGTGTAGGCCGCGCCCATCCTGAAACCCTGCGCCACGAACTGGCGACGGGTGACGGGACGCGGATGATCGCCATGCAGTTGCGGTGCATCGAAGTCCCGCGTATTTCGTTTCTTGGCCATAACGTCTGTTTCCTTTGAATCCTGTCGCTTACTGGACGAGGGTAGCTGCGCTGCCGAGAGTTGCGGCGCAAACACCTTTCGAAATTGCCTCGGTGGACGAGCCGCCTGCGATCAGCCGGTCGACCAGGTTGTTCGGCCGGCTGCCGTCGCTGATCGCGGCGGCCAGCTCGAAGTACACCGTGTCGAACGAGGGCTGCGTCGTAATCTGCGTGCCTGTCCGGCTGTTGCCGACGATGTTCGCAATCAGCGGATCGACGAACAGGTCACGATTGCTGCCACCGAAGGCCGTCGCCGGTGCGGCACCGAAGTTGAAGCCGGGGAAGTAATCGGCCCTGGCTGCCGTGTCGTTGATCAGGGCGTTGCAGTACTCGATTGCGAGCTGGGCAACGGCAACCTGGTGCGACGACAGGAACGTATTGATGTCTTCCACGGCCGGCAGCGACTGCCGGAGCTCCTGGAAGGTCATGTCGACGTCGACCTGGTTCGGGTCAATGCCCGTGACGGCCGCGAAGGTCGCGTTGATCTCGTCGAACGTGCGCATGCCGATGTCGGAGCGCGGCTCCAGGTTGCCCGGCGTGACGACGAGCATCGGCTGCCCGGTTCGCGCGTAGGTCTGGTTGCCGAGCTGGTCGAAGGTCAGGAAGAACTCGTCGACCTCCGGACCCTTCTCGAGCGGCAGTACCGCGCCCAGCGGCGACAGCGGCTGGCCGAGATCGCCGAACTCGGTGGCGTCGATCGTGACGTCGAGGTTCGAGTAGCTCTGGCCGACCTGCTTCTCGACGCCGTTCATGCCGATGCGCATTCCCCTGAGCGGGATGCCTGACGGTTCCGAGCCGTCGAGCGTCACGAAGTGCGGCCTGTCGAACAGGTATGCGTAGGTGTCGAACTGCTGCGCCTCGAAGAGGACATAGCTCGATTCCGGGGCAGCGCCGAGGATGTCGGAGACGTCGAACAGCAGGAAGAATTTCTCGCCGACACCGACGTCGTAGTTCTGCTGCACCTGCGCCTGCGTCAGCGCCGCGTTGTGGATCGCCACCAGGCGGATCGTGCCTTCCCAGGGCGCATCGTTCGACGCTTCGTTACCGAGGACGAAAGCGAAGGTATCCTGCCAGTCCGCGATCGTGCCACCGGGCACCTGGTCGACGTTGCTGACCAGCTGGCCGTTGACGTAGATCCTGCGGCCCTCGAGCGGGTCGTAGGTCGCGACGACGTGCTGTAGCGTCGCCTGCAGGACCTCGTCCGCGGACGGTGTCGACAGCGCAGGGTCGCCGTTCAGCCCGGTCTCCGTGTGCCGCAGGCGGAAGTCGTAGTCGTACAGCGTCTGCTGCAGCGTGAAGTTGCGGGCATCCGGTCCGGCCGAGTAGCTGACGATATTCGCCATCTCCTGGGTGACGTTTGCCGGGATGACCCATGCCTCGATCGAGAACAGGCCATTCGACGACTGGATGAAGTCGAAAAGCTTCTTGCTGCCGGTCGTCGAACCCTGGGCCTTGCCGCCGTTCAGCGTGATGCCCCAGCCGCCGAACCATTCCACTTCCGGCGAGAGGTTGAGATCGAGTGCCGGCGCGACGCCAGAGGTGTCCGCCGCAATGCGGATGTTGGGGTCGGAGCTGCCTGACTTGAATTCCCAGAGCGCGATCTGGTTGTTCTCGTAGCGGTTGCCGCCCGAGGCGATCGTACCGTCTACCAGGCTCAGCGCCTTGCTGTAGACGAGATTTTCGTCGACGGACGTGAGCGGAATGCCGCCTGCGAACTGCTCGATCGCCGCCTGCATCGTGTCCGCCGAGCTGGCGCAGCTACCTGCCCAGCAGTTGTGGAACTCGTCGCGGAGCTTCAGGACGAGGCGCGACTCGGACGGCGTGTCGAGGTTGATCTTCGGCTGAACGGCGTCGTAGGCGCTGTCCACGTCCGGGTCCGCGAAGTACGGCTGCTGCGGTGATTCTGACTCGGAGCTGTGGCATCCGGAGCAGTTGGGGACGAGGATCGGCCCGTGGATGATCGCCGCGAAGGCCGAGGAATCCGCCGGGAAGTTCTTGCTGGCACCCGGGTCCTTCGATTCCGGTGCCGTCAGCGTGATTTCGCGTCCGCCGCCGGCAATGTCACCCGCCCAGCTCTCGATCCAGCGCGTCATCAGCGACGTGCAGACGGAGAGGTCGGGCGACCAGCAGTTGTGGCCCTGGCCGACTTTCTCGACGACGCGGGACTGTGCCGGCTGCTGGAGATTCACGACGGTGAGCGCCGAATCGTAGGCGAGGTTGATGTCGTCGAAGCGCACGAACATCGGCGTCTGGCCGGTCGACTCGTTGTGGCAGTCGCCGCAGGACCCCTGTTCGCGGACGTCGGTCCAGAACGTGTTCTGGAATTTCTGCACATCGGCGTCGCGAGCCGCCGGGCCGGAGTAGACCGGGCCGGCGCTGCCGCCGCTGACCGGCGGTGCCGGGTTCTCGACGGTGGAGGCGCCGCCGCCGCAGGCCGCGACTGCGACCGCCGCGATGCCGGCGAGCGTGAGTCCACGAAGCGCTGCGAGCGTGTTCTGCATGGCAATTCCCGTTGCGTTATTCATCAGTCCTGTCTCCCTACTCGCCCATGCAGTAAACGGCCGTGTCGGCGAATACCTGCTTCATGCTGTAGTTGCCGGTACGGAACGTGTTGACGATCTGGTCGACGGCAGCACGGTCGTTCGCATCCTGCGGATCGCGCAGGCAGACGGCCTTGAAGACCTTCTTGACCTGGCACGCTGCGAAGGC
>JAZBNZ010000150.1:0-2523 GCA_036350895.1 Woeseiaceae bacterium
CCGCATCTCTGGGAACATGCTCCGGCCACCGAGGACTGCGGACTCTGTCACGCACCCCACGGTTCCAACCAGCCGGGCATGCTGACGAAGCGCGCGCCCCTGCTCTGCCAGAGCTGCCATTCGCAAAGCGGCCACCCGAGCCTTGCCTTTGACTCGAGCGGTCTGCCGGACGGCACGGCCTCGCAGTACCTGCTCGGCCAGAGCTGCCTGAATTGCCACTCCCAGGTCCACGGTTCTAACCATCCGTCGGGCTCGAAGCTGATGCGGTGATCACAATGAAACGACTGCCCGTGAGTCTTGCCGTCGCGCTGGCCGTCTCGCCGGCCGCGTACGCGCAGGACGTCGATACCAGCAACTGGAAATGCGAATTCTGCCCCTTCGAAGAGGGCTATCGCGGCGACTACGACGTCGGCGCCAGCGTCTCCAGTGACGATACCGCCTACTTCGGTAATGGCACCGGCTACGACGAGGAAGGCGCCTACGCCAACGTCGACGGTGCCGGCTCCTACACCAGCGACAACCAGCGCCTCGACTGGCGCATCGAAGACCTGGGGCTCGACTCCCGGGTCGTCGAGTTCGAGGGCGGCAAACCCGGTCGCTACGACTACTACGCCAACTGGAACGAGTTGCCCTATCGACGCTTCATCACGACGTCGGCCGTGCATGCCGACGCCGGCAACGCCACGCTCGACCTGCCGGCGGACTGGGTGCGCGCCGGGACGACCTCGGGCTTCACAGCCCTCGGCTCGAGCCTGTTTCCGCAGGCGATCGAAAGCGATCGCCAGACGCTGGAACTCGGCGGTGCCTACCGGTTCACGGATGCCATCGGCATTCGCGCCGACTACCGGCGCCGCGGCAACGAGGGCGTCAGGATCTGGGGCGCACCGTCCTTCACCAGCGCAAGCCAGCTGGCCGCACCGATCGATCATGTCACCGACGAGGTCGAACTCGGCCTGCGCTACGGCGGCAGCAACGCCTTCGTCGACCTGAGCTGGTATCTCTCCGATTTCGACAACCAGTTCCAGGCGCTGACGTGGGAACAGCCGTTCACGACGGCAGCCGGTGCGGAAAGCTCGGCCATGGCCCAGGCGCCCGACAACCAGTTCCAGCAGATCAGGCTCTCCGGCGGCTACGCCTTTCCGGAATGGCGGACGACGCTGAGCGCCAGCGTGGCGGCCGGCGAGATCGAGCAGACGGCGGCGTTCCTGCCCTACACGACCAATGCGAACCTCGCGACCGACTCGCTGCCGCGAAACTCGCTAGGCGGCAGCATCGACACGACCAACGTGCTGCTTTCGCTCAACTCGCGGCCGTTCAGGAAAGCGCGCATCCGCGCCAGCTACCGCTACGACGAGCGCGACAACCAGACGCCGGTCGAGCTCTATAACCGCGTTATAGCGGACGCCATCGTCAGCGGCGACCTGCAGGAAAATATCGCTTACAGCTACGAGCGCAGCCGCCTGGAGCTTATCGGCGACTACGACCTCCTCGATACGGTCCGAATCTCCGGCGGCTACGAGCGCCGCGAGCTCGACCGTGACTTCCAGGAAGTCGCGAGCCAGAACGAGGACATCGGCTACGGCCGGATTCGCTGGCGCCCGACGATGAGCGTCGAGCTCGACGGCCGCATCGGTACCGCCCGGCGCGAGATCGACGAGTACAACGAGGCGATCGGCATTGCCGCGGGCCAGAACCCGCTGATGCGCAAGTACAACATGGCCTACCGCTTCCGCGAGTTCGGTGAGTTCCGGGCATCGTGGTCGCCGGTCGACGCGCCTGTCGCGTTCTCGCTGACGGCCCTGCGCGCTGACGACGATTACTCGAAGTCTGAACTGGGCCTGCGCCAGGGCAAGGAGCAGAGCTATACCGGTGACCTGAGCTGGTTCCTGGCCGACAAGGCCTCCGTGTTCTTCACCGCCGGCTACGAGTCCATCGAATCGGACCAGCTCGGCGGCGATGCCACCGGCCCGGCCGACTGGGCAGCCACCTACGACGACAGCTTCATGACCTACGGCTTCGGCTTCATGGTCAGCGAGGTCGCCGACAAGTTCGACTTCAGGCTGAACTTGATGACCTCGAGCGGCGAATCGCAGATCACGATCGACCCGACCTCGGGCGCCGCGGACCAGTTCCCGGATCTCGAAACCGACCTGAACCGCGTCGATTTCGAAGTGACCTACCGCCGTTCGGATCGCGTGGACCTCATGTTCACGGCACGCTACATGCAGTTCGAGACCGCCGACTGGCAGCTCGACGGCGTTACGCCCAACTCCGTCCCGCTCCTGCTCGCCCTCGGCGCCGAACCCTACGACGAAGACACCTTCATCGTCGGCTTCGGCATCCGCGTGCGCAGCGGCTCGAACTAGTAACGTAAAAAAGCAGGGAACGGAAAAGGGGACAGTTTACTTTTCGCTAGTTGCGAAAAGTAAACTGTCCCCTTTTCCGTTCCCTTTTCTCTCACCCTGCGTCGAGGATGTCCGTCGCCATGCCGGCGAGGACCGGTGCCATCGCGCCGTACCTTAG
>JAZBNZ010000151.1:0-12991 GCA_036350895.1 Woeseiaceae bacterium
AAACATCGGTTCGAAATGCCGGCTGCGCGCCGCGCAAGTCCTGCACCGAGTCTATCAGCAAGCTTCTTGCGGTGTCGCCGTCGGCGGCGTCCGATTGTACGCGAGGAAGATCATGCGGCCGCTGATGGCGTCGAGGAGAACGTGCGCGAGCGCCGCGAGCACGATCGAGCCGGAAAGGAGATAGATGGCGGCCAGCACGAGCGCAATCGTGAATGCCCGCGCGGTTCCGCCGGCGCCCTGGTAGACGTGAGCACTCGCGAACACGAGTGACGATACGACGACGGCGGCTGGCAGCGACAGGTACGCGAGGAGATAGGTGATCAGGAACCCGCGGTAGAGGATCTCCTCGGTGACGCCGGCCGTAACGGATACCGCATAAAACCAGTGCAGCTCACGACGTGTACGCGGCAGCACGAAGTCGAACCTGCGGGTCTGTCGCAGGAGCCCCGCTGCTGCCGCGTCGCTTTTCGTGACTCGAACGTACAGGGCCAGGTTGATAGCCACGAGGCCCGCGGTCAGCAGCAGTGCCAGGAGCAACGGGGCGGCCTCGGCATCGAGCCCGGCGATACCCAGGTCGCTGAATTCACGGCCGAGCAGCAGCCAGAGTGCCACTGCGCCGGCTGTCACCGCCCACATGACGAGCATGTTGTTTCGATAGTCGCTTACGCGCGCCGTGTGGCGAAAGCCCCTGTCGATTCGCCGCCTCAGGGAACGCATGCTTAAGAACCCGCCGATCGGCAGCACCCCCGCCAGCAGTACCGCGAGACAATGGTCGAACAGTGTCAGTTGTGTCACGTATCGATCCTGTCGGTCGGCGTTGGGTCAGGTTCGTTCGGAAGCGCCGGCGCAAACAGCGCACCGTGATTCGCAGTCGGACAGTCTCGGCAGCCGGCGGGCCTTTCGATGAATGCCCCTTCGGCGCCGGACGGTTGTCATTCGACGGGTTGCGTACCGCTCCGCACCGGCGGCGGATCATCGTCCCGTATCATTATGGAGATGCGCCGGTGCACGTCGGCCGGCGCCGTCGTTTCCGGGAGCAGCAACTCGACAAAGAAGGCCTCGTCTCCCTCGTAGCGAGCATCCTGCACCAGCGGAATCAGGAGACGCGCAAACCGCTGTCCCGGTGCGAAAACGACCGAGGAGCCGCCCGGCGAGAAATAGTCCTCTCCCTCGTTGGCGGTGATGCCACTGACGACGTAGTCGATGGTCAGCGGAACATCGGTCGGATTGTAGCGGACGACGTCGACCTGCACCGCGGGATCCTGTTCGCCGGCGGACATCTGGCTGACGGCGAAACCGACGGTATCCGGCGCAAGCAGCTTTTCGAACGCGCGCTGGTCGTCGTCCTCGAGCTCCACGCGGATGTGTGCCAGTGCGGAGGCGTCGCCGTCGACCGCGCGGACCTTCAGCGTGGAGCTCTGATCCGCCTCACGCAATGGATCGGATGCCATGACCAGCTCGAGGCGCGCCGAATCCCGGCCGCGCGGGAACTCGGTGACACCGTTTCCCGACACGGTGAACTGGCCGGTTCGATACGGTGACCGATTACCACTGTAATCAACTTCCTCGAGCCGGACGCGCAGCGGCGTATCCAGGCTGCCAAGACGCAGCAGGTCCAGCGTGACCGGCCCGCCGTCCTCGCGCAAGCGCACGGAGATCGCCCGCTCCGGGCCGGAACGGTCGAGCGGGACCTCGATATCCGCCGGCGGCAGCGTCGGGAGCGGTGCCGGTTCCTCGACCGGCACCGTCGGCTCGGTGGCGGCCTGCTCCACCGGCAGATCGATAATGACGGATTCCGGGTCCCCGGCGGATGCCGGTGGCACGTATTCGATGGGCGGCTCCGGGGCCACCTCGGCTGGCAGATCGGTTATGCCAGGCTCCTCGGACGGTACCGCGACCGGCTCGTCCACGACGGGTTCGGCAACGGGAATGGCTGCTTCTCCGGCGGGTGGCAACCAGCGCTCGAGATAGCCGAGTTCATAGGCAGCGAAGCCGCCGACGATCGCCATCGCCGTGAGACCTACGAGCCATTTGCCGACATCCGGCGACTCCTTCGAATAGACGTTACCGCGCGGTTCGGCGTGGATTCGCTCGATCGAATTGGCGTGCAGAGCGTCGAGGAACTCAGCCACCGTGTCGAAGCGCGTCACCCGGGAATAGGCCAGCGCCTTCCGGACGGCCTCCCATTGCTGCTGGCTCAAACCCTTGAGGGGCTGCGGCTGCATACCCTCCTCGCAGGCCTCTGCCGCGTTCCGCGGGCCGAACACACGATAGCCGGCGATCAGCCGGTAAAGGAGGCAGGCGAGTGAAAACACGTCGTCGGACGGCACCGGCGATTCACCGGTTATCACCTGCATGCTCGAATACGCGGGCGTCAGCGCACCGAGCACGCCCGGGTCGAAGTTGTGCCCCGCCGCCTCCGCCTTTTGCCAGACGCGAGCCACGCCGAAGTCGAAGAGTTTCGCGGTCCCGTCCGGAAGAATCATGATGTTGCCCGGCTTGACATCGGCATGGACGATGCCGCAGCGATGCGCGTAGTCGAGCGCCTTGCCCACCTGCCGCACGATCTCCAGCGCCCGGTCTATCTCGACCTTCTTGCCGCCCGGCGAGTCGAGCATCTCGGCGAGCGTCTTGCCCTCGAGCCATTCCATGACCAGGAAGTAAAGATCGTCGTCGCGGTCGAAATCGATGAACCGGACGATGTTCGGATGTGCGAGATTGCGGCCCTTCGCCGCCTCCTGCTGCAGGGCACGTAGCGCCTGGCCGTTGCGGGCGAGCGCGGGACTCAGGACCTTGATCGCGACCCACTGACCGGCTTCGCCGGACTCGGCGAGGCGCCGATCCAGGGCGCGATAGACGACACCCATGCTGCCGCCGGAGATCTTCCGCTGCAGCATGAAGCGATCGCGAAGCACGGAGCCGACCTGCGCTCTCTCCGCCTTCGGTGGGGCCGGCAGGTCGCCTTTGTCGATAACGGTCGTGGATGCGAAAACGTCGTCGGAGGGTGCATCGGCCGCAGCCGGTGCCGTCGACTCGGTCGGTATCTGCTCGCTCACGTAGCGGTCCAGCACGGACTTGACCAGCTGAAACGTCTCCGGGCGCAGCGCTCCGGCATCGAACTGTTCCTGCAGCACGCGCCGAACGCTCGCCTCGCTGCCGCCGCTGGCGTCCAGCAGCCGAGCGACCGCCTTCCGGACGGAGGCGATCATCTCCACGCTGTTCGCGCTGCTGCCGAGGTCGTCGTCGAACCTGGCGAGCTGGCGCTCCAGTCGCTGGCGAATGTCGTCGGACTTCGCGTTCATCGGGTATCAGGCCTGCAGTGTGAACCGTGTCATGAAATTACGTTGACTGGCTCGAAAGTGTAACGATTACGTCAAGTTCGTGCCCGGAACTGCGCCTCAGATTACCTTGCCCGGATTCAGGATGCCGTTGGGATCGAGGGCCGTCTTCAGCGTCCGCATCAACTCGAGACCGACCGGATCGGCGAACTCGCGGAGCGCATCCCGTTTTGCCCTGCCGACGCCGTGCTCGGCGCTGAAGCTGCCGCCGAGCGCGTGGGCCTGCTCATAGAGCCGATGGGTGATCCGCACGGCGGCCTCCTGGCGCCGATCGCTGGACCACTCTTTCGGCAGGGCGACGTTGTAGTGCAGGTTGCCGTCGCCGACGTGCCCGAAAGCGACCAGCCGCGTCTCGGGCCACTCTGTGCGAAGTTCCTCGCGGGAGCGATCGAGAAACGCCGGGATGCGCGCGACCGGCACCGAGATATCGTGCTTCAGGATGGGCGCCTCCTGCTTCTCCGCCTCCGAGATCGAATGCCGCACGTGCCACAGGCGATCTGCCTCGCCCTGGCTCTTGGCGATCACCGCGTCGAGGGCGAGGCCGCTTTCCAGGGCGGCCATCAACGCTTCCTCCAGCGCGGCCGTGCTGTCTGCCGTCGTCTCTACGAGGATGTACCACGGATAGGCGACATCGAAGGGATTGCGGGCGCCGTCGATATGCCGCTCCACGAACTCGAGCGCCAGGGATGAAATCAACTCGAAGGCCTGGACCCGGTCCTCCAGTTCGCTCCGCAGTGTCGCGAGCAGCGGCACCGCCTGCCCGGCGTCCTCGATGGCCAGGAAGGCGGTCTGCGTCGCCCGGGGCTGCGGGTAGAGCTTCAGACTCGCCGCCGTAATGACCCCGAGGGTACCCTCGCTGCCGACAAACAGGTGCTTCAGGTCGTAGCCCGCCGTATTCTTGCGCAGCGTGCGGATGCCATCCCAGACCCGACCGTCGGCGAGGACGACCTCGAGCCCGAGCACCTGGTCGCGAGCGGTCCCGTAGCGCACGACATTGATCCCGCCGGCGTTGGTCGAGAGATTGCCGCCGATCTGGCAGCTCCCCTCGGCACCGAGGCTCAGCGGCAGCAGCCTGCCAGCCTGTCGCGCCGCGTCCTGCAAGGCTGCGAGTACGCAGCCGGCCTCGGCAATCATCGAAAAGTCCTCCGGGTCGATACTGCGCACCCGGTTCATGCGCGATAGCGAGAGCACTATCTCCGTGCCGCTGTCGTCCGGGATGCTGCCGCCACAAAGACTGGTGTTGCCTCCCTGCGGGACAACACCGATCCCGCGCTCATTGCAGTAGGCGAGTACGCGGGACACCTCGGCCGTATCGGCAGGCTGCACGACTGCGGCGGCCTTGCCTTCCCAAAGGCCGCGCCATTCCGTGACATGGGGCTCCATCTCCGCTGGCGTCGAAATAACCCGCCTCGCACCCACGATGCCCGCAAGGTCGTCAATCAGCATACGCGTACCCGAAATTCGCCTGCTCTGAGAAGGTCTTCCAGTCGATGTTACTGCCGCAGAACAACAGCAGCACGCGCTGACCCGCGAGCGTCTCCCGGAGCGGGCCGAAGAGCGCGGCCGTCGTCGCTGCGCAGGCAGGTTCCACCGCGAACTTCTGGCGATGGAACAGGAGCCCCATCGCGTTCCGGATCCGGGTTTCGCTGATCCGGCAGAGTTCGTCCACGTTGCGCCGTGCCAGCTCGAAGGAATACGGCAATGCAAAGGGTGCGCCGAGGCTGTCCGCGATCGTACGAACCGCATCGATCGCCTCCGGCTTGCCGGACGCGAAGCTTCTCGTCATCGTATCGGCGCCCTCCGGTTCTACCCCGTAGATCCTGACGTCGGGACGCAGTTGTTTGACCGCGTTACTGATCCCGGCGATCAGGCCGCCACCGCCGACCGGCACGATCAGCGCGTCGAAATCCTTCACCTGCTCGCACATTTCCAGGCCGACGAGACCCGTGCCGAGCGCCACCTCGGGCCCCTCGAACGGATGCACGAAATGCCGCCCTTCCTCGCGCTGGATGGCTTCGACCTGCTCGAACGCGTCGTGCACGTCCTCGGCGAGCACGACCTCGGCGCCGTAGGCCTCGCAGGCGGCGACCCGGGCCGGGTTGGACGTACGGAGCATGACCACCTTCGCAGAGACGCCGTTCACGTGCGCGGCATAGGCTGTCGCAATCGCATGATTGCCGGCACTGACCGCAGTCACGCCGGACGCACGCGCCCGCTCGTCGAGGCGCGTGATCGCCGCGAGCGCCCCCCGCGCCTTGAAGGTACCGGTATGTTGCAGGAACTCGAGTTTCCCGATCACGCTCGTACCGTTGCCGAGCTCGTCGGACAGCGGCCTGCACTCGAGCACCGGCGTCCGCACGATCTTGTCCCCGAGTGCCTGTCCCAGTTCCCGTATCTCGGCGATTGTCGGGGCCACTGCGCTCATCGAGTCTCCATTATGTCAGGTTGATCGCCGGCTTACGCAGGCCGGTCCGGCGAGCCGGGCGCTGCTTGCGCGGACCGGCAGAGTGCTTTACTTTGCCCTCTCGGTGTCGCCGAATTCGAAGCAACGAGAGTGGGGGTAAGCGATACCGCGTTCTTCGCGCGAACTTTGGCAGAAACGACCTCCGCGTGGAAGACGCTTTGGGCACAACAATGGATCTCGACGACCTTTCCCAGTCCGGCATTAAACGGATTGCAGATTTTTCACCGTACCTGGACCAGCTGGCCGGCCTCGCCCAGGAGATGGGCCTCAGGCAACGCAGCAACCTGGTCCAGCTCGAGCGCGCCCTGCATACGCACTGGGCGCTCGGGCAGAACAACATCCTGTCATGGGCGCCGCTCGACGAGGGGATACTGGCGCTGGTCGTGCCGCATTACGCCATCGCCGAGTACACCTCCCCCCAGAGCGGCGGGAATACACCGCGCGTGTCGCCGCGCTTCATCACCGAACTCATCTCTGGAAATCGCCAGCTGACCTTCGTCCAGATGCAGAAGGTGGCCCGTCTCCTCGACGTGCAACCGGTCTACATTCCCTTACGGGAATCCTTGAGCGGCAGCGAGATCGAAACGCAGATCATCGAAAAGATGATTCGCCGTTACGGGATCAACTACATCGGGAGCCGTGCCGTTACGCTGTTCGACATCGTCGGCTTCAGCCTGCTGACGCCTTTCGAGCAGATGACACAGCTGAACAGCCTTTCCTATTCGCTGAACTCGGCACACGCCAAGATGCTGGAACAGGACGTCAGCATCAATTTTGCACGCTCATCCAGCGGTGACGGTTTCTATATCTGGAACCGTGACCAGGGTCTGGAGGCGAACGTCAACCTGTACCACTTCATGCACATCGTGCTTGCGGACAACGCCCTCGCCCGCAGCAAGTCGACGACCAACTCGGTGCCCCGGCTGCGCGCCTGCTTCCATGTCGGCAGCTGCTATGAATTTCACCAGGCGGAGGGACTCAATCCGACGATGCACGACTATATCGTCGGCGACGTCACGATCGAGCTCGCGCGAATGATCGACGCGGCACTCCCGGGCCAGATTCTCGTCGGGGACTTCCTGGCCGACATCGCGATCGAGCCGCAAGGCCACGAGGAGACGCAGGCCCACCTCGATGCCATCACGTTCCTGAAGCGGGCGCAGGGTAACCTGGCCAAACTCGCAGGTCTCGAACTGTCGGGTGAGCGCGTCTCTGCGATCAAGTGCTACCTGACCGGCGAGCCGCTGGGCGGCGGGCAGTTCAATATCCGCCGACTGCACATCAAGGACAAGCACGGCCTCTCGCGGGTTGCCTACAACGCGAAGGTCAACATTTACCGCGATACGGCGCAGCCCATCCTGCTCGGCATCGAGGACCGCAAGCTGCCGCAGGCGCGGCAGCTCGCGTGACGGCGCCCCGGCCGCGGCGCCGGCGGCTTCACCCTGCGCCGAAACCTTGTCGAAATGCCGGTGTAACGACGATGTAACCTGCCATCCCTAGCCTGCCGTTTCCACGCAATAAGAAGGAGAACGCTGGAAATGGAATCGTACGGTAATTCCCTCACCCGTCTCGCAATTACGACAGCCTGGCTAACGCTGTCCGGACCGGCGCTTGCCGGCGGCTTCGCCCTCGTAACGAGCGACGCCGACAGCGGCCCCGGCACGCTACGTGATGCGCTCGAGACCCAGGAAGCGACCCGCATAAAGATCCCGGGACGAATCGGTGACATTCTCATCAACTCGACGCTGCTCTACAGCGCCGAGGAACCGCTCACGATAATCGGCTCGGGGCAGACGATCTACACCGAGGCGAACACGACGCTCATCGAGATCAGCAACGGCGCGGATCTCACGATCAGGAATCTGCATTTCGAAGGCCCGGGTGGGTTCAGTATCTCGAATCGCGGCGACCTGGACGGCCAGGGCCAGGAAATCGACGCCGGCAAGGGCATCTTCGTCGATGTGCGCGACGACCAGTCGGGCATGGTGTCGGTAAATCTCACCAACGTATCGGTCAAGGGCGTCGCGAATCACGGCATCCACGTCTCCGACTGCAGCCTCGCAGACGACTGCGGCGGCGGCTCGGGCGGCGGCGGCGAAGGCTCTGATGCCTCGATCCAGATCATCTGCACGCACTGCCGCGTCGACGATGCCGGCAACGGCAAGTTCGATGCCGACGGCATCCGCATCGACGAACGCGGTCAGGGCAGCATTTACGCACTCCTCAAGAGTTCCGCGTTCAATAACGTCGGTGCCGACGGCGTCGAGGTCGACGAAGGCAATGACGGCGGCGTGTATATCGTCGCGGTGAACACGGACTTCAGCGACAACGGTGGCTACTGCGATCCGGACATTCTGGCTCCTTTCGTACCGGATGACGCAGAGTACGCGGATGGCGAGGTAGAGGAAGACGCTGTACTCATCCCTTCCGGCTCACCGGACGACACGTGCATCGAAACGGAAATCAGCCTCTACGACAGCGGCTTCGTCGAAGAAGTCGAGTATGGCCTCGACCTCGATGACGGCATCGACGGCGACGAAGCCGGCGCCGGGTCCCTCTGGGTCTCGATGGTCAACTCGACGATCGACCGCAACCTCGACGAGGGCGTCGACATGGACGAAGCGGACAGTGGTGACATCGTCGCGTCCTATATCGGCACACATGCGTCGATGAACAACGACGACGGCTTCAAGATGACCGAGGAAGACGACGGTGGCATGTACGGCACGGTCCGCGGTTCGTCGGCCACGCTGAACGGCGGCAAGGGATTCGTGTTCGAAGAGGAGGACGCCGGCGATCTCCAGGTCTCGGTGCGCGGCACGAAGACGGCCGGCAACGATGACAGCGACGATACCGGCATCGAAGCCGTTCAGGAGGTGCCAGGCGTCGGCAGTCTCGATGTCCGCGGCTCGAAGATCAGTGACGGTATCGATCTCGACGGTGTGACGCGCAGGTAAACCGTACGGACGCTGGTACTGGAAATGACGGGCCCCGCCGGTTCGGCGGGGCCCGTACCTTGCCGCGCGCGACCCCGGTCAGCGTTCCAGGCCGGAACTCAGTGTCTCGCGGTTCTCGGTGTACTCGGACAGGAGTGCTTCGATCGCCGCGCGCTCCTCTTCTGCCGTCGTCGTATCGGCGCTGGCCGCCTGCTCGAAGGTACCTGTAATCAACGGCATGCCGTCGACTTCGGTGGTCAGCACGAGCGTAGACCCCGGGCCGAGCCGGCCATGCCACGCCTCGCGGACCGCAGCCCAGTAGTCGCTCGTCCGGTCCCAGTACGCGCGGGCAGGCTCGAAATCGAAGCCGTCGATCGTACGGTAGTCGTTGAAGCCGAACTCTCGCACGATCGTCTGCACCGTCTCCCTGCCATCGCGGATGGTCTTGGTATTGTCCTGCTCGTGCGTCCAGCCGTTCGGGGTGACGGTGTGCCTGTTCTCCACGTTCAGCGCGTTGTAATCATCACGTTTCGTATATTCCCGCCGCGGTAGCGGCCGCCAACTCCGGTCGCTGGTCCACGTAGAGACGCCGTACTCGTGATTCCAGGTGCCGGTACCACAATACCGCGGTGCGTCCGACACTTCGTACACGCACTGGGTCCAGGTACCCGCCTTTTGTGCCGGATCGAGCGCGCGTACTTCCCACGTCTGGTCCGCGACGAATTCGAAGCGCTCCGGCGCTTCGTAAGACCAGTCCTGCCGCCAGTGCTTTATGACGCCCCCTCCCGGTGAGACCAGCAGGTGCTGCAGCACGATCTTGCCGGGCGCGTCCTCGACGACGTGGACGTACTCGTAGCCACCCGAGTTCTTGTCGTCCCGCAGTTCATAGCCGGGCTTGAGTGCGACCGTCTCCTGGAAGTGAAAATCGACGCGGTATTCGCCCTGCATGGCGAGGATGGCCAGTCGATCTTTTGCCGGTTTCCCGGTTGCTGTGGCGATCTCGTCGAAGTGGGAATTGGTCGTGTACCGGTAGTCCGGCTCGTTTTTGCCACTCACGGTTCCCCCGTTCGTGGCACAACCGGCAGCCAGCAAGAGAGCCGGCGCGAAGATTGCTATTCGTAGGTTCATGCGCTTCTCCATGGTTCTCGGATGGTGGTGATTAGAAGATCCAGTCGATCGCCAGGCTGACGTTGCGGCCCGGACGCTGGAAACGTCCCGGATTGGTGATATCGGCCGGCGCTCCCTGCACATCGAGGTACGCCGTATAGACGTGATCGGTCAGATTGAACACACCGCCGGACAAGCGCAGCTTGTCGCTGATGCGCCAGTAACCGATCACGTCGTAGACGACGTAGCCCGCCGGCTGCAGCAATGCGCCAGCGGACTCGTCGAGGTCGTCGACGCCGGCCGCCGCGCGCGCCAGGAATCGCCCGCCCCAGCGACCCTCCGGATTGGCGTACTCGAGCCCCAGGACGCCGTTCAACGGCGCCACCGAGTTGATCGGCGCACCGGTCTGCAGGTTTTCACCGCGGGCATAGGCGCCGGAGAGATTGAGGCTCATCCCGGCAGGGAGGAATGCGGGCGTCATCCGCCCCTGGAACTCGAGACCGGAAATCTCCACTTCCTCGACATTCACCGACTGGAAGATCAGCAGTTGCTGCAGCGGATCGAAACCGACGACCTGGAGCGGCTCGATGAAATCGTCGTAGCGGGTCGTAAACGCCGCCAGTTCGGCCGTCGCGCGTTCCCCTGCAAAGCGCAGCCCCAGCTCGTAACCGCGGCTCCGCTCGGATCGCAGGTCGGGATTGGGTAGTGCCGTGTAGCCGAACTGGAAGTTTGTGAATCCGACGTTGACATCATTCACCGGCGGTGCCCGGAAGCCTTCGGCGTACTGGCCATAGACCTGCCAGTTATCCGTCAGGTCCCAGAGCATGCCGAACTTCGGCGACACCTGGTCGTCGACGATCCCGACCGGCTCTATGCCCGGGTTGTCAGCGGCGAATACCGCGTCGTTTTCCGGCCGGAGTTCGAACCGGTCCCAGCGGAGACCCGGGATCAGCGTCACCGGGCCGAGGGAGATGCGGTCCTGCACGTAAATGCCGAGACTCTCCGACGTCGAGAGCGGGAAATCGCGGACCGGGTAAACGTCGGGAGCGACCCTGTTCGTCGTCTCGCCCGTGAGCAGGTCCCGCTGGGTGCCGTCCCGTATCTGCGCCGTGTCGGCGGCCTCGTACTCGAGACCGTAGGCGATTTCGTTATCGATGCCGAAGAGATCGACATCGTTGAGCGCGTTGATCTCGAGGCCGACCAGGTCCTGCTCGAAGCGGAACGCGCGCTCCCGCTCGAGTTGTCCGGCCCGACCGGCAATGAAGGTGTCGACGGCTTCGTAAGTGTCCTGGTGCGTCTCGCTGTTCTGCCAGAACAGGCGCCAGCGCAGGTAGTCCGTGCCGAACTGGCCGGCCAGCCACTCCTGCCCGACGCTGACCCGGGTACGGCGCCGCTCGTCGTCACCGGCCACGTCGGTCCTGTCGATAACGTACGGGAAACCGAAATCCGCCGTGAAATCGGTGACCTCCTCGAGCGAGGCGACGTCGGTTTCACTGACCGCGTCGAAATGATCAACCGTCAGCCCGAAGCCACCCCGGGTCACGTCACCGAACTGGAGCTTGGCCAGTATGTTGATACTGCGTGCGTCGAGGGGATCCGCGAAGGGGTTGTCCCGCTGACCGCCATTGCGGGTATTGACGCTCAGCATCGCGGCGACATCGCCGGATCGCAAGGCGCCCGTCAAGCCGGCGACGGCACTGCTGTCGACGCTGTTGTAGCCGGCGTTGACGTCCAGGTAGGCATCGCCGCCATCGAGATAGTCATCCGGTCCCTTGGTGACGTAGCTCACGACGCCGCCGATGGCATTGGACCCGAACATGGCCGAGCCGGGGCCCCTGATGATCTCGAGCTGCTTGATGCTCTCCACGTCGATGAAATCGCGCCCGGCGTTCGAGAAATTGCCGATCGAAAAGGCATCCGATGTCGCCACCCCGTCGATCTCGGTCCGGACACGATTGCCGCCGATGCCGCGAATGGAAAATCCCGAAAAGCCGAAGCGGCTGCCCTGGTCGGCCACATCGACGCCGGGTTCGTAGCGGACCAGGTCGGCGATATCCTGCACGAGCTCTCGCTCGATACGGTCCTGGTCGATGACCGTGACACGACTCGCCAGCTCCGTGGTCGCCATCGGCCGCTTGCTGGCCTCCACGGTGATGACGTCGATCGGCTCAGGGCCGGATGGTTGGGTGGTTGCGGACTCGGCGGCAGCCGCCGCCCAGAGCCAAAGCATTGTAGACAACATGTCGGTCTCCCTCGATGGTGTCCGCGCTGGCGTGCTGGCTTAAGGCTGGCTGGCTGGCGGGGTTATTTGGTCAGGATGAGTTTGTCGTTGCGAGTGATTCGTAACCGGTATACGTCGCCGCGGAATTCGATCGATATCTCGCGCCGCCCGCGAAACAACTCGTGGGCCTCGATGGGACGCGCTGAGGAATTCGCTGTGCGCGCCGGCTTTTGATCGTTCTCTCGCTTCACAGATGCGAATGATAATGATTCGCATTACGATTGCAAGACCTGTCTGATGGATGACCTGCTCAGACGGCGCCGTAGAGCATCTGATCCTTCGAGGAACGCCAGCGCTCGCTCAATTCGCGCACCCCACCGACGTCCTGCAATGCTTTCGGAATCTCGTCTACACCCAATCGGCCGAGATCCAGCTGCGCCAACGACCAGGCGACGGCGGCTTCCCGCCGCTTCCTTCGCCCTTCCCCCAGCGTCGGCCAAAGCAGTCGTGTCAGAACGCCGATCGGCTGGCGCTCTGCACGCTCCAGGTAACCGTGCTCAATGAGTACCTCCTCCCAGCGGGCCGGATTGCTTCGGATCGCCAGATACAGCTCGACGGCGAACGCGATCGCCTGGCGCGCGTCTTCCGGCGCGCGACTGCGCGCCGTATCCAGGAGTTGGCGCGGATCAGGGAAAGACGGAGCCCGGGCCCTCGCGCGCTGACCCGGACCGCCGGGCTCGACATCGAAAACGAGGTGAGTCCGATACCGTTCGGACGTGTTGCTAGCACTGTGGATAGACTTGTTATCGAACCACCAGAGTTCGCCGACGCGCATGCCGACTTCCTCGTCACCGGCGCTCAGGGTGCTTTCGCCTGTGCTGTCCACCACCAGGTGAAACCGGTCACGGCGCGCGTAGTATTCGCC
>JAZBNZ010000152.1:0-9246 GCA_036350895.1 Woeseiaceae bacterium
AACGCGAGCCTCGTCTTCCGCGCGCTGGACTGATACGGCGCTCGGTACGAGCGTGAACGAAACCCTGACGCACCCCATCGACGGCGACCCCGAGTTCGCGGCGCTGCATCGCGCCAAGCCGGAGCGCTATCCCTTCCTGCTGCAGAGCACGGCGAGCGCCGGCTCGCTCGGGCGGTTCGAGATCCTGTTCGCGTTTCCGGGTGAAGTCATCGAGTCGGGCGGCGAGCGAGGCTTCCTCACGGAGCTGGATAAGGCCTTCGAAGCCGGGCATCGGACGTCGCCCGGGTCGACGCCGCCTTTCTCGGGTGGCTGGTTCCTGTATCTCGGTTACGAACTTGCCGGCGATATCGAGCCGGCCCTTGCACTCGAGCGCGATCCTTTGCTGCCGCGCGCATTTGCGGTCCGCTGCCCGGCAGCCCTGGTCCGGGATCTCGACGACGGGTCGGTGACCCTCGTTGCGGAGCCAGGTGCCGGCGTCGACCCGGTACTCGTCGAGGCGGATATTGCCGCGCTCGAGCATCAGTCCGCGTACTCGGCGGGCGTTGACTTGCTCGCAATTCACGAGGAGCCGCCCGAGCGCTTCCTCGAAGCCGTCGAGGCGGCGAAGCTCCGCATCGCCGCCGGTGACATTTACCAGGCCAACCTGTCGCGCGAGTGGCAGCTGAGCGCGCTCGACCGGATCGATTGCCTCACGCTGTTCCGCGCACTCGCAAGGGCCAACCCGGCGCCCTTCGCAGGCATGATTCACTGGCGGGGCATCGAGGTCGTGTCCTCGTCACCGGAACGCCTGGTCAGTGTCCGCGACGGCGTGGTCAGCACGCGACCGATTGCCGGTACGCGACCGCGGTCGGACGATCTCGCCCAGGATCGCGCGCTGCTCGAAGAACTCATTGCGCACCCGAAGGAGCGCGCGGAGCACGTCATGCTGATCGATCTCGAGCGCAACGATCTCGGCCGCGTCTGCGTGCCCGGGTCGGTCGGGGTGGACGAGATGATGGTCATCGAAACCTATGCCCACGTGCACCACATCGTCTCGAACGTGCGCGGGCAGCTCCGGGAAGGGGTCACGCCGGGAGAGATCATTGCCGCGGTATTCCCGGGCGGCACCATCACGGGCTGCCCGAAGGTGCGCTGCATGGAGATCATCAGCGAACTCGAGGGTGGCAGCCGGGGAGCCTACACGGGCTCTTTCGGCTATCTGAACCGCGACGGCAGCATGGATCTCAATATTCTGATCCGTTCGATCGTGGTCAACGGTACGGACGCGAGTTTCCGGGCCGGCGCGGGCATCGTCGCGGATTCCGAGCCGACGGCGGAACTCGAGGAAACCCGCGCCAAGGCCAAGGGCCTGCTGAAGGCACTCGGCCTGTGAGTGCGTGGTTTGCGAACGGCGATCCGGTCACGGCCGTTCCGGCGGATGAACGGGCGTGGCAGTACGGCGACGGCCTGTTCGAGACCATCGCGGTTCGGGCGGGTGTGCCCCGGCTTCTGGAGTGGCACCTTGAACGGCTCGGCAGCGGCTGCCGGCGGCTAGGTATCGAGGCGCCAGCCGTCGGCCGGCTCGAGGCAGACGTGGCGGCTGCTCTCGAGGCGGCCACCGGGAATACGGACTTCGCGGTGCTCAAGCTCGTGGTCACGGCGGGTGCGGGGCCACGAGGCTATGCCCGTCGTGACGCGCGTCCGGGGAGCTTCGTCGGTATTTTCCCCGCGACCCCCCTGGACCCGTCCATGTACCGGCACGGCGTCGTCGTTCGGCAGTGCTCGACCCGGCTGGCCCGTCAGCCGCAGCTGGCCGGCATCAAGTCGCTGAACCGGCTGGAGCAGGTCCTCGCCCGCAACGAGTGGACGGATCCGTCCATCTTCGAGGGTTTGACCTACGACACGGCCGGCAAGCTGATCTGCGGTACCATGAGCAACGTGTTCATCAGCGGTCCCCATTCAATCCTGACGCCGGATCTCTCGCACTGCGGAGTCAGCGGCATCATGCGCCGCAAGCTCGTCGAGACAGCCCGGCAGGCAGGGCTCGCGGTCGAGGTCACGGATCTCGACCCGGCCGTCGTCGACTCGGCGACGTCGCTGTTCCTGACGAACAGCCAGTTCGGTGTGCTCCCGGTTCGGCGCCTCGACGAGCGTGAGCTCGACGTCGATCCGACCGTCCGGCAGCTGATGTCTCTACTGGCAGAGGATGGTTTCCCGGAGATCGCGTGCTGAGGCCGCTGCTCATCGGTCTCGGCATCGTGGTCGCGATCGTCGCGGCAACGCTGGTCGGGCTCGCCGTCAGCTATCGTTCCTTCATGGCTACACCTGTCGAGGTGCCCGAGGAAGGCCTCGAGTTCACCATCCCGAGCGGCAGCGCATTCTCCCGCGTTGCCGCGGAACTCGAGCGGCAGGGGGTGATCGACAGCGGCGACTGGCTGAAACTCCACGCGCGGCTGACCGGGCAGGCCGGGAAAGTCCAGGCCGGCGAATACCGGATCGCGAGCGGGACACTGCCCGCCGAGCTGTTCCGGCAGTTCACATCGGGGGACGTCATCCTCTACGCGTTCACGATCGTCGAAGGCTGGAATCGCTGGGAGCTTAAAGCGGCCCTTGCCGCCGAGCCGCGCCTGGTCAAGACCCTCGAGGAGGCGGACTGGCCCGACTTCCTGGCGGAACTGGGCGCCGACACCGAGTCGCCGGAGGGGCTGTTTCTGCCGGAAACCTACCGATTCCCGGCAAACACGACGGATCGCGACCTGTTAAAACAGGCCTACGACCTGATGCAGGAAACCCTGGCCGAAGCGTGGCCGGAGAGGGCAACCGGCTTACCGCTCGAGACCCCCTACGAGGCACTCGTGCTGGCATCGATCATCGAGAAAGAGACGGCGAAACCGAACGAGCGTCCTGCAATTGCAGGGGTCTTCGTTCGCCGCATGGAGCGGGGGATGCGACTGCAGACCGATCCGACCGTGATTTACGGCATCGGGCCGGATTTCAACGGTAACCTGACTCGCAGGGACCTGCGCACGGACACGCCGTACAACACGTATACGCGGGGAGGCCTGCCGCCGACGCCGATCGCGATGCCGGGGCGCGCCGCCATCGAGGCGGCGCTCCACCCGGCAGCCGGCGATACGCTGTACTTCGTTGCGACGGGCCTCGGGGACGGCAGTCACGCATTCTCCGCGACGAAAGAGGAGCACGATCGCGCGGTGCAGGCCTACCTGCGACGGCTGAGAGAGCAAAGGATGAGTGAAAAATGACGGCCGGACGCGGTGTTTTCATCACGATCGAAGGGATTGAAGGGGTCGGCAAGTCGACCCAGCTGAGCCGCTTCGTACGGGTCCTTGAACGCGAGGGGCTGCCGCTCGACGTGACGCGGGAACCCGGCGGGACACCGACGGCCGAGGTCATCCGGAGCCTCTTGATCGAACACGGCGACGAGCCCATTCCGCGGTCGGCCGAGGCCCTCCTGATGTTCGCGGCCCGCGCCCTGCACGTCGAAAACCGGATCCGGCCCGCACTCGAGGCGGGAACCTGGGTGGTATCGGATCGTTTCGTGGACGCCAGCCGCGCCTACCAGGGCGGCGGCCGCGGCATCCCGGAATCGACAATAGAGACGCTCGCGGAGCTTGCGCTCAATGGACTGGAGCCCGACGTCACGATTCTGCTCGATGCGCCCGTCGAGGTCGGGATGGCGCGCGCGGCGGCGCGCGGCGACAAGGACCGGTTCGAACTGGAGAGCCATGCCTTCTTCGAGCGCGTTCGGGCCGCCTACCTGTCGATCGCCCATGCCTGTCCCGAGCGCTTCGTCGTCATCGATGCATCGGGGAGTGTCGACGAGGTGGGGGGTGCCGTCGAGCGCGCGGCACAAGATGTTATATATCGCTTCAATAAAATAGAATAAATAACTGTAAAATATGGATATTAGCTGGCTAAAGGAATTCGCGCTGCAGTGGCGGCATCGGCTCGAAGCAGGGCGGGCGCCACATGCCGTGATGCTCTCCGGCCCCCGCGGCACCGGCAAGCGCGCCGCGGCGGCGTGGCTTGCGGCGACCCGGACCGGCAAGGCGCCGCCGGACTCGCTGCCGCAATACCCGCTGCAGGTGCCGCAGCATCCGGACATCTACTGGCTCACCCGGCTCGAGGACAAGCAGAGCATCCTGATCGACCAGATTCGCGCCTTCGTTGCGGACTTCACGCTCACGAGCTACGAAGGCTTCGGCAAGACCGCGGTTATCGAGCCCGCCGACCGGATGAACAACGCCGCGGCGAACAGCCTGCTGAAGACCCTGGAGGAGCCGTCGGGCGACGCTCTCCTGGTGCTCGTGGTCGACCGCATGGGCAAGCTGCCTGCGACGATCGTCAGCCGCTGCCAGCGCATCGATTTCAAGGCTCCGGCCGAAGCCGAGGCCCTCGCCTGGCTGGAAGCGCTGCGGCCGGGTGCGGACTGGGTGCGGCCGCTCGCGGCGGCCGGCGGGGCGCCGCTCGAGGCTGTCCTGATGGCCGAGCGGATGGATGTGTACGCGACCCTGGCGCGCGATCTCAACGACGTCGGCAGCGGCCGTGCGTCGCCCGTGGACGTCGCCGGGCGCTGGAGCAAGGAAGACGTCTACGGTCTGCTCGAGTGGCTCGCGCGGCAGGTTGGCGAGGCCGCGAAACAGCGTATTTGCGCCGATTCGCGTGCGCCCGGTCACACAATTGACAAGACTGTGCTGGAGCGCATGGACAGTCGAAATCTGTTCTGTTATCTAGACATAATCAATCGGCTACGGAGTCGACCGGAAGGTGCCTTCAACCCGCAAACCGCGCTGGAAGGGCTCCTGATCGACTGGGCCAGCGGCCTCCGCGCCGTGCGGGCCGCCCCGGCGGGGCTGGCCGGCATGTACGCCGCCAGCGCGGGCGCCACGAGTTAGGGACAACGGTCAAAGGCAAAACATCATGAGCAAACCCGGATTACTGACGCTGACGATCAAGGACAAGAGCGCGCTCTACCTCGCGTACATGCCGTTCGTCGTCAACGGCGGGCTGTTCATCCCGACCAACAGTTCCTACAAGCTCGGTGACGAAGTCTTCATGCTGCTCAACCTGATGGGCGAAAACGAGAAGATCCCCGTCGCCGGGACGGTGATCTGGATGACCCCCAAGGGGGCACAGGGCAAGCGGACCGCCGGTATCGGCGTCCAGTTCAGCGACCAGGACCAGGGCAATACCCAGAAGAAGATCGAAAACTACCTGGCTGGCGCATTGGGCGGGGACAAGCCCACGCACACGATGTAAACCGGGGCGCCGCTCCTAGGCGTTGTCGGCGTTGATGCCGCCCTGCAGCACGTAGGCCTGGAAGCCACGCTCGCTCAAAATATATGCGCCCGCCGAGCTGCGGCGGCCCGTGTCGCAGCAAACGATGTACGGCCGGGACTTGTCGAGCGTATTGAGCTTCAGGCGAATGAAATACAGGGGAATATTGAGGGACTTGTCGAGGTGCTGGCTCTCGAATTCGCTCGGCAGGCGGACGTCGAGCCACTGACCACCGCCGGCGATGATTTCCTCGGCCTGCTGGCGGGTCACCCAGTCGAGCATGGGCTCGTTGAGCAGTTTCTTGAAGTCTTCCTTGCCCAGCCGCATCACGGCGCCGTCGGTCTGCATCGTGACCGTCGCGTTGCGCTTGGCATCGGAGATCAGCGCCTCCTCGCCGAAGGTGTCGCCCACGTGCAGCTCCGCCAGCTTGATGCCGTCCTTGCTGAGCGGCGTCTCGCGCGTCACCAGCGCCTTGCCGCGAATCAGGACATAGAAATAGTCGCCCTCGGCACCCTGCTTGACGACGACGTCACCCGACTTGTAGCTGATCTGCTGCATGCGCATGAATATCGCCTGGATATTCGCCGGCGGAATCTTGTGAAACGCCTTCGCCTGCAGGAGCATCGTCATCCAGTCGTCGTTGGATTCGTCGTGTTCACCCTGCAGGTCCGAGACCTCGTAGGTACCGGTCTGGTCCCAGGTCAGCATCACGTCGAGCAGGTCCGAATCGATCGAGATGAACTGCACCCGGTCCCGGGCTTTCGCCGTGACGCGTCGCGGCAGTACCGGCGCGACGGGCGTCGTCGAGAGCTGGGTTCCGCCCTCGACCGTACCGACAGTCTTGCCGCTGTCCATGAGTTCCAGGGTGCCGGAGACGATGTACACGGTCCGTTTCTCGGTGTCACCTTCCTTGAAAAGCACCTGACCCGGTGACATCTCCCGAACCTGCACCTTCCTGGCAAGAGCCATCAGGTTGTCTCGCTTGAGTCCGTCGAGCGGGGAAAAGCGCCTGAGCAGATCGGCTATTTGCTGCTCATCCGTCATGCATCGATCCGTCTTTGCTGTACATCATTGCGTCCATTTGCAGAGGGTTAAACATAAACCCCAGCGAATCGGTATTCTACCCTGCATTCAACGACTTCCGATACAGTCCGCGACGCCCAGTGTGACCCCGGGCACAGTTTTCGGAAAACCGCGGCCGCCACGCTGGAATCAGAGCTTGTCGAATCCCGGGTGCGGCCTGAATCGTTCCCCGTGATGCTCGGCAAGCTGCCCCAGCGCCGCCGTCACCGAGTCGATACCGCGCTCCTTTGCATAGTGGAGTGGGCCACCCCGAAACGGCGCGAAGCCGGTACCGAAAATGACGCCGGCATCCAGCAGGTCGGCCGACTTGACGACCCGGTCCTCCAGGCAGGCTACGGCTTCGTTGACCATCGGCAGGATAAGGCGATCCTCGATATCGGGCGGCGGCGTCGAAGCACCCGGCTCGGGCTTGACGGCCTTGCCGTCTTCCCAGTGATAAAAACCCTCGCCGGACTTGCGCCCCAGCTTGCCGGCTTCGACCATGGTCGACAGCCGCTCAGGCACGGGGCGGTTCATCGCGGCTCCGAGTACCCGGGATACCCCGAGTGCAACGTCGAGACCCACGCTGTCGATCAGTTCGACCGGGCCCATCGGCATGCCGAAACGCTCGGCGGCCTGGTCGATCTGCTTCAGCGCTACGCCTTCCTCGACCAGTGCCATTGCCTCGGCCATGTAGGGCGCGAGTATCCGGTTGACGACGAAGCCGGGTGCGCTCGCGCATTCCAGGGGCAGCTTCGAAATCCGCCGCGTAAATGCAAAGCCCGTGTTGAGCGCATCCTGGCTCGTGTCCTCGCAGCGGATGATTTCGACCAGCGGGAGCATCGCGACCGGGTTGAAGAAGTGCAGGCCGATGAAGCGCTCCGGTTCGTCCAGCACCGTCCTGAGCTCTTCCAGAGGGATGCTGGACGTATTGGTCGCCAGCAATGCGCCCGGTTTCATTTTCGCCTGCAGCTCCCGATACAGGGCCTGCTTGGCGTCGAGATTCTCGAAAATCGCCTCGATCACGAGATCGGCCCCGGCGACACCGGCACCGGCGACATCCGCGGTGAGGCGGGCGGTCGCGGCCGCTCGCTCCTCGGGGTCGCGAATCCGTTTCGCGAACAGCTCGGCGGCCCGCTGCATGGCTGGCTGGACGTATTTCTCTTCCCGGTCCTGCAGCGTCACGGTCATGCCGCGCAGCGCGCACCATGCTGCGATATCGCCGCCCATCACCCCGGCCCCGACGACGTGCAGCCGTGCCGGCGCGGCCGTCGACTTGTCGCCCTGGCTCTTCAAGCTGTCCTGAAGGAAAAATACGCGGACGAGGTTTCGCGACGTCGAGCCGACCATCAGCTTCGCCATGGAGCGCGCCTCAGCCTCGTAGCCGGTTGCCGGCGAGGCGCCTTCCTTCGCCCACAGATCGATCATTGCGTACGGGGCCGGGTAGTGCTCCTTGCGCGCCTTGCGTCGTACCTGTTTGATCAGCACGTTCCTGATGAAGCCGCGCAGCGGCGCGAGCCCCAGCAGCCGCTCGACCAGCGGCGCGCGCTGCTTTGCCGGTTTGTTCCGGATCAACCCGGTGGCGGCTTCACGCCAGGACGATGCGTCGGTGAGGCCGTCCACCAGCCCGATTTTCAGCGCCTTGTCCGGCCGTACCGGCGCGCCGGTGAGCATGATCTGCATCGCCGGCCGGACGCCCGCCAGGCGGACTGCCCGCACCGTGCCGCCGAAGCCCGGGTGGATGCCGAGCTGCACCTCGGGAAGCCCGATGATCTTCTTCTTGCCGGCGTAGGCCAGGCGGTAGTCGCAGGCCATCGCCAGTTCCAGGCCGCCGCCGAGGCAGAAGCCGCTGATGACGGCGACCGTCGGGCAGGGCAGGCGCTCCATCCGGTCCATGACGCCCTGTCCCTGGCGGATCAGCTCGTAAGCTTCCGCCTCGGTTTCAATCTTGACGAACTCGTTGATGTCGGCGCCCATGATGAAGCCCGTGTCCTTGCCGGAAAACAGGACGACCCCGCGCGGCGGCGTGGCTTCCAGTTCACCAAGGGCCTGGTCCAGTTCCGACAGGACTTCGGCCGACAGCGTGTTGGCGCTGCCGTCGGCCTTGTCGATGCAAAGCCAGGCAATACCGTCTTTGTCGGTATCGAGGGTCCAGTTTTCATAGCTCATATCGTTTCCGTCGTTGATTAGCGGATTTCAAAGTCACAGACCAGCGGCAGGTGATCGGAGAGCCGGCAGTCCGGGATCTCGAAATGGGTTACTTCGATGCCGTCCTGGTACAGGATGAAATCGAGCTGGCGGCGCGGGCCGCGGCTCGGGAAGGTCGGCAGGTTTTCCACGTTCGCTGAACGCAAGCCCGCGGCCTTCATAAACAGGTAGATCTCGTTCTCGCCCCAGAACGTATTGAAGTCGCCGGCGACGATCACCGGCTTCTCCGTGGCATCGATCAGGTCATACAGGTGGCGGAGCTGCAGGTGGCGGTGGCGGTACTTGAGCGACAGGTGCACGAGGAATATCGCGAAATTGCTCATCTCGAGTTCGATGATCAGCCGCTTGATCCCGGTATCGAAGAAGTGGAAACGTTCCCCGTGAACGCGCTCGGCGGCCATGAAGGCGTTGCCCTGCTTGCGGACGATCGGCAGCACCTGGTTGATCGATTTCTGGCCGTACTTGACCTCGAAGGAGGTATTCATGCCGAGGTCTTCAGCGAGTTTCTCTGCCTGGTTGACCATGCGGCTGCGGATCGAGCCGGTATCGACTTCGATGAGCCCGACGATGTCCGGGTCGACAGAGCGAATGAAGCCCGCCAGTTCCGGCAGCACGCTCTGGTTGCCGAGCACGTAGCTAGCCGCCGGCAGCGGCATGCGCAGGCTCGCGCCGTCACCGACCGCGTACTTGATGTTGTAC
>JAZBNZ010000153.1:0-2032 GCA_036350895.1 Woeseiaceae bacterium
CGCACGTCTACCGTATCCCCGGCTGCGGCATCGCGGACTTTGCGGCTCACCGCCGGGAACGTAACATTAGCGGTTTGGCCCGTCTCCGCGACGCGTGGGCGGTAACGTACCGATTCTCCGGGGACATCATGATTCGAAACCGACTAACCACGAGCCTGTTGCTCCTGCTCAGCGGCGCTCTCACTGCCTGTGGAGGCAACGACATGGACGCCGAAGCACCTCTCCCTGCCGATACCGCGCCCGCCGACGATCTCGCGGTAACGGCCGAAGAACTCGAGGGCAATCCGTTTCTCGAGGAATGGGATACCCCCTATGGCGTGCAGCCGTTCGAACGTATCGACGACGAGCACTTCCTGCCGGCCTTCAAGTACGGCGTGCTGGAGCTGCGGCGGGAAGTCGCGGCAATTGCGGACAACCCGGAGCCGCCGACCTTCGCGAATACGATACTTGCGCTCGAGAAAGCCGGCGGCGACCTGGAACGCGTCGTCTACACCTTCTCGGCGCTGACGGGGACCGAGCTCAACGACGAGCTGAAGGAGCTGCAGACCATCATCTGGCCGCTGTACTCCCGTGAAACCGACGCCATCACGCTGAACGACGCACTCTGGCAGAGGGTTCGTACCGTCTGGGAACAGCGGGATACGCTCGACCTCAACGAGCAGGACGCGCGACTCCTCGAACTCAGGCACAGGGATTTCGTCCGCTCGGGCGCGGCGCTCAGCGCCGAGGTCAAGGCCTCGGTGAGCGACATCAATGCCGAAATCTCGGAGCTCGATACGAAATTCGCACAGAACCTCCTCGCCGCGACCAAGGACTTCACGCTCGAGCTGACCGACGAGGAGCAAACCGCCGGCCTCGCGGACGACTTCAAGGCAAACATCTGGAACGACGACAAGAAAGCCTGGATCGTCACGCTCGACCGGTCGGTCTACGAGACGTTCATGACCCAGTCGGAGCACCGCGAACTGCGCAAAGCCCTGTTCGACGGCTACCGCAACCGTGCGAATTCGGGCGAGTACGACAATGGCCCGCTGCTGATCCGTATCGCCGAACTGCGCGCCCGCCGCGCGGAACTGATGGGCTACGACTCCCACGCCCACTACCAGCTCGAGACCCGCATGGCGAAGACGCCGCAGGGTGCGGAAGAGTTCCTGCTGCGCGTCTGGCAGCCCGGTCTCGAGCAGGCCAGGAAGGAACGTGCGGACATGCAGAACCTCATCGGCGACGAGTTCACCTTCGCCGGCCACGACTGGTGGCATTACTCGGAAAAGCTCCGCAAGCAGCGCTTCGATCTCGACGAGAATGCGCTCAAGCCCTACTTCCGGCTCGAGGCGGTGCGCAGAGGCGCTTTCGAGATGGCGAAGCGGCTGTTCGGCGTAACTTTCGAACCGGTCGACGTGCCCGTCTACAACGAGGTCGTCGTACCGTACAGGGTCCTCGACGACGACGGTTCCTATCTCGGCATCTTCATGTTCGACATGTACGCGCGTGACTCGAAGCGCGGCGGCGCATGGATGGGCAACTACCGGCGCGCGTCGAACATCGACGGCAACGAGGTCCGGCCGATCGTCTACAACAACCTGAACCTGACGCAGCCGCCTGCCGGCCAGCCGACCCTGATGCGCTTCTCCGAGGTCGAGACCTTTTTCCACGAATTCGGTCACGGCCTGCACGGCGTCATGACGCAGATCGACTACCCGACCTTTTCCGGGACCAGCGGCAGCCCGCGTGACTACACGGAGTTTCCGGCACAGCTCCTCGAGCACTGGCCATCACAGCCGGAGATGCTCGAGATCTACGCGAAGCATTACGAAACCGGCGAAGTCATCCCCGCCGACCTCGTCGAACGCCTGCTCGCCGCCGCGAACCACAACCAGGGCTTCAAGACGACCGAGTACATCGCCGCTTCCCTGCTCGACCTCAACTGGCACATGCTGAGCTCCGATGAAGCCGCCCGGATTACTGACGCTCGTGAGTTCGAACGCTCCGTCCTCGAGAAGTACGGCCTGATCGAGGAGATCGAACCGCGCTA
>JAZBNZ010000154.1:0-6484 GCA_036350895.1 Woeseiaceae bacterium
GATCGGCATGCTGCGCGTGCGCCAGAAATATCTCGGCGAGTTCCGGAAAGTGATCGGCGGCCTGCGGACCACGCGGCTTTACCAGCTGCACAACCAGGTGAAGGCCGAGGTCGACGCCGCGCTGGCCGAGGTCGTGCCGCTCGTCGAGACGACGCAATAGGCTCAGGCGGCCTTCTCGAGGTCACCCGCCAAGAAGCGCGTCACGGCGGCGCCGACGCCGCGCGCGCGCGTCAGCATACACAGGTGGCCGCAGTCGACGACCATAAGGCTCGCATTCGGTATCAGGCGGGCCAGCAGCCTGCCGTTCGCCACCGGCACGATCGGATCGTCCTCACCCTGGATGACCAGCGTCGGCTGCCTGATTCGCGACAGCCACGGCAGGCTCGACCAGCCCCAGCCGGCCAGGACCTGGTAGTAGTAGCCGCGCCGGCTCGGCGGCGTCATCAGCTGCGCGTATTCCTCGGCGGACAGCCGGTTCGTCCGCATCTTGCCGCCGTACAGGTCGCCGGCGATGCGCTTCATGTAGTCGGGATCGGCGTACCGGCGCGGGTTGCTCATGCGCAGGACGGCCGACGGCTTGCCGGGGAACATGATGTGACCGGGCGAGGTGACGCCCAGTATCAGCTTGTCTACGCGATCCGGGTAGCGGCGGACGAACTCCTGGGCAAGCGCCCCACCCCAGGAGACGCCGACCAGGTTCGCCGACTCGAGGCCGTACTCGTCCATGACCCTCGCCGCGACGCGCGCATACGCCGAAAACCGCCACGGGAACGAGGGGGCGGCGGACTTGCCCGCGCCCGGTGCATCGAAGGTCACGATGTCGGCATCGGGGATCGCGTCCATGAAGGGCAGCATCATCTCGAAGGACGCCCCGATGCCGTTGAAGATGACGAGCGGCGTGCCGCCCGCCTCGCTCTCACGCCGGGCCGTGCGGATCGTCAGGCCGTCGACGGCCAGCCAGCGAATCGCCAGGTTTTCCTCGGTGGCGTGACGGATGTGCACGTCAGTCCCGGACCGCCGGTTCGGTTACGTAGGTGCCGGGGGCGTCGCAGAGCGGCGGGTAGGCCTTGCTGCCAGCCTGCTTCGGCGCGGGCTTCGTGGTGTCGGAACGAGCCTCGAGCCAGGCCAGCCATTCGGGCCACCAGCTGCCGCTTTGCTCCTCGGCCGTCTCCAGCCACTCCTCGGCGGTCGCGGGCAGGTCGTCGTTCCTGAAGTACCGCGCTTTCGGGTTGCCGGGCGCTGACGTCAGCGTCTGGATATGGCCGCTGCCGACGAGCACGAACTCCATGTTGCCGCCGAGTACGTGCGTCGTCCGGTAGCAGGCATGCCAGGGCGTGATGTGATCGGTCATGCCCGCAACGAGAAAGGCGTCTTTCCTGAAGGCCGAGAGATCGATATCGGTATCCAGTACCGACAGGTCTCCCGGGCGGGCCAAAACCTGTGCCTGGCTGATATCGAGGAAGTCGCTGTGGAGCTGCGCCGGCAGGTTGGTGGGATCGGCGTTCCAGTAGAGGATGTCGAATGCAGGCGGCGTATCGCCCAGCAGGTAATTGTTGACGACGTAGTTCCAGACGAGGTCGTTCGGTCGCATCCAGGCGAAGGTCTTGTTCAGCTCCTGCCCCGGCAGGATACCCTCGCGCCGCGAGGCGGCGCGGGCGAGTTCGATCGTGCGTTCGTCGAGGAACAGGCCGAAGTCGGAATCGTCCGGCTCGTGGACCAGCACGCAGACCATCAGGGTCAGGCTGTTGACGACATCCTCGCCGAGCGCCTCACAGTGTCCCGCGAGGATCGCGGCGGTCATCCCGCCCGAGCAGGCCGCCAGGATGTTCACCGTCGGCTGCCGCGTCACCGCCGTGACGACGTCGATCGCCTGCCGGATCGCCCCGACGTAGGCATCCATGCCCCAGTCCGCGTGCTCGCGCTGCGGATTCCGCCAGCTGATCATGAAGGCCTGGATGCCGTTGCCGACCAGGTAGTTCGGCAGGCTCTTGTCGGGCGTCAGGTCCATGATGTAGTACTTGTTGATCTGCGGCGGCACGATGAGGGTCGGCCGCTTGCGCACTCGACCGCCCGGGTTGTCGTACTGGATCAGCTCGAACATGTCGGTCCGGAAGATCACCTTGCCGGGCGTCGTCGCGAGATTCCGGCCGACCTCGAACGGCCGCTTGTCGACCATCGAGGGCATGCCGCCGTTGTCACGGATATCCCGGGCGAGATTACCGAGGCCGGCCAGCAGGCTCGTCCCGCCACTGTCGACGAGCCGCTTGATCGCGGCGGGGTTGCCGAACAGGTTGTTGGTCGGCGCCATCGTGTCGGCGATCAGCCGGGTAATCACGCGGGCCTTGCGCGCGTCGAGGTCGTCGAAACCCGCCGCGTCGACCCACTCGTCGAGGCTCTCCCCGAAGGCCAGGTAGACCTGCAGCAGGTTGCGGTACAGCCAGCTCGACTGCCAGGCCGGATCGCTGAAACGCCTGTCCCTGTCCGGAAACTCGTACTGCGTCCGGCCCAGGGCGATGCCTGCAAGCTTCCGGGCGAAGCCGAGCGAGACCTCTGCCGACGCCACGGGCTGCCGGAGCATCCGGAACATCGTCGACCGCGTGGCCTGCCAGAATTCCTCGCTGCGAATGCCCACCATGGGATTCAGGGCAATCGTGCTGCGCGCCGCGGCCTCTTCCAGGCGTTGTTTGGCTTTCCCGGCGACCGTCGTGTCCTCGGCAGGCGGCGAAAAGGTCTGTCAAGGTAGCAGAGTGTTGTGCGCTGCACAATCCGGACAGTTGCCGCGTCCGGAGCGGAAAATCGATTAGGAAACAGCGACCTGCGGGACGCATACGGCTACACTCCGGGAATCACCCGAACCGGAGCGGCCATGAAATTCTCCACGCGCGCAATACACGTCCCCGGGATCCGTCACGAGGGTGCGATCGCCCCGCCGATACACCTGTCGACGACCTTCGAGCACGGCCCCGCCAACGAGTCGCTGACGGAGTACGAGTACGTCCGCTCGGGTAACCCGAACGCCAATGAACTCGAGGCCAGGCTCGCGAGCCTCGAAGGCGGCAGCGCCGCGCTGGTCTACGGCTCCGGGATGGCGGCCACGACCGCGCTGATGGCAAGTCTCCCGCCCGGCGTCGAGATCCTCATTCACCGCGACAGCTACTACGACACCCGCACCGTCGCGGCCGAACTCATGGCGCCGCTCGGTATCCGGCACAAAGTCGTCGATCTCCGCGACGAAGCCGCCCTCGAGGACGTGCTCTCCGAGGACACGGCCATGATCTGGGTCGAGACGCCCTCGAATCCGCGGCTCGACGTTCTCGATATCGCGAGCCTCGCGGACAGGGCCCATTCGGTCGGCGCCGCGCTGGCCGTGGACGGCACGTTTGCGACCCCGGCGATCCAGCGCCCGCTCGAACTGGGTGCCGACGTCGTCATGCATTCGATGACGAAGTTCATGGGCGGTCACAGCGACATCCAGGGCGGCGCGCTGATCCTGCGCGACGACCCGGAGCTCGCGGACCGGCTGCGGCGTCACCGGACGCTCTCGGGCGGCGTGCTGTCGCCGTTCAATGCCTGGCTGATTGCGCGCGGCCTGCAGACGCTCGACTGCCGGATGGAGCGGCATTCGGCCAACGCGATGCTCATTGCCGAGATGCTCAACCGGCACCCCGCCGTCGAACGAACCAACTACCCGTTCCTCGATTCGGCGCCCGCCGTCGAGCTCGCCCGCCGCCAGATGCGTAGCGGCGGCGGCATGCTGTCGTTCGAGCTGAAGGGCGGCCGTGACGCGGCCATCGAGGTCGCCTCGCGCGTGCGGCTGTTCGTCAACGCGACGAGCCTCGGGGGCGTCGAAAGCCTGATCGAGCATCGCGCCTCTATCGAAGGCGCCAACTCGATGTCGCCCGACAACCTGCTACGCGTATCGGTCGGGCTGGAGGATCCCGAGGATCTCCTGGCCGACCTCGAAGCGGCGCTCGGCTAGGCGTCCGCTTACGGCGGGTTCGCGCCGTTGTCGATCCAGGTGCTGATCACGTCGATCGTCGCAGCCGGCAGCGGCGGCGCGCCGATCGGCATCTGCTGGCCGGCCGCCGGCGCCGGGCCGAGCTTCTCGACGAGGTAGCTGTTCGCCGCATCGCCGGCGATGACGAGTATCCGGCCGGCAGCGCCGGTACTCGCGACACCCACCAGCTCCATGTAGCTCGTCATCGCGTCGCTGAGATCGAGCCCCGCCGACGGCGCGGCACCGGCATGACAGCCGGAGGTCGCACAGTTCGGCGTAAACACGAGATCCTGGATCGAGGCCAGGTTCGGCTCGAGCACGACCGGGGTCGCCACCGTGAAATCGGCCACGAAGTCGCCGCCCGCCGTGCCGTTGCCGGTCGGGAAGCGATTCATGTATTCGCCGTCGAGCGCGAGACCGTCCATGTCGAGGACGACGCTCGCGCCGGTGCCGCGCACGCGGACGCGATAGCCGTCGTCGTTCATCGTCACGCCGGTGAGGTCGAAGGTCGCGCTTTGCGGGTTCGACACCGGTACGGTGATGCCGGCCGCCGTGATCGTGACTTCGTTGCCGTTGGAGAACATCCCGTCACCGCCGGCACCGATCAGTTCGAAGGTCATCGCGTTGACCGTGGACGGGTCGACGTCCTTGGTGAAGCCGACGCGAATGCTGGCCGGCGGCGCGGCGAGCGTCGTATTCGGCGCCGGCGACAGCGACGTGATCCGGACAGGCGTTGCCGGCGGCGGCGCCGTGTCGTCGACCGCACCGTCGGCGATCCACTGCCGGATGCTGTCGATGTCCGGCTGCGGCACTTCGCTGCCGGACGGATGCTTCGGGTCGCCGTCCACGCCCTCGAGCTTCTGCACGAGGTAGCTGGAATCGGGCTGGCCGGGCTCGACGCGATCGACGCCGGGATCCGCGTCACTGGCGACGCCCACCAGCATCATGTAGCTCGCGTTGGCCGATAGATCGAGATTCCCCGGCGGGCTACCGCCCGAGTGGCAGGCCGACGCACAGTCGTCGAACAGGCCGGCCTGGATCTCCGAGAAGACCGGGCCGAAGCTCGCCCCGGCGGGCGGCGGTGGTGGCGGCGGCGGAGGCGGAGGCGGGGACGCCGGCGGCGGACTACTGCCGCCGGTCCGGTTGTTGAAATCCTCGGCGGATTGCTCGTACGTCAGGATGTCGCACGCCGCGAGTCCGAACGTAGCGAGCGCCAGCGTGGCGAGGGCCCTGATCATCGATGCCAGTCTCATGTGCGCGTTTTCCTCGTTCGCGTTCCCGACGAACCGTTTTGCAACCCGATCGATGGTAGCGTGCGCGTCGCGGCAATACCCGACGGACTTCACATTAACGCTTTGATATCAACGCTTTGTCGCCGGATGGAGACACAGTCACGGCAGCTACAGGACGTCCGTCGCCGTATCGGCAAGCACGTACAGGCCCACGCCGATCATAACGAGCGGCGCGACACGCTTCGAAAACCACTCCGTTGCGGGCCCGAGCGCCGGGCGGCTGACGGCGTACGTCGCCCCGAGTCCCAGGAGGATCGCCATCGCGAACACCGTTCCGCCGATCGCGAGATCCAGGTCTTGCCGGGTATCCGCGAACAGCACGGTCAGGGTCAGGAAGGTGTCAACGCTGTTGGCGACCAGGCTAAGGAACGTCGCGGCGAGCGCCTTGCCGCCGGCCGTCGTCGGCAGATCGGGTGCGGCCGGGGTGACGGGACGGAACGACCGGTAGAGCCAGTAGCTGCCGAGCACGAGCGGCACGCTGCCGAGGTAGCCGAGGTAATGCACGTCCACGAGCATCGTCGCCTCGCCGGCGAGAGACGCCAGCACGAGGATCGTCAGCACGGCGAGCAGGTGGCCGGCGAAGACGACTGTGGCGCGGCCGCGAAACCGCGCGAACAGCGCGACAAGGAGGGCAACGTTGTCCATGTTCGTTGCCAGGTAGGCGAGGATCGTCACGAGGACGAGAGAGACGAGGTCGGTCATTGCATCGTTACCCAGCACGGCGCCGGTTGCGGGGACAGGAACGCCTGCGACGCCCGGATTGCCTATTTGCTATAGTGCCCGAGGCCCGGGGTCCGTCCGGTCGATAGAGAAAATAATAAAAGAGACTACATGGTGTCGAATCCCAAAAGCGGTCTCGCCGCACTTCTCTTCGCTTTTTTCATTACCGCCACCGCCGGCGCCCAGGAAGCGTCGCTCGAAGTCCCCGAGGTCGTCCTCGACAGCGTCGGCTTCGATATCAGCGCCAGCGGCTTCTACGAAGATGCCGATCTGGAACTCAGGATCAACGACGACGTCGTTGCCACCACGCGCGGCCGCAGCATCAGCGTCGAGGGCATTACCGTCGACGAGAGGGGCTCGGCCACGATCACCGTCGTCAGTAACGGCGAGACCGTACTCGAGCAGAGCATACCGGTGATCCCCGGCTGGGTCTCCCTGCTGCCGCCACTGTTCGCCATCCTGCTCGCGTTCCTGA
>JAZBNZ010000155.1:0-4498 GCA_036350895.1 Woeseiaceae bacterium
CATGGAGCGAATCGCCTTCGCGATCGCCAGCACCTGCGCGACGCCCGAGGCATTGTCCATGGCGCCGTTGTAAATCGTGTCGCCGTCGTCATTCGGCGTGCCGATACCCAGATGGTCGTGATGCGCCGTGTAGATGACGACCTCGTCTTTCAATTCGGGGTCGCTGCCCTCGATCAGGCCGAGGATATTCGCCGACGACGTCTTGTTGATCGCGACGTCCATCGCGAAACTGGTGGTGATGCCGAGCGGCACCGGCTCGAAATCGCGGTTGTAAGCGGCTTCCCGCAGCGCATCGAGATCGTGGCCGGCCATGGCCATCAGCTCTCGCGCAGCGTCCTCGGTAACCCAGGCCTCGACCTGGCTGCGCGGCTCGTCGCCGGCGGGCAGCTCGAACTGCTCGCCGGTCCACGAGGTCTGCACGACCTGGAACGGGTAGCCCGCGGACGGCGTGGTATGAATGATGATCGCGCCGACGGCACCCTGCCGTGCCGCGGAGAGATACTTGTAGTCCCAGCGGCCGTACCAGAGCCGGGTCTCGCCGCCGAACAGGGCCGGATCCCAGTCCGGGTCATTGTTCATCATTACGAGCACCTTGCCCTCGAGATCGGCGCCCTTGTAGTCGTCCCAGTCGTATTCGGGCGCCTGGATGCCGTAGCCGACGAATACCAGCTCGGCATCGTCGAATTCGGCACGCGGCTCCTGCACGCCGCTGCCGGCGATGAAATCGTCCCACTGCGTAAGCGTGAGCGTCTCGCCGTCGCGCAAGAAACTCCAGGATTCCGGCTGGGACGCGTTCACGCCGATCAGGTCGAAGGGCTGCTCCCAGCCACCGTCCCCGGCGCCGGGCTCGAGACCGGCTTTCTTAAGTTCCTTGACGAGGTAGTCCCGCGCCAGCTTGTCGCCGGCACTGCCGGGGCCGCGGCCCTCGTAGCGATCGTCAGAGATCTCCCGGATGATGCCGCGCATGTAGTCGGCCGAGATCGTCGCAACCGCCGCTTCCGCGGCCGGGTTGCCGCCGGCGAGGTCGAGCGCGACCGGCGACGACGATTCTGTCGGCGCGGGTGCCTGGGCTTCGTCGGTTGTCTTCTGCCCGCAGCCCGCGAGCAGGCTTGCGCTCAGAAAGCCGGTGAACAGCAGTAGTTGGATCGGTGCTTGTCGGATCAAGGGAAATCTCCGGTGGATCGGTTTCGAAAGATAGGGGGTTATACACGCTGAAGCGCGTAGCGCCAACGCGGCCTGGCGATCAGCGACGCCGTTCGACGACGATGACTTCGTAGCGGCCGTCCGCGCCGATGAACCAGGACGCGACGATGCTCGTCAGGCTGACGATCACGGAGCCGAGGATCGACGAACCGAGGCCGGCCACCGCGAAACCCGGCAGGATCGCCGCAACGAAGGCGAACATCAGGCCGTTGAGGACCAGGATGAACAGCCCCAGCGTGACGATGGTAAACGGGAGGGTCAGCAGGAAGAGGATCGGCCGCACGACCGCGTTGACGACGCCGAGCGCCAGCGCAGCGACGATGAACGTGCCGGTACCGTCGATCATGACGCCGGAAAGCAGTTCCGAGGCCAGGTAGAGCCCCAGGATCGTGATCAGAAGTCGAAGCAGAAATCCGCGCATCAGTATCCTCCGCGCGGGCGGTTTTGACTAGCGCCAGTCCTCGGCCAGCAGCGGCCTGGCTTCCGGCCTCATGATGAGCATGTGTACGTTGCCGATTGCACGCTCCGCGAAACCACCCTCGCAATATGCGAGGTAATAATGCCACATCCGGATGAATTCCTCCGAATAGCCGAGCTCGCGGACCCGGTCGAGCGCGGCGAAGAAGCGCCGCCGCCACTCCGCCAGGGTCCTGGCGTAGTGCGGCCCGATATCTTCCACGTGCACGGCACGCATGTCCGTCACCCGGGTCATCGTCGCGGTCATGCCGGTCACCGATGTCAGGCAACCGCCCGGGAAAATGTACCGGTTGATGAAATCGACGCTCTTCCTGTAGCTGTCGTACTGCTGGTCGGCGATCGTGATCGCCTGCAGCAGCATCTGGCCGGACGGCTTCAGCAGTTCGGCGCATTTCCTGAAGAACGTCTCGTGGAACTCGTGACCGACCGCCTCGATCATCTCGATCGACACCAGCTTGTCGTATTGACCCTCGAGTTCCCGGTAGTCCTCGAGCAGCAGGGTGATGCGATCCTCGAGGCCCGCGTCGCGGATGGCCTTCTCGGCCCAGGCGTACTGTTCCTTCGAGATCGTCGTGGTCGTGACGTGACAACCGTAATTTGCGGCGGCGTGAATCGCGAAGCCGCCCCACCCCGTGCCGATCTCGACGACACGATCGCCGGGCTCGAGACCGAGCTTGCGGCAGATGACGTCGAGCTTTTCCCGGGACGCCTCCTCGAGACTCATGTCCGGGCGCGCGAAGATCGCACTCGAGTACATCATCGTGTCGTCGAGCCAAAGGCGGTAGAACTCGTTACCGAGATCGTAGTGCGCCGCGATGTTGCGTCGACTGCCAGCCCTGGTGTTGCGATTCAGCCAGTGCAACAGGCGCTGCAGGGGTCTTGTTACGAGCGCCGCACCCGAGTCGAGGTTGCCGAGCACCTGCCGGTTCCGCAGCAGGATGCGCACGAGCGCGGTCGGGTCGTCGCAATTCCAGTAGCCGTGTATCCATGCCTCACCGGAGCCGATCGTGCCGCCGAAGGCAACCTCGCTGTAGAAGCGCGGGTCCCGGATCGTGATATGCGCGGTCAGCGGCACTGCAGCGGAAGGTTCACCGTAGCTTAAGGTCTCTCCGTTCTCGGTGACGACGATCTGGCCGCTCGTGACCTCCTCGAGCCGGGCACGGATCACCTTGCGTGCGAACCGGTCGAGACCCGACGGCTTGCGCGTGCTTTCCAGGAACTGCTGTGAATCGATCGATAGGTCTTTCATCGTGTGTCTGCCGCTATGTCTTGCCGCTTGTCGGGGTGCGGGTAGAAAGGAACACGCTTCAGCCAGAGCTTCAGCGCCTGCCAGTAGATCGCCGCAACCACCTTTACGGTCATGAACGGAAAAAGCAGCAGCACGCGGGCGAGAGCCCGGCCCGTAATCTCCTTGCGTTCCATGGTGATGGCCGCGTCGAAAATACGTTCGCCGTCCTTCAGGTTCGCCATGTAGACGGAGACGCGATCGCCGGGTGTTGCGAAGGACCAGTCGTAGCTGAGATTCATCGGCATGAAGGGCGAGACGTGCATCTTCTTTGCCGGCTTGAAGCGATGAATCCGCCCCCTGCCCGTGTTCGCCGTCGCCGGCAGCACGTAGGTATCCCGCTCGCCCCAGGGCGTGTTGTTTACCTCTGCGACGATCGTCTCGAGATACTCACCCGCCCGGTCGTAGCAGTAGTAGAAGCTCACCGGGTTGAAGCAGTATCCGAAGTAGCTCAGGTTGGTCAGCAGCCGTATCGGTCCCGCTGGACGCTGACCCGTTTCGGCTTCGACGAGATCCGCCACGGATTCCTTGAGAGGCTGGTCCGCCGGCCCGATGTGGTCACTGCGGCGGAATCGCGCGAGCGCCGGTCGCCGCGCCGACCAGAGCCAGCGGCCGCGGAAAACCCCGGGCAACTCGTCGAGATCGAGGAACATCATGAACAGCCGGTAGCGGAACCGATGCTCGACCGGCGTGCTCCGGGAGTGCCTAACCCGCCCTTCGTAGATGCAGCTGTCCATGGGCCAGCCTCTCCTCGAAATGGTCGAGCGCGTTCAGCGCGCTCACGACACCGTCTTCGTGGAACCCGTGTCGCCAGTACGCTCCGCAATAGAAAGTCCGGTCAACGTTGAGTTCGGCCTGGCGCGCCTGCGCCGTCACCGACTCCGTCGAGAACACCGGGTGCTGATACTGGATACGCCGTAGCACCTTCTCCGGGTCGATCACCGCATCATTGTTGAGCGTGACCAGGTACTGCCGCTCGGTATCGAGACCCTGCAGGATGTTCATGTTGTAGGTCACGGTAACGTGCTGCCGATCCGACTCCGGCAGGTGGTAGTTCCACGACGCCCATGCCCGCCGACGGCGCGGCATCGCGCCCTCGTCGGTATGCAGGACGGCCTCGTTGTCCTGGTAGCGAATCGCCGACAGGACCTCGGACTCCGCCCGCGTCGGGTCGCAGAGCAGGCGGAGCGCCTGGTCGCTATGGCACGCGAGGAAGACGAAGTCGAAGGTCTCGGGCCCGGCGCCGTCCGTACATACTTCCACGTAGTCCTCGAAGCGGCGCACGCTTCTCACGGGCGCCTCCAGCCGGATCCGATCGGCGAACGGCCGCGTCAGCTTGCGAACGTACTCCCGTGAGCCGCCGACAATGGTTTTCCACTGCGGGCGATCCTTGAGCTTGAGGAGGCCGTGGTTCTCGAAGAACTGCACCAGGAACCTGAGCGGCATGTCGTCGATCGCGCCCGGCTCCGCCGACCAGATCGCCGCCGCCATGGGCACGAGATAGTGATCGCGGAACCCGGCGCTGTAGCCATG
>JAZBNZ010000156.1:0-43632 GCA_036350895.1 Woeseiaceae bacterium
CATCCCGGGTTGCAACCTGCCGCTGGCCACGCTCGGGACCCTGATCCTCTGGCTGGGCTGGTTCGGCTTCAACGGCGGCTCGGAGCTCAAGGTCTCGGACGTGGGTGAAGCCAATGCTGTCGCGCTCGTGTTCGTCAATACGAACATGGCGGCGGCTGGCGGCCTGGTCGCCGCGCTCCTTCTGGCACGCGCCTGGTTCGGCAAGGCCGACCTCACGATGGCGCTTAACGGCGCGCTGGCCGGTCTCGTCGCGATTACGGCAGACCCGCTGTCGCCAGTGCCGATCGGTGCAACCCTGATCGGCGTGGTCGGCGGGCTGCTCGTGGTGACGTCGATCGTCATGCTCGACAAGCTGCGCATCGACGACCCGGTGGGCGCCATATCGGTCCACGGCGTCGCGGGTATCTGGGGCGTCATGGCGGTGCTGTTCTCGAACGATGAGGCGGGCTTCCTGGGCCAGCTCCTCGGCATCGTCAGCATCTTCACCTGGACGTTCCTGGTCAGCCTGCTCGTGTGGTTCCTCCTGAAGATCAGCGTCGGAATACGGGTCGGTGAAGAAGAAGAATACGAAGGCGTCGATATCGGCGAGTGCGGCCTGGAGGCCTACCCCGAGTTCACCAAGGCGTCCGAGTAAGCGGGTACGAACGAACGGGACCGGCCGGCGGCGGACAGCCGATTTTCCATAAGCTGCCGGCGGGTCCCGTACCGAAAAATGACAAAAACGTAACATCCTCCGCAAAATCAGATAGCTGGCGGGCCTCAAGGCCCGCTTTTTTTGTCTCTCGCAGCCTGACCTGGGCACGCTTCCTGCTGTGAATGTTGTCACGCCAAATTCGGCGCAACCGTGGTGTAATGGCGTTTGTGCGAATACCCGCTGCGGGCTACCGTAGCAGTCGAGGCGACCATGAAAATGCGTTTAGCGATCAAAACAGTCCTGATCGGCAGCGTACTGCTGTTCGCCGGCAGCGTCGTTGCCAGTGAGATCTACAAGTACGTCGACGAAAACGGCGACGTCTATTACCGCGACCGACCGACCGGTGAATCCGGTGAGCAACGCCTGGGCGTCGTCTCGCGCGCCACCAGCCCGGCAACCGTCCAGGCCCAGATCGATGCCCGCCTCGAACGCGAGGCTGCCCTCGACGAAGCCCGCGAGGCGGAGTCCCGGGAAGAGGCCCGTGCAGCCGAGCAGCGGCAGGAAGCCGCCGACCGCGCGGCGAAGTGCCAGCAGAATCGAGCGCGCCTGCAGACATACACCGAGTCGCGGCGGCTGTATCGCGAGGACGAGAACGGCGAACGCGTCTATCTCGACGGCCCCCAGCGCGAGGAAGCCGAGCAAAAGGTTCGCGAGCTGATCGCCGAATACTGCGACTGATCCCGGCCACGTCGGCCCGGAACGCCCGTCCCGGACGATTACGCTAGAATGGCGGCCGGAGTTTGACGAGCCGTCTGCTTGAGCGATCGCCTGAACAAAGACCTCGAAACAAGCCAGGCCTATCTGCCGGATTTCTGCGCGGCGACCACGGTTTTCGTCATCGTCGTCGTCGCCGAACTCGTCGCCTTCGTCCTAACGATCGCGGCCTGGGAAGACGGCCGCAGTTTCCTGATCGACCTGTCCAAGACGTCGCTGTTCGTGCTCTGGACGTCGCTGCTCGGCTGCGCGCTCTTGTGCCAGTTCAAGTCGCGACTCGAGAAGCTGGGCCCGACGGCAGCCTTCGTCTGGAGCTACGTGATACTCGTGGCGATGACCGTCATTCTCGCCGAGATCGCCGTCCAGCTGACGCGGGTGTTCGGGCAGTCGGTCATCATCGAGGACAGCCACTGGCAGTTCCTGATCCGCACCTTCGCGATCGGCGCGATCGTCACGGCATTGCTGATGCGCTATCTCTACGTCGCCAGCGAATGGCGGCGCAGCATCGTGCTCGAGGCGCAGGCCAGGATCAGTGCCCTGCAGGCGCTCATCCGGCCGCATTTCCTGTTCAACAGCATGAATACCATCGCGGCGCTGACGCGTTCGGATCCGCGCCAGGCCGAGGAAGCCGTCGAGGACCTGTCGGACCTGTTGCGGGCCTCGCTCAGCACGACGAAGGACATGTCGACGCTCAAGGAAGAGTTCGAGGTTGCGGCAATCTACCAGCGCATCGAGAAGCTGCGCCTCGGGGATCGGCTCGAGATTCGCTGGGATATCGACGCACTGCCGATGCGGGCGAGAATCCCGAGCCTGACGCTGCAGCCACTGGTCGAAAACGCGATCTATCACGGCATCGAGCGGCTCGAGGGCGGCGGCGTCGTCAATGTCGTCGGCGAGCGCGACGGCAGGACACTCCGGATCACCGTCTCGAACCCGGTTCCGCCGGGAGCACCGCGGAAGAGCGGCGGCAACAAGATGGCGCTCGCCAACGTGCGCCAGCGCTTCGAACTGGCGTACGGCAATCGCGCAGCCGTCACCGTCGACGAAACCGCTGACCGCTACACGGTGTCGCTCGCATTCCCGACCGGAGACGCAGCGTGATGCGGGTCATGGTCGTCGACGACGAGCCGCCCGCCCGCGAGCGGCTGCAGCAGATTCTCGATGACATCGAGGGTTACCGCTGCATCGGCGCGGCGGCGACGGGTGACGAGGCCCTCCGCCTCGCCACGAGCGAGCGGCCGGACATCATGCTCGTCGACATCCGCATGCCGGGCATGTCCGGACTGGAGCTGGCCCGGCATCTCAATGCGCTCGAACAGCCGCCGGCGATCGTCTTTACGACGGCCTACGACGAATACGCGATCGAGGCCTTCGAAGCCCGTGCCGTCGGCTACATCCTGAAGCCGGTGCGCCGCCGCCGGCTCGAGGGCGCGCTGGCGCACGCGGCCCGCCTCGCGCCGGCGACGCTTGCGGCGATCGGCAGCCGGGTCGACGAGGTGCGAACGCAGCTGTGCGCCCGGCGGCACGGCGAACTGCACCTGATCCCGGTCGACGATATCGATTACCTCGAAGCCGAGCAGAAATACGTCACGGTCCACCATGCCGGCGGGGAAGACCTGATCGACGATTCGCTGAAATCGCTGGAAATCGAGTTTCCCGACCGCTTCGTCAGGATCCATCGCAGCGTCCTGGTTGCCGTCCGGTCGATCGCGCGCGTGGAGCGTGACGCCGAGGGCCGTTCGATGGTCGTGCTCCGTGCCGACTCGCAAGACGACGGCAAAGCCCTGATAATCTCCCGCCGGCACGTCGCCGATGTCAGGCGGCGCCTGCAAGGAGGTCATTGATTTGCATATTCGTATCGCCACGCGCAAGAGCCAGCTCGCGGTCTGGCAGGCAGAACACGTCGCCTCGTTACTGGAGGGTCTCGATGCGGTCGACAGCGTCGAACTCGTTCGACTGTCGACCCGGGGGGATGAAATCCTCGATCGCAGCCTGCAGAAGATCGGCGGCAAGGGACTGTTCATCAAGGAGCTCGAGGTCGCGATGCAGGAAGATCGCGCCGACCTGGCCGTGCACTCGATGAAGGACGTGCCGGCCGAGATGCCCGACGGGTTCTGCATCGCCGCCATCCTCGAGAGGGCGAGTCACGCCGACGCCCTCGTCAGCGGCGGCGTCCCGTTCGCGGATCTCCGCGAGGGCGCGGTCGTCGGCAGCTCCAGCCTGCGCCGGCAGGCGCAGCTGCGGGCGATGCGGCCGGATCTCGACATCCGCCCGCTGCGCGGCAACGTGAACACGCGGCTCGCCAAGTTCGACGCCGGGGAATTCGACGCCATTATCCTGGCCGCCGCAGGCCTGGAACGGCTCGGCATGGGCGAACGCATCACGGCCCGTTTCGGGGTCGACGAGATGCTGCCGGCAGCCTCCCAGGGCGTCATCGGCATCGAGTGTCTCGAGAGCCGCAGCGATCTCCGCGGCGTGCTCGCCGCACTCGATCACGAACCGACGGTCCGGACCACCCTGGCCGAGCGCGAGGTCGCCCGCGCCCTGGATGCGAGCTGCCAGTCGCCGGTCGCGGCGCATGCCACGATCGCCGGCGGCACGCTGTCGCTGACCGGCCTTGCCGCGCTGCCGGACGGCAGCGAGGTCATCCGGACCAGCTCGAGCGGGGACCCGGCCGACGCGGTCGGGATCGGCGCCGCGGTTGCCCGGGGTCTCGCGGAACAGGGCGTCGAGGCGCTCCTGGAACGCGCCCGGCAGATGACCGAGTAGATGCCCGCCCTGAACGGACAAGGCGTACTCGTCACGCGGCCGGCCGGCCAGCAGGCGGCGCTGGTCGCCGCCTTGACCGACGCCGGTGCGACGGTTCTCTCGTTTCCCGTCATCGAGATCGTGCCGCGCGCGCGGGCGGTCATCGAGACGGAAGCCGGCACGCTCGACCCGCCCGACATATCGATCTTCGTCAGTGCGAATGCCGTCGAATTCGGCATCGAGTTCGCGGCCGGCCGGATCGCCGCTATCGGTCCCGCGACGGCGGCAGCTATCGAGGCGGCCGGCAAGACGGTCGACCTCGTTCCCGAGGACGGTTTTTCCAGCGAAGACCTGCTCGGCACCGAAGCGCTGCACAGGGTCGCCGGCAAGACCGTGCGAATCATCCGCGGCAGCCGGGGCCGCGAGCTTCTGGCCGAGACGCTGTCGAGCCGCGGTGCCGCCGTCCAGTACCTCGGCGTCTACGACCGGCGCCTGCCCGCCTACTCGGCCGCCGAGATCGACAGGCTGGAGACACACTGGCGGGCGGGCGAGATCGACGTGATCGTCGTCATGAGCGTCGAATCCTTCGATAACCTGACGCAGCTGCTGCCGGAAAGTATCCTGCCGGAACTCAACGAGGCACGACTGGTGACCCCGGCGAAGCGTGTGTTAAAAGAGATCGAGGCGCGGTTCCCGGGGGCAGACATCAGCCTGGCCGAGGCCCCCGATGCCGGCTCGATCGTCGAGGCCGTGATCGAGAGTCTCGAACCGCCACGCGACCTCTCGAGGTAGGCTATGACTGAACAAGCGGACAAACCGAATTCGACCGACGCGACCGACGACGAGGCGCCTCGTCCGGAGTCGACGTCCGCCGACGCGGACTTCGCCGACCTCGACGATACGAACACGGGCGCCCTGCCGGGCACGGAGGATGCTCAGCCGGAGCCTGCACCGCGCCGCGCACGCAGTTTCAGCGTCACGGGGCTGCTGGCGCTGGCGATCAGCGCGGCTGCGCTTGCCGGCGTCGGCTGGCTCTACCTGACACGCAGCTCCATTGCCGATATCGAGTTCGCGAGCCCTGCTGACGTCGCCGAGACCCGTCGCGACATCGCGGCCCTGGGCGACACGATTGCCGGGCTCGAGGAGCGGGTGGACGCCCTGGCGATGCTCGAAGACCTCACGGCGACCGCGCGGTCCCGCCTCGAGGCCGATCTGCGGCGCGATATCGAGGGGCTTCAGGACAGGCTGTCCAACTACGATTCCCTGCCGCCGCGCGTCGGCAACCTGGAAAGCGCCCTGGCAGCGATCCAGGGCATCGAGGCGGGCGCCCGGGATACGCTCTTGCTGGCCGAGGCCGAGTACTACCTCAAGATTGCGAACGCGTTGCTGACGCTGGGCGGCGACGTCGAGCTGGCGAAGGTCGCGCTGGGGATGGCTGACGAGCGACTCGTCAGCATCGGCAACCCTGCGCTCAACAACGTCCGTCAGGCCATCAGCGACAGCGTCACCGCGCTCGAGATGACCGAGCAGGTTGACGTCGAGTCGAACGCCATGCTGCTCGCGAGCCTCGCTCGCCTGGTCGACTCGCTGCCGCTCAAGCCCGTCGAAGGCGAGACCGAACGTGTACAGGCCGGCGCGGACGAGGATGCCGAGCCCGGCGTCGCCGGGAAGACCTGGGCCGCGGTGAAGGAAGCCGTATTCGGTGCCGTGAAGGTGACCCGCCCGGGCGACGAGAGCACACCGCTGCTGTTGCCGGGCACCGAGCCGCTGATTCGCGCGAATCTCACCCTGCAGCTGCAGGCGGCACGGCTCGCGCTCCTGCGCGGCCAGCAATCTATCTTCGACCAGAGCCTGGAAGACGCAGACGCCTGGCTCCAGCAATACTTCGATGCCGACAGTCTGCAGGTGCAAAGCGCCCGAACGACGCTCACCGAGATCCGGGACGTATCGCTCGACTCGAGCCTGCCCGACATCTCCGAGCCGCTGACCTTGCTGCGCCAGTACGAGGCGCTGAGCGAGCCGACGCCGTGAAATTCGGCATCGTCGTCGTCATTGCGCTGCTCGTAAGCGTCGTCGCGGCCAATGCACTTCTGGCCGACCCGGGTTACGTCGCCATCACGATTCGTGGTTACCTGATCGAGACATCGGTCCCGATCCTGCTGCTCGGCATCTTCCTCGTCCTGCTGGCGATCGCGTTCGCCTGGAAACTGTTCACGGCGCCGCGAAAGGTAGGCGAGGCGGCCGGTCGCTACCGCGCGGGCCGCGCGGGACGGAAACTGACGGCCGGGATGATCGAGGTCGCCGAGGGCAACTACGCGAAGGGTGAGAAGCTCCTGGCGCGCTCCGCCACGACGAGCCAGGTGCCGCTGTTCAGCTACCTGCAGGCGGCCCGCGCTGCGCACCTGCAGGGCGAAGACGATCGGCGCGACGAGTGGCTGAGGCTCGCGTACGAGGAGACCCCCGAGGCGGCAAACGCGATCTTCCTGACGCAGGCCGAGTTCCAGCTCGATCGCGGCCATTACGAGCAGGCTCTCGCGACGCTCAGGCAGCTCGAGGAAAATTCCCGCGAGCACAGCTACGCGCTGGCGCTGATGGGACGACTGTACTACCGCCTCGAAGACTGGAAGGAACTCGCGAAGATCCTGCCTCGCATCGAAAAGCACGGCCGCATCAACCCGGCGACCGTCGACGCGTGGGCCGTCAAGGTTCACGGCGAGGCGCTGCGCCGGGCTCCTGAGCTCGACGATATCGAAGCCGCCTGGAAGGCCGTACCGAAGCGCCTGAGGTCCAACGTCGAGCTGCTCGAGGCCCGCGTAGAGAGCCTCGTCAGGGTCGGCGAAAACGTCATGGCGGAAAAGGAGCTGGTTGCAGAGCTCAAGAAGGACTGGCGCGGGCCGCTCGTGCGCCGTTTCGGACTCGTCGATGGCGCCGACGCGAGCGGCCAGCTGAAGCAGGCCGAGAAGTGGCTCGACAAGCACGCCGACGACCCCGACCTGTTGCTCGCGACCGCACGCCTCTGCCTCAGAAACGAACTCTGGGGCAAGGCGCGGAGCTATCTCGAAACCGTCATCAGCCTGCAGCCGACGCCCGAGGCCTACCGCGAATACGGCCACCTGCTGAACCAGCTCGGCGAGACGGACGCCGCCGCCGACGCGTTCCGCGAGGGCCTGGGCATGGTCGTGCCGCCGACGCTCGCGCGGATACCGCACCTCGAGCCGGATGCCTCGTGACGAACGTCGTCGTCGGTACCGGCTACACCGGCCTCCGCTTACTGAAACAGCTCCCCGCGGACGCGGCGCTCGGCCTGTCGAGGAGCGTGCCGCCGGCGACGGCGGGCAGGACCGTCCGGGAACTCGGTCTCGACGATCCCCCGGCGACGATCGCGGTGCCCTCGCCCTGCCGGCTGCTGTACACGGTACCGCCGGCGAACGACGCCCCGGGTGACCGCCGCCTGAAGGCATTTCTTGCCGCCCTCTCGACCGTGCCGGAACGCATCGTGTACGTATCGACTACCGGTGTTTACGGTGACCACCAGGGCGGTGTCGTGACGGAAACGACGCCGGTCGCGCCCGGCAACGAGCGCTCAGCGCGACGGGTCGCCGCGGAAACGCTGCTTGCCGAGTGGGCCGAGCAGCATGGTTCGGAAGTGACAATTCTGCGCGTTCCCGGCATTTACGGCCCGGATCGGCTCATGATCGAGGGAATTCGTAGCCGGTCGCCGCTGATCGACGAGGCCGAGGCGAGTCCCGGCAACCGTATCCACGTCGACGACCTGGTCGCGGCCTGTCTTGCCGCGCTCGACCCGGGTGTGCCTGCCGGCATCTTCAACGTCGGTGATGGCGACGAGCGCAGCTCGACCTGGTTCGCCCTGGAAGTGGCGAGGCAGCTCGGCCTCGAGGCCCCGCCGATCGTCAGCCGCGAGGAAGCGGAAGCGACGTTCTCTCCGATGCGGCTCTCCTTCGTTCGGGAGTCCCGCCGGGTGGATACGCGGAAGATGCGCGAGGTGCTCGGCGTCACGCCACGCTACGCGGACGCCGCCGACGGAATTCGGGCGAGCCTCGGGGAGATGGGCTTGTTGTAGGGAGGAGGCTCGCGGTCGCCGACCGCAAGAACCTTCAACCCCGGCCTGTTGCGAGTAACGCTGCCGCTACGGCTGCGAACGCTTGCTCTTCAGCCAGCTGGTCAGCGGCTCCCACTCGTCCCAGTCCGGCCAGGCGAGATACTCGGGCAGCTCGAATATGCCGAGGCCGCGCGTGTAGGCACGAATGTAGTTCTGCGCTTCACGCAGGGCGGCTATATAGGGAATTCTCGCTTTCGTCAGGTACTCGTCGAGATCGTCCCAGATCAGCGTGTTGTCGCGGATACGATTACCGACGGCGCCGAGCTTCACCTGCTTGCGATCGACCTTGCCGACGGCGTTGAGCTCTTTCAGAAACTCTGTCGTCGCCTGCATGTCGATCGTCGACGGCAGGACCGGAACGATGATGGTCTCGGCGTGCTTGACGAGGTTGGTCAGTTCGGCGCCGTGGGATCGTGCGGGCGCGTCGATCACGGTGACGTCGACCGTCCGCGGCGCGTGCTTCAAGCCGTCCTCGTAGGCGGCAACGCCGACGATCTCGGGCCGGTCGGCGGGCCGGCGATCCAGCCAGTCGAGCGCCGAGCGCTGCGGGTCGAAGTCTGCAAGAGCGACGCTGGCACCTTCGGTGGCGTACCAGGAAGCGATGTTTGTTGCCAGGGTGCTCTTGCCGCAGCCGCCCTTGGCGTTCAGAACCATGATGTGCCGCATGTCTCTCCTCGGAGCTTCTTCTGGTGGGCTATAGCTTATGTAAACTACAGGCCGGAAAACGAAAAGTCCATATCATGCAGAAGGCAAAAAAGGACGACGTCGATGGCCATGCAGGCGACAGGCGCTTCTGCCATGGCGCACGCTGATACACTCGCGCTCATGCCTTCCCCTTACGCCAGGATGCACGGCGCCGGTAACCGGATTCTCGTCGTGGACCACCGCAGCGCAATGCCGGAACCGCCGGTCCGCGAACAGCTCGTTCGGCTGGCCGACGAGGCATGCGGGCCTGGCTTCGATCAGCTCATGTGGCTGTCGGCGCCGGTGCGCAGTGACAGCGTCGCCGCGTATCGCGTCTTCAACAGTGACGGCTCGGAAGTAGAGCAGTGTGGCAACGGGCTGCGCTGCGTCGCCCGCTTCCTCGCGCGGGAGGCCACGGACGGTGAGCTCCGTTTCGACAGCCCGGCCGGCCCGGTCACGGCGCGACTGCTTGACGACGGCGGGGTCGCCGTCAACATGGGCGCACCGATCTTCGAGCCGCGGCGCATTCCCTTCGTCGCCGACGCGGAAGCGCTGGAGTACCGCCTCGAGGTCGGCGGTACCGACTACCGCGTCGCGGTCCTGTCGATGGGCAACCCGCACTGCGTGCTCGACGTGGACGATACCCGGACGGCGCCGGTCGCGACGCTCGGTCCGCTGATCGAGCGTCACGCGCGCTTCCCGGAGCGCGTCAACGCGGGCTTCAGGACGATACTCAGCGAGCACGAGATCGACCTCAGGGTGTATGAACGGGGCGCCGGCGAGACGCTGGCCTGCGGGACCGGCGCCTGCGCCGCGGTCGTTGCCGGGCGCCGCGACGAGCGACTCGCCGAAACAGTCACCGTGAACCTGCCGGGCGGCCAACTCGTGGTAAGCTGGCGCGGGCCCGGGGCGCCCGTCTGGCTGACCGGAAACGCCGAATTCATCGATGAAGGAATCCTTGAACTATGAGCACGCAGCCTGAGCGAGATTACGTCGACGAATCTCCGAGCGAACAGGCGGTACACGACTACCTGGAAACTCACCCGGATTTCTTCGAGCGCCACGCCACCCTGCTGTCGAGACTCAGGCTGCCGCACGCATCGGGCGACGCCGTCTCACTCGTGGAGCGCCAGGTCTCGGTCCTGAGGCAGAAGGACCTCAAGCTGGAACGGCAGCTGAAAGAACTGCTCGCCGTCGCCCGCGAGAACGACGTGCTCGCCGCCAAGATCCACGAGCTGTCGATGCAGCTCCTGCACACGACAGACCTGGCCGGCACGGTGGCCGTCGTCGAGGAAGCCATGCGCGTGGCGTTCAATGCCGACCACGCCGTCCTCGTTCTCCTGACCGACAGCGACAGCGTCAGCGAAACGGGTGCAAGCCGGTTCTTCCGGGCGACGACCCGCGACGACCCCGAGCTCAAGCCGTTCGCGACGTTCCTGGAATCGAGCGCGCCGCGCTGCGGCCGGGCTCGCGACAAGCAGCTCGAATACCTGTTCCACGGCGATGCGGCCAACGTCGGCTCGATCGCGATGCTGCCGCTCGGCGAACAGTGCCGGGTCGGCTTCCTGGCCATCGGCAGTACCGATGGCGATCGCTTCCATCCGGGCATGAGCATCGATTTCCTGATGCGCGTCGGCCAGCTCATCACCGCGGCGCTGTCGCGGTTTTGAGCCCGCGCTGACCCGGTGAATACCACCGCAGAGGAATGGCCGGCCCGTTTCCTCAGGCATCTCGAGTTCGAGCGCCGGCTGAGTCCCCAGACCACCCGCAACTACGGCCGCGACCTCGAGTCGCTTCTGAAGTGGTGCACCGACGCCGGTATCGACGACTGGGGCCGGCTCGACAGCGAACACATACGCACCTGGTCGGCGCAGTGCTTCCGGCGCGGGCTGTCGGCCAGGAGCATCCAGCGCCAGCTGTCCGCCGTTCGCAGCTTCTACCGTTATCTCGTCCGCGAGGGCGCGGTCCGAGCCAACCCGGCGGCCGACGTCGCGGCACCGAAAGCGAAGAAGCGACTGCCCGGTAATCTCGACGCGGACCGGATGGCGCGCCTGCTCGACATCGAGGGCGAGGGCCCGCTGGTCGATCGTGACAGGGCCATCCTCGAACTCTTTTATTCCTCGGGCCTGCGGCTTGCGGAACTGGCCGATCTCGATCTCGTCGACATCGATCTCGCGGACGCTACCGTCCGCGTCACCGGCAAGGGCAGCAAGGACCGGATCGTTCCTGTCGGACGCCTCGCGCGGGAGGCGCTACGCACCTGGCTGAAAAACCGCGCAGCGCTCGCCGACGCCGAGGAGACCGCGGTATTCGTCAGCCAGCGCGGCAGCCGCCTGTCGACCCGGTCGATCCAGGCTCGCGTCAAGCACTGGGCGCGCCAGCAGGGCATCGACGCCAACGTCTACCCGCATCTCTTCCGGCACTCCTTCGCCACGCACCTGCTCGAATCGAGTCATGACCTCCGCGGCGTGCAGGAACTCCTCGGGCACGCCAATATCTCGACCACCCAGGTCTATACCCACCTTGATTTCCAGCACTTAGCCCAGATTTACGACCAGGCGCACCCGCGGGCGCGCAGGAAAGACTAGTCAACGAACCGCCTGGCGCCGCCCGGGCGCCCGATCCACGGGGTTTTCACCGATGCAACAATTCAGAGGGACCACGATCGTGTCGGTCCGGCGCAACGGCAAGGTCGCCATCGCCGGCGACGGCCAGGTCAGCATGGGCAACACGGTCATGAAAGCTAACGCCCGCAAGGTCCGGCCGCTGGCCGGGGGGCGAGTCATCGCCGGCTTCGCCGGCGGCACGGCCGATGCGTTCACGCTGTTCGAACTGTTCGAGAGCAAGCTCGAGCAGTACGGCAACCTGACCCGCGCAGCGATCGAGCTCGCCAAGGACTGGCGCACGGACCGCAGGCTCAGGCGCCTCGAGGCGCTCCTGTGCGTCGCCGACAAGGACAGCTCGTTCATCATCTCCGGCAACGGCGACGTCATCGAGCCCGAGCACGACCTGATGGCCATCGGTTCCGGCGGCCCGTACGCGCAGGCCGCCGCCCTCGCACTGCTCGGCAACACCGAACTCGAAGCCCGCGACATCGCCGAGAAGGCGCTCAAGATCGCCGGCGAAATCTGCGTCTACACCAACCAGAACATCACCATCGAAGAGCTGTAGCGTTCAGCTCTTCGGCGAAGGATTCCCCCATGTCCCAGATGACACCGCGCGAAATCGTGCAGGAACTGAACAAGCACATCATCGGCCAGGACGAGGCCAAGCGTGCCGTTGCCATCGCGCTCAGGAATCGCTGGCGCAGGATGCAGGTCAATGAACCGCTGCGCGGCGAGATCACCCCCAAGAACATCCTGATGATCGGACCGACCGGCGTCGGCAAGACCGAGATCGCGCGCCGGCTCGCGCGGCTCGCGAAGGCACCGTTCGTCAAGGTCGAGGCGACGAAGTTCACCGAGGTCGGCTACGTCGGCCGCGAGGTCGACTCGATCATTCGCGACCTCGTCGACCACGCCGTCAAGATGACCCGCGAGGAGGCGATGAACAAGGTCCGCCATCGCGCGGAGGACGCCGCCGAGGAGAGGATCCTCGACGCCCTGCTGCCGCCGCCCTCGACCCCTGTCGGCGTCACGCGGGAGACCGATGCCGGCGGCAGCGACACGCGGCAGAAATTCCGCAAGATGCTGCGCGAAGGCAAGCTCGACGACAAGGAAATCGAGATCGAGATCCAGGCAATGCCGATGGGCGTCGAGATCATGGCCCCGCCCGGCATGGAAGAGATGACCAGCCAGCTGCAGGGCATGTTCCAGAACCTCGGCGCGAACCGGCGCAAGACGCGCAAGCTCAAGGTCGTCGAGGCGCTCAAGCTCCTGACGGACGAAGAGGCCGCCAAGATGCTCGACGAGGAGGAACTCAAGGCCACGGCGGTCGACGCCGTGGAGCAGAACGGCATCGTGTTCCTCGACGAGATCGACAAGGTCGCCCGCCGTTCGGAGACCCAGGGTGCCGACGTCTCCCGCGAGGGCGTGCAGCGGGATCTGCTGCCGCTGGTCGAGGGCTCGACCGTCAGCACCAAGTACGGCATGGTCAGGACCGATCACATCCTGTTCATCGCCTCGGGCGCGTTCCACGTGTCGAAACCGTCGGACCTGATCCCGGAGCTGCAGGGACGCTTCCCGATCCGGGTCGAACTGAAATCACTCACGACCGAGGATTTCGTCAGGATCCTGACCGAACCGGACGCGTCGCTGACGGACCAGTACCGGGCGCTGATCGGTACCGAGGACGTCGAACTCGAGTTCACCGACGAAGGCGTCAGGCGCCTCGCCGAAGTCGCCTATCACGTCAACGAGACGACCGAGAATATCGGTGCCCGGCGGCTGCACACGGTCATGGAGCGACTGCTCGAGACGATTTCGTTCGAGGCCTCCGACAAGAGCGGCCTCAATGTTCGCGTCGATGCGGCTTATGTCGACGAGCATGTCGCCGAACTGGCGAAGGACGAAGACCTGAGCCGGTATATACTCTAGCGAATCGCCCGTCAGGACGGGCTCCAACAGTCCACGCTGCAACGATATACTTCACGGCCCGGTCCGTCGGCACGAGCCCAAGCCGGGCAGGCTGCACCGATATACTCGGCCTGGTCCGTCGGATCGCCGCCGGCAGACCCTGTTGGAGCGTGCCCTGGCGCGCGACCGATGAGCCCGAGACACCTATGACTGCCCCCACTGAAATCAAGCTTCGCAACAAGTCCCGCGTCCTCGAGGTCGCGTTCGCGGACGGTGCCCGGTACGAGCTCGGCTTCGAGTACCTTCGCGTGTTTTCGCCGAGCGCCGAAGTGCGCGGTCACGGTCCCGGCCAGGAGCGCCTGCAGACCGGCAAGGAGAACGTGATGATCAAGGCCGTCGCCCCGGTCGGGCATTATGCCGTGCGGCTGGTCTTCGACGACGGCCACGACACCGGCCTCTATAACTGGGACTATCTGCGCGAACTCGGCGAAAACGCCGCGAAGAACTGGCAGGACTACCTCGACCGGCTGGAGGCCGCGGGGTATGCTCGCGGGTCGAGCTGACGTAACTCCCATGCCTCCCCAGGACGACACCACTCATTTCGGTTATCGCAAGGTCCCGACCGGCGAGAAGGCCACGCTGGTCAAGGGCGTGTTCGACTCCGTCGCCGGCCGATACGACCTGATGAACGACCTCATGTCGGGCGGCCTGCACCGGCTCTGGAAACATTTCACGATCGAGACCGCTGACGTGCGTCCGGGTCAGTACGTGCTCGACCTCGCTGGCGGCACCGGCGACCTCGCCGCGAAGTTCGCGAGCCGGGTCGGGCGCGACGGCCACGTGGTGCTGGCCGACATCAATGCCGCCATGCTGGCCGAGGGCCGCCGGCGCCTGGTAGACCGCGGCGTGGCCGGCAACGCCTCCATCGCACAGGTCGACGCGGAGAACCTGCCGTTCGCCGACGGCAGCTTCGACTGCATCACGATCGCATTCGGCCTCCGGAACGTGACCGACAAGGCCGCGGCGCTGCGCTCGATGTACCGGGTCCTTAAGCCCGGCGGCAAGCTGCTGATTCTCGAGTTCTCGCAACCGGCAAAGGCGATACGCCCCGCCTACGATATTTACTCGTTCCGCGTGCTGCCGTTCATGGGCCGTCTCGTCGCCGGCGACGAAGACAGCTACCAGTACCTCGCCGAATCGATCCGCATGCACCCCGACCAGGAGACGCTGAAGTCGATGATGGAAGACGCAGGCTTCGAGCAGTGCCGCTATCACAACCTGGCGGCCGGCATCGTGGCACTGCACGTCGGCTACCGACTCTGAGCGAGCCGACGCAATGCAGCCGCTCGACACCCTGTTTCGCCCCCTGCTCGCGCGCGTGAACCGGACGCTGTCCGAGACGACGCCCGCCCGTGAACTCGCCGTCGACCTGGAGGGCCGGCGATTCGCCGTGCGCATCAGTCGCTCGGCGCTTGCGATCTGCCTTGCCGTCGAAGCCGGCGAACTCGTTCGCTGCGATCCGTCCGCCGACGATCCCGACGTCGTCATCGAGGGTCCGCTGTCGGGCCTGGTGCAGCTGGCGCTCGCCGAGGGTGACATAGCGGCCCTGAGCGACAGTGGCGTCACGATCACCGGCCGCGCCGATCTCGCGCAGAAATTCGAGCGACTCTTGTCGCTGTCCCGGCCCGACCCCGAGGAAGAACTCGCCGGCGTCATCGGGGATGCTGCCGCGCACCGCGTCGGGGAGGCCGTGCGCCAGGTCGCTGACTGGGGCCGCCGCTCCGGCGCGATCATGGCGGCCAACGTCCGCGAGTTTCTCCAGGAAGAAAGCCGTGACCTGCCGAGCCGCTACGAGATGGATCGCTTCGAGCGTGACGTGCAGACGCTGCGCGACGACGTCGAACGTACCGAGGCACGGCTCCGCCGCCTCGAGCGGAAACCGGCATGATCCGGCATCGCCGGCCGATCGGCCGCGCCATCAGGATTCAGCGCACGCTCGTCCGCTACGGGCTCGACGAAGTCATCGATGCCGTTCATTTCCTGAGACCGCTCCGCTTCCTCTTCGTCCTCGCGCCGCGGAAGATCGACCGCTCGGCGCCGCTGGGGGTCAGGATCCGGCTCGCGCTGGAGGAACTCGGCCCGATATTCGTCAAGTTCGGCCAGGCGCTGTCGACGCGCCGCGACCTGCTGCCGCCCGACATCGCGGACGAACTCGCCAAGCTGCAGGACCTGGTACCGCCGTTCCCGGGCGAACAGGCGGTGGCGATCCTCGAGGAGGCCTACGGGGAATCGGTCCACGAGGTATTCGGGCGCTTCGACGTCGAGCCTTTCGCCGCCGCCTCGATCGCGCAGGTACACACCGCGGCGCTCGACGACGGGACCGAGGTCGTGGTCAAGCTGCTGCGTCCGGGCGTCGAGCAGCAGATCGAACGGGACCTCGAGGTGCTGCGCTGGCTGGCCGAACTCGCGGATCGATACTGGTCGCTGGCCGACCGGCTGAGGCCGCTCGAAATCGTCGCCGAGTACGAGAAGACCATCATCGACGAGCTCGACCTGATGCGCGAAGCCGCCAACACGGCGCAGCTCAAGCGCAACTTCGAGGGCTCCGACCTCCTCTACGTGCCGGACATCTACTTCGACTACTGCCGGCCCGAGGTAATGGTCCAGGAGCGCATCTTCGGCGTGCCGATCAGTGACATGAAAACGCTGCTCGCCGCCGGGACGAACATTCAGCGGCTCGCCGAAAACGGCGTGGAGATCTTCTTCACGCAGGTCTTCCGGCACAACTTCTTCCACGCCGACATGCATCCCGGCAATATCTTCGTGCTGATCGACGACCCCGAGCGGCCGCGCTACGCCGCCGTCGACTTCGGCATCATCGGCACGCTGTCCACCGGCGATCGGCGTTATCTTGCGGAAAACTTCCTCGCGTTCTTCGACCGTGACTACTACCGCATCGCCAAGCTGCATCTCGACTCCGGCTGGGTGCCCGAAGGCACGCGGCTCGACGAGCTGGAGTCGGCCGTCAGGACCGTCTGTGAGCCGATTTTCCAGAAGCCGCTCTCGGAGATCTCCTTCGCACAGCTCCTGATGCGGCTGTTCCGGGTCGCCCAGCGTTTCGACGTCGAAATCCAGCCGCAGATGATTCTGCTGCACAAGACGCTGTTCAATATCGAGGGACTCGGCCGGGATCTCTATCCCGAACTCGATCTCTGGAAGACGGCGCAGCCGGTACTTCGCCGCTGGATGGACGAACAGGTCGGTGGCCGCGCGGTACTCCAGGACATACGTCAGAACCTGCCGCAACTCCGCGAAGCGCTGCGCGAACTCCCGGGCGCCATCCATCACCTGGCCGAACAGGCCTCCAGCGGGCAGATCCAGGTGCGAACGGAGTCCCGCGAACTGCGCGAGCTCCGGCGGGAAATGGCCGGGCAGCACCGGCAACGGTTCTGGCTCACTATCGCCGCGACGGCGGCGGTCTCGGCGGTGCTCACCTACGGCCTCGACGGCAGCCCCTGGGTGACGGGCACGCTCGCCGCCGTCACGGTCATCGCCGGCTGGTTCGCCCGGCCCCGGCCGGCCGACTCCTGACGCGACCGGCGACGCGCGCTACCACGAGCCTGCGCGGCGTCCCCGCACACGGGTCATCGAGAAGAGCCTGCTATCCCTCGCGTAGTCAGAGTAGACTAGCGTCTACATCGGGAACAGGCCCTCTTCTTGCTTGCCTCCATTGCGCGATTCTTGCTCCGGCTCGGTGGCTGGACACTCGTCGGTGAACATCCTGCGGCACCGAAAGCCGTCATCATTGCGGCGCCCCATACCTCCAACTGGGACGGGATCTGGGGCCTGATCGCGAAAGTCGCCCTGAGCGTCGATGTTCACTTCTTCGGCAAAGACACGCTGTTCTGGTTTCCCCTGGGCACGCTGTTGCGGGGCCTCGGCGGCATCCCCCTCGATCGCTCCAACCCCGGGTCGTCGGTCGACGCGGCGATTCGCTCGTTCCGATCGAGCGACACTTTCTATTTCGCGATGGCGCCCGAGGGTACGCGCAGCCTTCGCAAACACTGGAAGTCGGGCTTCTACCGGATCGCCATGGGTGCGGGCGTCCCGGTCGCACTCGCATTCTTCGACTACGAACGTCGTCGGGTCGGCATCGGCCCGACGATCGAACTCACCGGCGACCCCGAGCGCGACCTCGTGCCGATCCGGGAATTCTACGCGGCGAACGCGCACGGCAAACGCCCGGAACTGGCGAGTCCGATCGCGTTTCCCGACGAGCGGCGCCCGGGCGGGTAGCCAGCCGGCGATCGCTGCGAACGACAGCCTCGTTTCGGGCTAGAATTCGCGCCCATGAGCGACAAGGCACCGACACACCGCCGCGCAGTCCGCAGCTTCGTCAAGCGTGCCGGGCGGCTCACCACCTCGCAGCAACGAGCACTCGAAGAACTCTGGCCGACCTGGGGCATCGACTATGCGCCGGAAACGCTCGACCTCGATGCCGTATTCGGCAGGGCGGCGCCGCGCGTGCTCGAGATCGGCTTCGGCAACGGCGACTCCCTCGTCGAGATGGCAGCCGGCTCCCCGGAGACCGATTATCTCGGCGTCGAGGTACACGAGCCCGGCGTCGGTCACTGCCTGCTCTGTATCGAGGCCGCCGCGATCACGAATGTGCGTCTCATCATGCACGACGCAATCGAGGTTCTCGAGAACCAGCTCGCGCCCGGCTCGCTTGCTCGCGTCAACCTCTATTTCCCGGACCCGTGGCCGAAGAAGCGCCACCACAAGCGGCGCATCGTCAACGACACTTTCCTCGAACTCGTCGCCAGCCGGCTCGTGGCGGGTGGCACGCTCAACATCGCCACCGACTGGGAGAACTACGCGGAGCACATCGACGAAGCGCTCGCCGCCTCGCCGCTGTTCTCACTCGACGAGCAGCGCGAGCACGATGGCAGCGAGCCGCTGGACCGTCCCGCCACCAAGTTCGAAAACCGCGGGCTGAGGCTGGGCCACCGAATCCGCGACTGGCGCTTCCGGCGCGCCTAGGAGGATCCCCGCGACTGCCCGGCCCGGCCGCTTTTTGCTTGCGGGTCACTGCCTGTGGGCTATAACTAATACAGGGGAGCAAGTTCGAGAGTCGGAGGACGTGTCGTATGACGCCTGGCTATCCCGGGATCGGTAAGTGGTTTCGTCGCGCCAACGGCACGACGTTCGAAGTCGTCGCGGTCGACGAGAGTGCCGGTACGATCGAGATTCAGCAGTTCGACGGCACGGTGGACGAGATCGACGTCGAGTCCTGGTTCGAATGGCTGACAGTCGAAGTCAGCGCGCCCGAAGACTGGTCGGGCTCGGTCGACATGGACCCGGAGGACTTCGTCAGTTCCAACAACGAGGAACTGCCGCCCGGTTTCCACGACCCGCTGGACTACCTCGACCGGCTCTAGTGTCCCGACGTTACGCGGGAATCCCGGTCCGGCATCGGTTCGAGCGACGGCAGATCCGTGGCTGCCGTCAGCGCAACAGCGTATCGGGACCTGTCACGTAAACCCGGCCTTCCCTCACGACGACGCTGACCGGCGTCAGGTGGCGACCGGGGCACGGACCGGCCACGCATTCCCCTGTCTCCGGGATGAACGCCGCACCGTGCGACGCGCAGAGGATGTGCTCGCCGTCGGGCGTCAGGAACCGGTCGGGTTTCCAGTTGAGCGCGTGGCCGGCATGCGGACACACGTTCTGGTACGCGAAGACCGCGTCGTCGCGCCTGATCACGAAGCCCTTGAACGGCCAGTCGCCCGTACCGATCCGGAACTCGCGCGACCCCGGGTCGTCGAGTTCGTCGAAGCGGCAGACCTCGATCTCCTGCTCAGGCATGCGGCTTTCCCGACTCGATGAGCGCGTCGTGCCGCCGGGCGACGACGAACGCCAGGATGATCGCAGGGACACCGAGCAGGGCCGCGTAGAGGAAGAAACCGAGCCAGCCGACTGATTCCTGCACATTGCCGGAATAGCCCGCCAGGAATTTCGGGAACAGGGCCATGAAGGAACTGAGCAGTGCGTACTGGGTCGCCGTGAAGTCGCGATTGGTGAGGCTCGAGAGATAGGCAATCAACACCGTGCCGCCGAAGCCCTGCGCGATGTTGTCCGCGGTGATCGTAACGCCCAGCATCCAGAGCTCGGGCCCGACTTGAGTCATCAGCGCGAAGAACAGGTTGGTGCTCATGATCAGCGTCGTCGCGATCACGAGGCAGCGGGCGACGCCATAGCGCAAGACCGCCCAGCCGCCCGCCCCGACGCCGATGATCGTCATCCAGGTCCCGTAGATCTTCGCGACGGTCGCGACCTCGGACTTGGAGTAGCCGATGGCGAGGTAGAACGGGTTGGCGAGAATGCCGAGCACGTAGTCGCTGATCCGGTAGACGGACACGAAGACCAGGATCAGGAAGAGATAGCGGCCGAAGCGCGCGTAGAAGTCGGCGAACGGGTCGGCGACGGCATGTTTGAACCATGCGCCAAGGCGTTCGCCGTAAGTCGCCGCGGCGTCGGCCGGGGCTTGAGCCTCGGCGGCGGGCTCGCGGCACCAGAGCGTTGCCAGCAGCCCGACGACCATGCACCCCGCCATCGCCATGTAGGCTAGCTCCCAGCTGCCGAAGTCGGCGAGGTACAGTGCGCCGGCCATGCTGACCAGGAGCGAGATCCGGTAGCCGTACTGGTACGCCGCGGCCAGTATGCCCTGCATCTCGTCCGCAGCCGACTCGATCCGGTAGGCGTCGATCACGATGTCCTGCGTCGCCGACGAGAACGCCACCGCCAGCGCCACCAGCGCGAACGCCTCGATATTGCGGGCGGGGTCGATGCCGGCCAGTACCAGCAGGCTGACGCCGATCGAGAGCTGCGCGAGCAGCATCCACGCGCGGCGGCGGCCGAAGATGCCCGTCAGGAGCGGGAGCCTGAGCGAATCGACGAAGGGCGCCCAGACGAACTTCAGGCTGTAGGCGAAGCCAAGCCAGGCGAACGTCGAGATCGTGCTGCGCTCGATGCCGGCATCCTCGAGCCACGCGGACAGCGTCGCGTAGACGAGCGGAAACGGCAGGCCGGACGAAAAGCCCAGGAAGAAGATGACGAGGACTTTCTCCTGGAGGTAATGGCGCCAACCGGCTGGCGCGGCGGCCGGCTGTGCCTCGTCAGCGCTCATGCACCCAGTCGTAATCCATGATCAGCGGGGCGTGGTCGGAGAAGCGCTCGTCCTTGTAGATCTCGGTGCGGTGCACCTTGTCGCCGAGCCCGCGCGTGACCACGTGATAGTCGATGCGCCAGCCAACGTTCTTGTCCCAGGCGCGGCCGCGGTTCGACCACCAGGTGTAGGAATGCTCCTCCTGCGGCAGCGTCCGGAACGCGTCGACGAAACGGTATTCGCCGAAGACCTTGTCGAGCCAGGCGCGCTCCTCGGGCAGGAAGCCTGAGTTCTTCTGGTTCGACTTCCAGTTGCGGATGTCTTCGTTCTTGTGGGCGATGTTCCAGTCGCCGCAGATGATCGTCTCGGAGCGCCGCCGCCGGATGCTGTGCAGGTGCTCGGTGAACGAATCGAGGCAGCGATACTTCGCTTCCTGGCGGACGTCGCCGGACGAGCCGGAAGGCAGGTAGACGGACACGACGTTGATGCCGCCGAGCTGCACCTCGAGGTAGCGGCCTTCCGAGTCGAACTCGGCGTCCCCGTAGCCGCGGAGGACCTTCTTCGGCTCGTGCCGTGTGTAGATGGCGACGCCGCTGTAACCCTTCTTCTCGGCGTCCTCGTAGTAGGTGTGGTAGCCCTCGGGGCGGAATACGTCGTCGGTCAGCTGGTGCTCCTGCGCCTTGGTTTCCTGGATGCAGACGACGTCGGCATCCTGCGCTGCCAGCCAGTCGAAAAAGCCCTTGCGGGCGGCCGCGCGGATTCCGTTCGCGTTGAGACTGATTACCCGGAACAAAACAACCTCGCTTTATCTGTTCGTCAGTGCGACACACGCTCTGTGTCGCTGTGTCATACTCGGTTTGCGTAAGGGGCGCATGATACAGACCACGACAATGCAAGCGTACAAAAAGGAATTCATCGATCTCGCACTGGAACTCGGCGTACTCAAATTCGGCGAGTTCGAACTCAAGTCCGGGCGCATGAGCCCGTACTTCTTTAATGCGGGACTGTTCAACACCGGCTACGCGGCCGCCAAGCTCGGCCGCTACTACGCCTCGGCGATCGCCGAGTCGAAGCTCGAGTTCGACATGCTGTTCGGCCCCGCCTACAAGGGCATCCCGCTGGCGGCGCTCGCCGCCGCGGCCCTGGCGGAGCATCACGACATCGACGTGCCGTACTGCTACAACCGCAAGGAAGCCAAGGATCACGGCGAGGGCGGCACGATCGTCGGCGGCCCGCTGGAGGGCCGGATACTGATCATAGACGACGTGATCACGGCGGGCACCGCCGTCCGCGAGGCATACCAGCTCATCGCGGCGACAAGTGCCGAGATCGCCGGCCTCGTCATATCGCTGGACCGTGAGGAAAAGGGCCAGGGCAACCTCTCCGCGGTACAGGAGATCAAGAGCTCGCTCGGCATCCCCGTCGTCAGCATCGTCACGCTCGGCGATCTCGTCGAGAGCCTCGAGGAAGCCGGCGAATACGAAGCCTGGCTCGAGCCCGTCATGGCCTACCGGCGCCAGTACGGCGTTATTACATAATCTGGCGCAGCCGCAGCCCGCCACCGCCATTTACAGGGCCTTCCGGGCCGTCTAAGCTGTGAATACGCGAACTACGTCGCGATTTCGGTCACAACTGTTGGCATAGTGACGCCATGCGAATTCTCTTCCTGGCACTTTTCCTGAGCGCGGTTACCACCGGTGCACTGGCCGGTGAGGTGCAGACGTACAAGTACGTCGACGAAGACGGCAACCCGGTTTTCGGGGACAAGGTGCCGCCGGAGGCCGCTGAGCGCGACAAGGTGGTCCTGAACGAGCACGCGATTGCCGTCGACAGGATACGTGGCCGGAAATCGGCCGAAGAACTCGAGCAGGAACGTCTCGAGGAAGAGCTGCGGATCGCCCGGCAGGAAGAGCAGCGCCGGGACCGTGCACTCACGGGGACCTATCTCTCCGTCGACGAGATCATCATGCACCGCGACCGACGGGTCGAGCTGTTCCAGGCCCAGGCGCGCGTGACCGAGATGTTCCTCGGCAACCTCGAGCGCCGGCTCGGCAAGCTCGAGTCCGAGGCGAGCCGCTACCAGCCCTTCAGCGACGACCCCGATGCACCGATGGTCGACCCGGACCTCGTCGACGAGATGCAGCTGACCCGCGAGACGATCGAACGCCACCGCGACAATCTCAGCAAGTTCAGGCAGGACGAGCAGGCGATCATCGAGCGCTTCGACCGCGACATCCGCCGCTTCAAGGAACTCAAGGGCATCACCGCCAATAGCCGCTAGCGGGTCCCCGACGAACCGAAACCGCCCGCACCGCGCGCGGTCTCCTCGAACTCCTCCACGACGTGAAACGCCACCTGGGCCACCGGGACGAACACCATTTGTGCAATGCGTTCCCCGGGCTGCACCGCGTAGGCCGCCTGGCCCCGGTTCCAGCAGCTGATGAACACCTGCCCCTGGTAGTCGGAATCGATAAGCCCGGTCAGGTTGCCCAGCACCAGCCCGTGCTTGTGCCCGAGGCCGGAGCGTGGCAGCAGCACGGCCGCGAGCCCGGGGTCTTCGATGTAGATCGCGAGGCCCGTCGGTACCAGGACGGTGTCGCCGGGGTGCACGGTCAGCGGCTCGTCGATGCAAGCACGCATGTCGAGACCCGCCGAGCCCGCGGTCGCATAGTCCGGCAGCGGAATCGTGTCGCCCACCCGGGGGTCGAGAATCTTCAGTTGGATCGATTGCATGTCACTCCCCGTGCGACAGGACGGACAGGCCCGGCACCGTGCCGGTGCCGTGGCGCGCCTCGTAGCGCGAGCCGACAAGTTCGACCAGATCGCGGGCCAGCGAGGCCTTGGCCGCGAGCGGGAACGCGCGGGAGCCCTCCCGCCAGTACACCTCGACGGCGTTGTCGTCGCTGTCGAACCCCCGGCCGTCGCCCACCGCGTTCGCGACGATCATGTCGAGTCCCTTGCTCTCGAGCTTGCCACGCGCATAGCGTTCGAGGTCGTTCGTCTCGGCCGCGAACCCGACCGTGAACGGCCCGTCCGGCAGCGCCGCCACGGAGGCGAGAATGTCCTGCGTGCGCACCAGTTCGAGCGTCATCCGCTCGGCCGCCTTCTTGATTTTCGCGGCGGCTACCTCGGCGGGCCGGTAGTCCGCGACCGCAGCTGCCGCGACGAAGATATCCGCATCGCCGATCACCTCGTGGGTGGCCGCGTACATGTCAGCCGCCGTCAACACCTCGCGCAGCTCGACCCCCCGGGGCGGCGCCAGCGCAACCGGCCCCGAGATCAGCGTGACGCGGGCGCCGGCACGAACGGCCGCGGCGGCCAGCGCATAACCCATCTTGCCGGAGCTCCGGTTACTCAGGTAGCGGACCGGGTCGATGGGCTCGCGGGTGGGGCCCGCGGTGATCACGACGGTCTTGCCTTCCAGCACGCGGCCGGCAGCGGACGCCGCGAAGCCGGGCCCGGTGACGATGTCGGCGATCTCGTCCGGTTCCAGCATGCGACCTGCACCCGTCTCACCGCAGGCCTGCGAACCGCTCGCCGGCCCGAGGATCGCGACCCCGCGCGCCTCGAGCACGGCCCGGTTGGCCTGCACCGCCGGGTTGGACCACATCACGTGGTTCATCGCGGGGGCAATCGCGACCGGCGCCTCGGTCGCCAGCACCAGCGTCGTGAGGAGATCGCCGGCGGCCCCGGACGCGAGGCGGGCCATGATCTCGGCCGTTGCCGGGGCGATCAGCACGACGTCGGCCCAGCGGGCGAGCTCGATGTGGCTCATCGACGCCTCGGCCTCCCGGTCCCAGAGGTTGTCGCGGACCGGTCGCCCGGCCACTGCGGAAAGCGCGGTCTCGGTCACGAACTCACCGGCGGAGGCCGTCATGACGATCTGCACGTCCGCACCGCGTTCGCGCAGGCGGCGGACCAGTTCCGGCGTCTTGTAGGCGGCGATGCCGCCGCTGATTCCCAGGAGGACGTTCATTTATATGGCTCGTGCCCCGGGCCGGGGCCCTGTCGTCGAACTTCACGAATTTTCGCGCGAATTCGCCCGAGTGTGCCAGATTGTCGGGTTGTTGGCTCATACCCCGCTCTGCAGAATGAAGCCATCCCCGAGCGCTTGAGAGACGCCCAATGCCGACAGCACCCGATGACGCCGCCTGCATAGCCGGTCTCGGCGCCGTTATTCGCGGCCGCGCGAACCGTGCCGACGGCACGGCGTTTGCCGCCCGCCTGATCAACGGCTTCGGCGGCCTGCGACCGCTCCTCGATGCCGAGCCCGTCGTCCTGCGAGGCCTGCCGGGCATGGGGCCGAGGCGCCTCGAGGTTCTCGGTGCCCTGCCGTTGCTCGCGACCCGCTACTTCGCGGAGACGGTCCGCGTCGGCGAAACTATCCGCTGCCCGGCCGATACCGAGGCGTTCCTGGCCGCGCGCCTCGCGCACTTCGAGCACGAGCGCTTCTGCTGCCTGTTCCTCGACAACCGGCACCGGGTACTGCAGTTCGCGGAGCTGTTCCGGGGAACCATCGACGGCACGTCGGTCTACCCGAGGGAGGTCGTCAAGGAAGCGCTCGCGATCAATGCGGCAGCCGTCATCCTGGCGCATAATCATCCGTCCGGCGTCGCCGAGCCGAGCCAGGCCGACGAACGGATCACGCGTCGCCTCAAGGCCGCACTCGAGCTGGTCGACATCCGCCTGCTCGACCACCTGGTCATCGGCCACGGTGCGGTCGTGTCGCTCGCCAGCCGGGGACTGGTCTGAGGACAGGAAATCCGGGGCGGCGGGCCTTGTAAAGCGGCAGCCGCGCTGGTATAAAGTGCGACTCTTTGCCTGCCGGCCGCGGGCAGTTTTTAATGAAATCAGAGACTTAAAACTCATGTCCAAGGTTTGCCAGGTGACCGGGAAGCGCCCGCAGAGCGGCAACAACGTTTCCCATGCTCACAACAAGACCCGTCGGCGCTTTTTGCCGAACCTTCAGAACAAGCGTTTCTGGCTTCCGACCGAGAATCGCTTCGTGAAGCTGTGCGTGTCGCACAAGGGCATGCGCATCATCGACAAGCACGGCATCGAGAAAGTCGTGTCCGACCTGCGCGCCCAGGGACAGCGCGTTTAGGCTCACAGCCAGGAGTAACCAGAGATGGCCAAGAAAGGAGCCCGCGAGAAGATTCGCCTCGTATCGAGTGCCGGTACCGGCCACTTCTACACGACGCACAAGAACAAGCGTCTGCATCCTGAAAAGATGGAAACGAAGAAATACGACCCGACGATCCGCAAGCACGTGATCTACAAGGAAGCGAAGATCAAGTAGTCCTGCGATCGCACTCGTCGAGAAAAAAAGCCCGCACCGAGCGGGCTTTTTTGTGTCACACGCTTACCGGGATCGACACGCCCGTTGCCGGTCTGCCGGGAAAGTTTTTACTCTGACCCCAAATTGCTGAACCGACCCACGTCCCATGCCTGAGCTTCCGGAAGTCGAAACCAGCCGCCGCGGTATCGAGCCTTACGTCGCGGGGCAGCGTGTAACCGGCGTCACGATACGCAACCGGGCGTTGCGCTGGCCGGTCGAGCCGGACTTCGAGGCGCGCCTCGAGGGCAGCACCGTCAGCTCGGTCGGCCGCCGGGCCAAGTACCTGCTGTTCAACACCGAGGCCGGCAGCGCCATCCTCCACCTCGGCATGTCCGGCAGCGTCACGATCGTGCCCGGCGATGCGCCGGCTGGCGTGCACGATCACGTGGACTTCGCGCTCGGCAGCGGCGATGTCCTGCGCTTCCGCGACCCGCGCCGCTTCGGCTCGCTGCACTGGGCAGACGAGCCCGCGCAGCACTGGCTCCTGAAAGACCTCGGACCCGAGCCGCTGGCCGACGATTTCGACGGCGACTACCTGTGGCGGCTGTCGCGCGGCCGGCGCGTAGCGATCAAACCGTTCATCATGAATGCAAACGTGGTGGTCGGCGTCGGCAACATCTACGCGAGCGAATCCCTGTTTCGCGCCGGCATCCATCCGCGCCGGCAGGCGGGTCGGGTCTCACGTGCGCGCTACGGTCTGCTCGCCGACGCGATCCGCGACGTGCTGGCGCGGGCAATACGGGCGGGCGGCACGACCCTGCGGGACTTTTACGGGTTCAATGGCCAGGCCGGCTACTTCCAGCTGGAACTCGACGTGTACGGCCGCGACGACGAGCCCTGTCGGCGCTGCTGCAGGCCGATACGGCACATCGTCCTGGGACAACGCGCCACCTACTACTGCGTGGACTGCCAGCACTAGCGGCTTGCCACCGCCGGCGCGGGCTCGCGAGTGCCGGCCGGCGCGAGAAGCCGAACCCGGCCTGCCGGCTAGGCGCGACCGACCCGGCGCAACAGCGCCTCCTCGATCACCGGCGAGACGAACTCGCTGACGCCGCCGCCGAGCGTGGCGACTTCCTTTACGAGGGAGGAGGAGATGAACGTGTATTCGGTTGTCGGGGTGAGGAACACGGTCTCGACGGCTTCGGTCAGTTGCCGGTTCATCGACGCCAGCTGGAACTCGTATTCGAAATCGGAGACGGCCCGCAGTCCGCGGATGATCACGTCGAGCCCGTGGTCTTCGGCATACTTGATCGTAAGCCCCTGGTAGCCCGTCACCTCGACGCCGGCGATGTCGCCGATCACGTCGCGGGCCATGTCGACGCGCTCCTCGAGCGAGAACATCGGCGCCTTGCTGCCGGTGTCGGCGGCAATGGCGACGACGACGGTGTCGAACACCTTCGCCGCGCGTCGAATCAGGTCCTCGTGACCGAGCGTAATCGGGTCGAACGTACCCGGATACATGGCACGCGTGGCCATTCCCTCCCCCTTCATGTCTGGCCGGTAGCGACGAGCGCGAAACTCACGTTGCCGGCATTCCCGGTTTTGATTCGCTGCCATTCGTCCGGCAGCTCGATGTCGGCGGCGTCCCTCGGCATCTCGAGGTAGACGCGTGCGTCCGGCGCCAGTATGCCGGATTCCGCGAGCCTGCGACAAAGCCCGGTGAGATCCGCATCGGCAAACGGCGGATCGAGAAAGGCAAGGTCGACACTCCCGGGTTCGAGCGTGTCGATAACCCGGTGCGCGTCAGCTTCGATCACCTCGGCACCCTCGGCATCGAGCGTCCGGGCGTTCTCGCGAAGCGCGCGGGCGGCTCGGCGGTCGCGTTCCACGAAGACGCAGCTCCGCGCCCCCCGGGACAGCGCCTCGAAACCGAGCGCGCCGGTACCCGCGAACAGGTCGAGACAGCGCTTGCCGGCGATCGTATGCATCAGCCAGTTGAACAGGGTCTCGCGGACCCGCTCGGCGGTCGGCCGCAGGCCGTCGGCGTCGACGACGGGGAGGCGCCGGCCGCGCCAGTTTCCCGCTACAATACGAAGCCGCCCCGGGGCTCCGCCCCGCTGGCCGCCAGGCCCTCGTTGCCGTCGTTTGGTCATCGAAAAGCGTATCCGTTACCGATCCGGAGATTGTAGGCGATCCTTACTCGCCATGGACTGAGGCATGTTCAGGAAAATACCCGCAGACACCACGACCGCCGGCGACACGAAGGCCGGCTTCATCAAGCGGCTACGCGCCCGCATCAATCGGGGCGATAGCTGGCTCACCTACGATCTCGCGAATCTCGTCCCGGGCGGCAAGATCGACGACGAGGTGCTCGATGAGCTGGAGTCGCTGCTGGTCATGGCCGACGTCGGCGTCGAGACGACAGAGAAGATCATCGACAGCCTGAAATCCAGGCTGGCCCGAAATCAGCTCAGGGACGTCGAGGCGCTGCGTACGGGCCTCCGGGAGGCCGTGCTCGATATCCTGAAGCCCGTCGAGGCGCCGCTCGTCATCGAACCCGGCGAGAACCCGTTCGTGGTGCTGATGGTCGGCGTCAACGGCGCCGGCAAGACGACGACCATCGGCAAGCTTGCCCGGCGCTTCAAGGATTCGGGTCTCGAGGTGATGCTCGCGGCGGGCGACACCTTCCGCGCCGCGGCCGTCGAGCAGCTCGCGGCCTGGGGCGAGCGCAACGGGGTGCCGGTCATCGCCCAGCACAGCGGCGCCGACCCGGCTGCCGTCGTCTTCGATGCCTGGGAAGCCGCGAAGGCGAAGGGCATGGATGTACTGCTGGCGGACACCGCCGGCCGACTGCAAAGCCAGCAGGGCCTGATGGACGAACTCGCGAAGGTCAAACGCGTGATCGCGCGCCGCGATCCGTCGGCGCCGCACGAGGTCATGCTGGTCGTCGATGCGAGCCAGGGCCAGAATGCCCTCGTCCAGGCGGAGAAATTCCACGCGGCGCTCGGCTTGACGGGCATTACCGTCACCAAGCTGGACGGCACGGCCAAAGGCGGCGTCATGCTCGCGATTGCGGACCGGCTCGGCGTACCGGTACGCTATATCGGCATAGGCGAATCCGCCGAGGACATGCAGGAATTCAATGCCGCGGACTTCACCGACGCGCTGCTCGCCAACAGCTGAAGCCAGGCGCCGGCTCGCATGATTCAGTTGGAAGACGTCACCCGACGATTCCCGGGCGGGCAGGAAGCCCTCTCCGGCCTGACCCTGTCGGTGGAGACGGGCGAGATGGTGTTCGTGACCGGGCACTCCGGGGCCGGGAAAAGCACCTTGCTGAAGCTGATTGCGCTGATCGATCGGCCGACCTCGGGGCAGGTGATCGTCGACGGCCAGAATACGCGCCGGGTCAAGCGGCGGAAGATCCCGGCCTACCGGCGGCAGATCGGCATGGTCTTCCAGGATCACAAGCTTTTGTACGATCGGCCCGTGTTCGACAACGTGGCGCTGCCGCTGGTCATCGCCGGGGCCGGCCCGCGCGAGACCGGGCGCCGGGTACGCGCGGCACTGGAGCAGGTCGGCCTGCTGCACAAGGAACGCCGGAACCCGGCAACCCTGTCGGCCGGCGAGCAGCAGCGTGTCGGCATTGCCCGGGCGATCGTCAGCCGGCCGAAGCTCCTGATTGCCGACGAACCGACCGGTAATCTCGATCCCGATCTGTCCCTCGAGGTCATGCGCATTTTTCGCCGTTTCAACGAGGTCGGCGTCACGCTGCTGATCGCGAGCCACGACATCGCGCTGATCGACCGGCTGGGCTGCCGCCGTATCGAGCTGGAAGACGGCCGGCTCGCGCCACCGGTCTTCGAGGCCGAGGACGAGGAGGGACACGGGTGGCAGTGACCCACAACCGGGAGGCGGTAGCGCCGGTCCGGACCAGCGGGCCGGTCGGCAACTGGTTCGGGCGGCAGCTCGCGTCGGCGTCAGAGAGCTTCCGGAAGCTGTTGGCGCAGCCTTTCGCGAGCGTGATGATCATTGGCGTCATCGCAATGACGCTGGCCCTGCCGGCCGCTTTGCACCTGCTCGTCAAGAATGCGCTCCAGATCAGCGGCGGCTGGCAGAACGCGCTCGATTTCTCGGTCTTTCTCGACGAGACGCTCACGGTCGACCAAGCGGACGGTCTGCGGCGGCTGATCGTCCAGCGGGCAGACGTCGACGCGGTCACGCTGATTACGGCCGACGAGGCGCTCGAGGAGTTCCGCGCGCAATCGGGCTTCGGCGCCGCGCTGGATCAGCTGACGAGCAACCCGCTGCCGCATACGCTGGTGGTCAGGCCGGCCCCGGTCAACACGGCGGAGACGATGCAGCTCTTGCGCGAGGAGCTCGAGAATCTGCCCGAGACGGTCGCCGTGCAGGTGGACACGGACTGGGTCCAGCGCTTTCACGCCATCCTGGACATCGTCGACCAGGGTATCGGGGTCGGCGCCGCGCTGCTGGGGCTCGCGATCGTCGTCATCATAGGCAACACCATCCGCCTCGACGTCGAGAACCGGCGCGACGAGATCGAGGTCACCAAGCTGATCGGGGCAAGCGACGCGTTCGTCCGACGGCCGTTCCTGTGGAGCGGTCTCTGGTACGGCCTGCTGGGCGGCTTCCTGGCGGTGGGTCTCGTCGAATGGGGTCTTTACCTGCTGGACGAGCCGGTGGCGAAGCTCGCCGGCCTGTACCAGGGCAACGTAGATCTCCTCGGACTGTCGGTGAGCGAGGCCGCCAGCGTGGTCGGCATCGGGGCCGGGCTCGGGCTGGTCGGGTCGTGGTTTGCGGCCACCCGGCGCATGCGGGTCATCGAGCCGGGCTGAGCCGAATCCGGGCCTTCTCCCGGCGACTGCGCACACCGGCCAGGATTCCTGCTGCAACGCCGGTCAGGATGTCCCGGTCGGCCTCGCTTCGGCACATCACCCGTAAACCCCAGAGACTGTTGAGAAGGAAAGCCGCGACCTCGTCGGCGTCGCGGCCGGGATCGATGTCGCGCTGAGCCTGCGCGGTCCGAACCAGGTCTGCCAGGGCGGCTCGCGTGCGGGCGTTCTGGGCGGCCAGCCGCCGCGCAATATCGGTATCGTGCCGGGACATTTCGAGAAGCCCGTTGACGGCCAGGCAGCCGCGCCGGTCCCGGCCGGTAGCGGCATCGTCGATCATGTCCTCGAGAATGCTGATCAGCCCGGCGAGGGCGCCGGCGGCGTGGCGCTGTTCGCGGGCGATCCGGCGCATGAAAGCGCGGTGATAGGCGTCGAGGACCTCCAGGTATATGCCTTTTTTCGAGCCGAAGGCGCCGTAGAGGCTGCCCGGCTGCAGGCCGGTCGCTGCCACGAGATCCGCCACCGAGGTCTGGCTGTACCCTCGGTCCCAGAAGACGGCCTTGGCCGCCTCGATAACGTCGTCGCGATTGAATTCCGGGGTCCTGGGCATCCGTCTTGCTCCCTGAATTGCTTGAGCATAAAGATTATTGAATGTCTATTCAATATATGGTAATCTCGTTTTCTTTCAAGGGTGGCAGCGCAGGTTGCCCGTTTCTTGAATAACTGCTCAAGTATAGCCGTTTACGAGATTTCGTTCCGGCCAGCATTGAGCAAGGGGTGCCGGCTTCGGGCTCGCAAGGGCCCCGATCGGCGCCCGGTAGCGGATTCGCTGTCGATTTCGAGACCGGATTCTCGAAATCGACAGGGAACCAACGATGGCGTTAGCACTCGAAGTGTGCGAGTGCTAGACTCGATGCCCCCTGACAGGAGGACACTGATTGATGACTGCAGACTTTGCTACAGCTAACAAGGATCTCGTGCTCGCCGGACCGGTGGGCAGCCTCGATGCCTATATTCAGGCCGTCGGGAGCGTTCCGGTACTGAGCAAGGAAGACGAACAAGCGCTCGCCAACCGTTTTCGTGACGAAGACGACCTGGACGCGGCGCGTGAACTCGTGCTCGCGCACCTGCGCTTCGTCGTGCACATCGCCAAGGGCTACACGGGCTATGGCCTGCCGCTCGCCGACCTCATCCAGGAAGGCAACGTCGGGCTGATGAAGGCCGTCAAGCGTTTCGATCCCGAGTACGGTGTCCGCCTCGTTTCGTTCGCGGTGCACTGGATCCGTGCCGAGATTCACGAGTTCGTCCTGAAGAACTGGCGGATCGTGAAGGTCGCCACGACGAAGGCGCAGCGCAAGCTGTTCTTCAACCTCCGCAAGGCGAAGAAGAGCCTGGCGTGGCTGAGCGCCGCCGAAACGAAAGCCGTTGCCGCGGATCTCGGCGTCAGCGAGAAGGAAGTCACCGAGATGGAGCGCCGGCTGAGCGCCCGCGACGCCCTGTTCGATCCGGCGCCGGATGCCGACGACGATCGCGCCTTCGGTCCGGCCTCGTACCTGCCGAGCCCGGATTCCGATCCGGCCGACCTCGTCGAGAACGCAGACTTCAAGAGCGACGCGACCGAGCAGATGCGCGAGGCGCTCGAAGCGCTGGACGACCGCAGTCGTCACATCATCGAGGCACGCTGGCTGACCGACGACAAGCAGACGCTGCACGAGCTGGCAGACGTCTACGGCGTCTCGGCCGAGCGGATTCGCCAGATCGAGAACAACGCGATCAAGAAGATGAAGAGCGCTATGACGTTCTGATTACCGACCGAGCAATCGATACGAGACGGGCCGCTCTGCGGCCCGTTTTTTTTGGCACCGGCTTGACGTCAGCGAAGCCGGTTCTGCGCGGGTATGCTTTGCCGATCCCGAGGCCTGATGCGAAACAGTCGGCAGCGTCGCAGTCGCGGCTTGAAGAGCCGCTCCTACAGATTAGGTTTCAGCCCCCGCAGCGTGGATAGCTGTCCCTTGAGCGACCGTACGCCACGAGGCCGGGTAGGGCGTCCCGGGGTCGCTGCGAGCGACTTGACGCGAGGAGCGAGTAGCGGCCCCGGGGACGCCCTGTCGGAAGCTACCCGGCACCGGCCGCGAGGATCGTGCGCCCTACCTGTGGTACTGCGGGCTCATCTCGTGGACGGCGTCGACCAGGACGGCAAGATTCTCCGGATCGATGTCGGGCGTGATGCCGTGTCCGAGGTTGAAAACATGCCCCGGCCCCTTGCCGTAACTCGCCAGGGTATCGGCAACGCCCTGGCGGATGACCTCCGGGCTTTCCCTGAGCGTCGCCGGGTCGAGGTTACCCTGCAGGGCAACCTTGTCCTCGACATACTTGCGGGCCGTCTCGAGGTCTGTCGTCCAGTCGACGCCGAGTGCATCACAGCCGGTCTCCGCGAGGTCGCGAAGCAGCGGACCCGCGCCCTTGGTGAACAGGATCACGGGGATCCGGCGGCCGTCCTTCTCGCGAATCAGCCGATCGACGATCTTCTGCATCGATGCCAGCGAGAAACGGCGGAAATCATCCGGCTCGAGCGCCGCGCCCCAGGTGTCGAAAATCTGGACTGCCTGGGCACCGGCCTCGATCTGGGCGTTCAGGTACTCGGTGGTGGTGTCTGCGACGATATCCATCAGGTGGTCGAGGACCTCGGGAGCCTCCGCGGCCAGGCCCCGGATCGTCGGGAATTCACGACTCGAACCGCCCTCAACCATGTAGGTACCGACGGTGAACGGGCTGCCGGCGAAACCGATCAGCGGCACCTTGCCGTCCAGTTCGCGACGGATCGTCCGGACCGCCTCGAAGACGTAGCCGAGCTCCTTCTCGACGTCAGGTACGCGGAGCGCGTTGATCGCATCGGCAGTCCTGACGGGACGTTCGAACTTGGGTCCCTCGCCGGTCTCGAAATAAAGCCCGAGGCCCATCGCATCCGGCACGGTCAGGATATCGGAGAACAGGATCGCCGCGTCCAGCCTGTAGCGCCTGAGCGGCTGCATCGTCACTTCGCAGGCGAGGTCGGGATTCCGGCACAGGCTCATGAAGTCGCCGGCCTCGGCGCGGGTGGCCCGGTATTCGGGCAGGTAACGGCCGGCCTGGCGCATGATCCACAGCGGCGTCCGCGGCACCGGCTCACGCATGAGCGCCTTCAGTAACAGGTCGTTTTCGAGTTCCTTGCTCATGATGCATTCACCTCCTGTGCAATCGTTGCCTGGATCGACTCGGCCGCCGCCCTGGGGCTGTCCGCGTCGCGTATCGGGCGACCGACGACGATATAGTCGGCGCCATTCCGGAAAGCCGTCTCGACGGTAACCACCCGCTTCTGGTCACCAGCGGGTTTGTTGTCGACGGGCCGGATACCGGGGGTCACGACCACCAGCTCGTTGTCGACGAACTCGCGCAACCTCGGCACCTCGAGCCCCGACGAAATCACGCCGTCGCAGCCGGCCTCCAGCGCCCGCCGGGCCCGGGACAGCACGAGCGCCGGGATATCGCAGTCGAAGCCGAGATCGTCGAGGTCGCCGCGGTCCAGGCTCGTCAACACCGTCACGCCGAGCACCTTCAGCGTGTCGCCCTTGTTCTCGGCGGCCGCCTCCATGATCGACTGGTTGCCGTGCACGGTCACGAAGCTCGCACCGCGATCCTTGAGCTGGCGGACCGCCGACCCGACCGTGGCCGGGATGTCGAAGAACTTGAGGTCGCAGAACACCTTCTTGTCGCGCTCGAGGAGCCAGTCGAGCAGGTCGAAGTAGCCGCCGCTCATCATCAGCTCGAGGCCGATCTTGTAAAAGCTCACCGCGTCGCCCAAGTCGGTCGCAAGCCGCCGCGCGGCGTCGCAGTCGGGTACGTCCATGGCGAAGATCAGTCGATCTCGGGCGGGTATGTCTTTGTGTTCCACGAGGGCGGTCTCCAGCGTCGGGCCGGCGCGTATTCTAGCCGATTCGGGGCGCCGTCAGGCGCTCGTGTTCCTTGAGCGCGTAGCGATCGGTCATGCCCGCGATGTAGTCGGCGACGACGCGGGCGCGATCGGCATCGTCGCGGCCGCGGGCGGCGGTGGTGAACTCGGCCGGCATCGCACCGATGTCGTTCATGTAGGTCGCGAACAGCTCGCGCAGGACGGCCTGCACCTTCCGGGTCATCTCGAGCTTCTGCTCATGCGAGTACAGATACTCGTTGAGGAAGCGCTTGAGGGCCTTGTGCTCGGCCTCGATCGTGGCAGAGAACGCCACGAGCCGCCGGCCTGCCTGCCGAACGTCGTCGATCGAGGACGGCCCGGCGGCCTCGATGTTGCGGCGGGTCGTTTCGATCAGGTCGGTCACGACCGTGTTGATCATGCGCCGTATCGTCTCGTAGATGAGTCGGCGGTCCTCGAGTTCCGGGTACAGGTCGGTGACGACCCGGTAGTGGCGGTCGAAAAGGCTTTGCTCGCGCAGCTGCCCGATGCTGATCAGGCCCGCGCGAAAACCGTCGTCGACATCGTGATTGTTGTAGGCGATCGAGTCGGCAATATCGGCAAGCTGCGCCTCGAGCCCGGGCTGCGTCCGGTCGATGAACCGCTCGCCGACGTCGCCGAGCGCCGCTGCGTTACGCCTCGAGCAGTGCTTGAGGATGCCCTCCCGCGTCTCGAACATCAGGTTGAGCCCCGGGAACTCGGCGTACTTCGCCTCGAGTTCGTCGACGACGCGGAGGCTCTGCAGGTTGTGCTCGAAGCCGCCGTAATCGCGCATACAGTGGTTGAGCGTGTCCTGGCCGGCATGACCGAAGGGCGTGTGGCCGAGGTCGTGAGCCAGGCAGATCGCCTCCGTCAGCGGTTCCGACAGGCCCAGCGCGAGGGCGGCGGTGCGGGCGATCTGCGCAACCTCCAGGGAGTGAGTGAGCCGGGTGCGATAGAGATCGCCCTCGTGATTGACGAACACCTGGGTCTTGTACATCAGGCGCCGGAACGCCGTCGAATGGACGATACGATCGCGATCACGCTGGTACTCGCCGCGATACGGCGAGCGCGGCTCGGGGTACCGCCGTCCCCGCGAGGCCGATTCTTCAGCTGCCCAGGGAGACAGTCCCGTCATCCGGCCGCGCCGAGGATGTCGTCGAGACGCTCTGCGTCGTAGTCGCTCGTCACGCGAGCCGAACCGAGCGCGTCGAGCAGGATGAAACGCAGCCGCCGGCCCGTCACTTTCTTGTCGTGCCCCATGGCGGCCAGCATGTCCTCCGCGGGGATTGCCGGGGGCTCGACGGGCAGCCCGGCGCGGCGAAGCAGGTCGCCGAGGCGAGCCACATCGACCGACGGCAGTCCACTCAGCCGGGCAGCCATGATCATGCCGGCGGCGACCGCCTCGCCATGCAGCCATGCCCCGTATCCCTGGCAGCGCTCGATGGCATGCCCGAACGTGTGCCCGAAGTTGAGGATCGCGCGGCGGCCGGCCTCGCGCTCGTCTTCGGCAACGACGTCGGCCTTGAGTTCGCAGGAGCGCCCGATCGCGTGCGCGAGCGCCTCCCGGTCGCGTGCCCGAAGCAGCTCCATGTTGGCCTCGAGCCACGCGAGGAATTCAGGGTCCACGATGGCGCCGTACTTGATGACCTCGGCCAGGCCGGCGGACAACTCGCGCTCGGGCAGCGTCGCCAGGGTGTCGGTATCGATCAGCACGCAGCGCGGCTGGTGGAAAGCGCCGACCAGGTTCTTTCCCCGCGGGTGGTTGACGCCCGTCTTGCCGCCGACCGAGCTGTCGACCTGCGCGAGGAGCGTCGTCGGCACCTGGATGAAGTCCACGCCCCGCATGTAGGTAGCCGCTGCGAAACCGGCGATGTCGCCGACCACGCCGCCGCCGAGCGCAATGACCGTCGTATCGCGACCGGCGCGGGCTTCGACCAGCGCGTCCAGGATCGTCGTCATCGTGGCGAGCGTCTTGTAAGCCTCACCGTCCGGCAACTCGACCACCGCGACCTCCAGGCCCTGCAGCCCGGCCTCCAGCCGATCCCGGTACAGCGGCCCCACTACGGTGTTCGTGACAACCAGGCAGTCACTGCCGCGGACGTGTTCTGCGAGGTCGAAACCACTGCCGAGGAGGCCGCTGCCGATGAAGATCGGGTACGCCCGTTCGCCGAGATCGACGTTGATTGTCCTGGTGACTGGCATCGTGCCTCGCAAGTTCGAAGATACAACCTGGTGTCCTGTCCGGTTACTTCGCATGATTTCAGCGTGCCGGACAGGACACTAGCTTATTACAGAAATGCCGTGGCCGTGGTCCGCGCGATCGCGCTCACCGCCAGGGCAGCTCCTCGAGTATCTGGCGGGTGACGGCCTGTACCTTGCGGCCGTCCGTGTTGATGACCAGGTCGGCGATTTCACGATACTTGGCTTCACGATCGGCCATGAGCGCCTCGAGCAGCGCGCGGCGATCGTCGACCTGCGTCAAGAGCGGTCGTTCCCGGCCGCGGCCGGTTCGCCGGAGCTGCTGGTCGACGCTCGTCTCGAGGTAGATCACGAAACCGCGGGCACCGAGGTGGCGACGATTGTCGTCGTTGACGACGGCACCGCCGCCGGTGGCCAGCACGATGCCGTCCAGCGCCGTCAGCTCGTCGATGATGCGCGCCTCTCTTTGCCGAAAGCCCGGCTCGCCTTCCTTCTCGAAGATGAAAGGAATATCGACGCCGGTGCGCTCTTCCAGCGCGTCGTCGCTGTCGTAGAAGTCGCGATGCAGGGCTCTCGCCAGTGCCCGGCCGACAGCCGACTTGCCGGAGCCCATCGGCCCGACGAGGAACAGGTTTTGACTCGAATTCATCGCGAAACCGCCACGCTAAAAAGCAGAAAGCCAACCCGAGGGTTGGCTTTCTGATCCAGGGTTGCAGCCCTAGCCTAGTAGAGGTTCGCACCCTCCTCAAGGATACGCGGCGTCACGAAGATCAGCAGCTCGGCCTTGTCGTTCTGCACCTCCGTGCTGCGGAACAGCACACCGGCGTAAGGAATGTCGCCGAGGAACGGAACCTTGTTGACCGTCTCGCGCCGTTCCGTTTCGTAGATACCGCCGAGGACGACCGTCTGGCCGTCCGCCACGAGCACCTGCGTCTCGACCTGGCGGGTATCGATACTCGGCACGGTACCGCCGAAGCCGCCCGTCGAGATGATGTCGCCGACGCTGTCCTTGTTGACGCGCAGATCCATGATGATGTTGTTGTCCGGGGTGATCTGCGGCGTCACGATCAGGCTCAGCACTGCCTTCTTGAACTGGATGTTCGTGGCACCCGAGGAGGCCGCCTGCTGGAACGGGATTTCGACACCCTGCTCGATGCGGGCTTCCTTCTGGTTCGCCGTGATGACCCGCGGCGTCGAGACGATCTCACCGCGACCTTCGGATTGCAGGGCCGTCAGCTCGAGGTCGACGAGGAAGTCACCGTCCAGTACTGCCAGGCCGAAGGTACCGGCCGGGTTGGTGATCGGCACGTTGACGTTGTAGCGGTTGGTCAGGTTCGGCAGCTGGATCGGGAAGAACGTGCCGTTTGCGGGATCCGACGCGTTCTCCAGCGCCGAGTTCAGCATCGTGTCGGTGCCGGCACCGTTGCCCGAGATGAGCGTCAGGCCGTCGTCGCCACTCGTCTGGACGTTGGTCACGCCGAGGCGAATCCCGAGGTCGCGGCTGACGTCGTCGTTGACCACGACGATACGGGCCTCGATCAGGACCTGCTTGATCGGGATATCGAGCGTCCGGACCATACGCCGTACGCTCTGCAGCCGCTCGGCCGTGTCGCGGATCAGCAGCGTATTGGTGCGCTCGTCGACCGAGATACTGCCGCGCTCGGACAGCATCGTGCCACCCTGGCCGCTACCGCCGCCTCCCTGGGCGGAGATCAGGCTGGCGAGATCGGATGCCTTGGCGTAGTTGACCTGGATGAACTCCGAATACATCGGTTCCAGCTCGCTGATTGCCTGCTTGGCCTCGAGATCCGCCGTCTCGCGCGCCGCAATTTCTTCGGCGGGGGCCACGATGATCACGTTGCCGTTCTCGCGCATGTCGAGACCCTTGGTGGTCATGACGATGTCGAGCGCCTGGTCCCACGGCACGTTGCGCAGGCGAAGCGTGACGTTGCCCTGCACCGTGTCGGACACGACGATGTTACGGCCCGACGTTTCCGCCAGCAGCTGCAGCACGGCACGGGTCTCGATATCCTGGAAGTTCAGCGTCAGGCGCTGGCCTTCGTATTCCTTGGTTTCCGAAAACAGCGTCGAGCCTTCTTCCTCGGTCTCGGAGACAGGGTTGACCTCGATCGTGAATTCGGTGTCGGACTGGTAGGCAAGCTGCTCGTACTTGCCGTCGGCGGAAATCACGATGCGCGTGTCGTCGTTCGTGCGCAGCGAGTCGACGGTGGTCACCGGCGTTGCGAAATCCATGACGTCGAGGCGACGCATGAGCTGCGCCGGCAGCGCCGTGTCCTTGAAGATCGCGACGACCCGGCCGCCTTCCTGGCGAATGTCGACGGGCGTTCCGGGATCGGTCAGGCTGACGATGACGCGGCCACCGCCGTCGCGATTGCGACGGAAGTCAACGCTGGTGATCGAACGGGCACCCACCGGGGCAGCCGACATCGCCGGTGCCGACGACTGCGTGCCGGCGAACTGGGTAGAACCGGCATTGTAGTCGTCGTCCCCGCCGACAGTGACGATCAGCGTATTGCCGCTGCGTCGCGTCTGGTAGGCCACCATGGAGTCGAGATTCAGCACCACGCGGGTGCGGCCGTTCGCTTCGGCCGTCAATACCGTGTCCACCGGACCCAGGTTGACGTCGCGGCGGCGCGAATCCATGCCGAGACCCGTGTTCGGCAGGTCGAGTGCAATGCGCGCGGGATTCTCGATCGTGAACGCCAGCGGCTCGGGCGCCGTGTCGCTCATGACGAGCTTCAGCTCAACCCGATTCCCCGGGAGGCTCTGGACCTGGATGTCCTGCAGCTGGTTGCCTTCCTGGGCGCTGGCGGCCGTACCGCCGAGCAACAGGAGCAACGCCTGTGCCATGAACGCAAGCCGTAGCATCGCGGCGCGACCCCTGGCCGTGTAATCGAATTTGAGCTTCATTCCTATAACTCCCAGTTCCTTTCAGGCATCAGTTCGACAAACTGATAGCAGCATCCCGTTCGACGTAACCGCCGATACCGTCGGAGATGATTTCAACTAATTCGATCTCTGAATCCGTGATCGAGACGATGCGGCCGTCGTTCTGGCCGAGGTAATTTCCCGGAACGACGCGATGTATCAGGCCGTCCGAAGTCTGCACGAGTCCGTACGTCGTGCCGCCCTGGTTGAGCGTACCGACCATCGACATCGTGTCGAGCGAAAAGCTTTCGAGGTGCTCCCGAATCCGGTCCTGGTCCGGCCGAACCCCGCCAGTTTGCGTGCCCGCCGCCTGCGGCGTATCGGGAATGAACGGCGAGCGGAGCCCCTCTTCATCGGCGTCGTAGGTGAATACCTCGTACGGCGTGACCTCGGGCAGCGGCTCGATGCGGCCGCCGGGCTTCGCCTTGACCGTGTTGACATAGCTGTCCAGCTCGTCCATGTCGGCGCTGCAGCCGGCGAGCGTGATGCCCATGGCTGCGATCAGGAGACCTTTTGCAATCCTCGCATCCATGTTACTGCGCCTCCTCGAGGTAACGGTAGGTCTGTGCCGTTACTTCCATCGTCAGCTCGTCGAACGCGTCCTGGTTCTCACGAGTAATGTTGATGTCGTGCAGCGTCACGATGCGTGGCAGCGCGGCGACGCCGCTGACGAAATTGGCGATCTCGTGATAGCCGCCCGACAGCTGGATCTTGATCGGCTTTTCGGCGTAGAAATCCTTGGGGATCTCGGCCTGCGGTTCGAACAGCTTCTCCTGCAGGCCCGCCGCGAGCCCGGACTGCGAGACGTCGACGATCAGGCTCGGGATCTCGGTCTCACCGGGCAGCTGGCGCAGCATCGTGCCGAAGGACTCCTGGATCTGGTCGAGCTGCGCGCGGTAGGCATCGTAGTTCGCCGCCTTGCGCTGCTTGTTCTCGAACGTAATCCGGAGCGATTCTTCCTCCGCTTCCGCACGCGTCAGCAGGGGGTACTTGTCCTTGACGATCGTGAAGTACACGCCGAGGCCAACGACCAGGACGAAGGTAATCGCAATGACGCCGGCCCGGAACAGCAGCGGCCAGCGGCCGATGTCATTGACGTCGAGACTCTTGAGCTCGTCGATATAGTTCATTAGAGCCCCTCCATCTCGTCTTCGTCTGTCGGATTCGCCTGCTTCAGATACAGGATGAACTCGGCTTGCCGCGACGAGCCCACGTCTGTCGTCTGCACGCGCTCTACTTCGGGATCGGCGAGCCACTCCGACGCGTCGATCTTGCGCATCAGCGCAGACACGCGGGTGCTCGACTGCGCGACACCGCGGAGCTCGACGCGCTTGCCGTTCTGGGTCATGCCGGTGAGGTAGACACCCTCCGGCAGCTGACGCGTGATCTCGTCGAACAGGTGCACGATCTCGGGACGCGATTTCTGCAGCTGGTCGATAATTTCCATGCGGGCGAGCAGGCGTTCCTTGTCACGCTCGAGACTATCGATCTCCTCGATACTCTTCTCGAGAATGGCAATCTCATCGGTCAGGCGCGCGTTGCGACGATTCTGCGCATCGATCATCGACGAGAACACGAACATGACCGCCATTACGACCGCAATGCCGGCAACCACGGCACCGCCCATCGCCACACCGAATTCACGTTGCCGCCGCTTGCGCTCTTCCTCACGCCAGGGGAGTAGGTTAATGCGTGGCATCTTAGTCGAAGCTCCTCAGTGCAAGGCCGCAGGCAGTCAACAGGGCCGTGGCGTCCTTGTTCACGCCCTGCGACTTGGCTTTCGAAGAAATTTTCATCTGTCCCAGCGGGTCACCGACCTCGGTCGGAATGCCCACCCGGCTCGAGATCACGTCGGCAATGCCCGGGATGTTCGCGCAGCCGCCGCAGACCAGGATCATGTCCGGCTGCTCGCGGCCGCCGCCGGAAGCGAGGTAGAACTGCAGCGACCGGCTTACCTGCTGGGTCATGTCGTCGATGAACGGCTCCAGGACTTCAGGCTGGTAGTTGCTCGGCAGGCCGCCCTGTTTCTTGGCCCGGCCGGCATCTTCCATCGACAGGCCGTAGGTGCGCATGATTTCCTCGGTGAGCTGCTGGCCCCCGAAGTTGAAGTCGCGCGTGTAAACGACCTTGAGATCCTTGAGAACGCTGAAGGTCGTCGAGCTGGCACCGATGTCGACGACCGCGACCGACTGACCCATGCCACCGTCGGGAATCTGGTGTGACATCAGCTGGCACGCATTCTCGAGTGCGAATGCCTCGACATCGACAACCTGCGTGTGCAGGCCGGCGGCACTGACCGCTGACTGTCGCTGTTCGACGTTGTCGGTCCGCGTTGCCACGAGCAGGACGTCCATCAGTTCGGGGTCCTTCTCGTTGGGGCCGACGACTTCGTAGTCGAAGCTGACTTCCTCCATCGGAAACGGGATGTATTGGTCCGCCTGGATTTCGACCTGGCCTTCCAGGTCTCGCTCGGAGAGCGAGGCCGGCATCTGGATGACTTTCGTGATCGCCGCGTCGCCGCTGATCGCGACCGCGACGTCCGTTGCCTTGGCGCCGGCTCGTTTGACGGCGCGACGAATCGCCTCGCCGACAGCCTTGGCATCGACGATGGCTTTCTCGCTAACGGATGATGGCGGAGTCGGTTCTGCGGAATAGGACTCGACGCGATAGCGTTTTCCGCTTTGCGACAGTTCAATCAGCTTGACCGACGAGGTCGTTATATCGAGGCCCAACAAAGGTTGAGATTTCTTGCCGAAAAGCACGCTTTTTTCCTTCCCTGTCGGTAAGTTGCGAGCCAAAGTTCCTTCGGCCCTAAGCAACGCGATTTAACTATATATCAATAAAATGTTAAATAAAACGTGACTGTGATCACGATCTTTCGAGGGCCATGCTACTTCCGGCACCAGACTTGATTCCGTGAACTGGTCCGCGCTTAGCGCCGTTATTTCAAACCGGCCCGAAATGTGTGCCGATTTGGGAAGCGCGTCACGCTTTCCGACGGCATTTCATCGCGCTTCGCCGGGGGCTCGCGGCGCCGACCGCAGGAAACACGCCGGCAAAGCGTTGGCGTTAGCCGGAAGGCGTCGCTATCATTCGAAGTCGCTTAGGGCCCTTGCCACAGAATCGCCACGATTTCCGCACCGTTTGAGAATGCCGGTACGGTCAGACTGTACTGCCGCCGTGCCGCGGCAGGCGGCGCATAACCGTTGTGTTTGACCCGAAACTCCGGCAACTATGCGAGACGCAGCACCCGTGAACAAACAACCCGGTCACAGATCACGCCGACGCTGGCTGCGTGCGGGCATCGTTATCGCGAGCCTGGGCCTCGCCACGACGATCGGCCTCGTCGCCGCGGTCACCGGCGCCTACTACTACGTGGAGCCCGGGTTGCCAAAACCGGAGACGATCCGGGACATCCCGCTGCAGATACCTTTGCGGATCTACAGCCGCGACGGCTACCTGATCGAGGAAATCGGTCAGCGGCGCCGGGAACTCGTGACCTACGATGACCTGCCCGATCACGTCGTCCAGGCTTTCGTGGCGGCCGAGGACCGGCGCTTCTTCGAGCACCCCGGCATCGACTATATCGGTGTCATGCGCGCCCTTTTTCAGCTCGTCACCACTGGTGACGTGCAGGCCGGCGGCAGCACGCTGACCCAGCAGCTCGCGCGGGACTACTTCCTGACGCGCGAACGCCTCATGACCCGCAAGATCCGGGAGGCCTTCCTCGCGTACAAGATCGAGCAG